>CAXAHI010000130.1:0-6100 GCA_963968645.1 uncultured Gammaproteobacteria bacterium | reverse complement strand
TTTTTGGCTGAAGAAAAAAGTGACTGGCTGTCGGGCCACCCCCGACGACCTTGACCTTAAAACTCAAACAAGAGAAATGAAATATCAGAACATACCATCACCACTAAAAATACACACACAAAATTCTGACGTCTAGATATAAAATATATAACGAATTAGGGTTCAACTCCATTCAAAGTTAGCACACCAAAAAAGCATGCTAAATTCACTAGCCGCCCAAAAAAATTAACTAAATAATTTAACTATCGCTCGATAGTCATCAGCCGCCAGCCTCGGCCCATATTGAGAAACCACCTTCGCCGCCGCCGCACTCGCAAAATCTCCCGCCGCTTCACGTGACATCGCATGCGTAATGCCATAAAGATAAGCCCCAGCAAACATATCACCAGCACCATTCGTATCAACAGCATCAACCTCTACACCGCTAATCGAAATCAACTCATTACCATCAAAAATCAAAGCACCCTTAGCACCTAAGGTAATCACGAACTCATTAGCAACCAGCTTAATCGCTTCAATAGCATCACTAATATTATCAACCTTAGAAAAACTTAAAGCCTCATCATGATTACAAAAAACCAAATCAACTTTGTTACCCATAATGGCTTTAACGCCATCACCGAAGTAAGCAATAATGCCAGGATCAGAAAAGCTAATCGCAATTTTAGTACCGTTCTTCTGCGCAGTTTCTCTTGCCTGTATAGCCGCCGCTCGGCCACTATCTGATGTCACTAAATAACTTTCGATATACAAATATTCAGAATCAGAAATAGCTTGCTCATCTAACTCGCGGGCCGAAAACGTTTCACTCGCGCCTAAAAAGGTATTCATTGAGCGTTCAGCATCGGGGGTAATAAGAATTAAACACTTACCCGTCACGCCATCTTCGGCAGCTACAGCCACAGTGTCGACGCCGGCATTACGCATATCTTGCATATAAAAGTCGCCGTTTTCATCGTTGGCTACTTTACCGCTAAAAAAGGTGCGGCCACCAAAATAACTCGTCGCAATTATTGTATTGCCCGCAGAGCCGCCACTGGCGCGCTTAGAGTGAACCAAGTGATTCTCAAGATGGCCTAATAATTCAGCCTGACGTGCCTGATCGACCAAGGTCATTAAGCCTTTGTCTACCTGCATATTGGTTAAATCCGCATCAGTCACATCGAGCTCAGTATCAACTAATGCAGCACCCATTCCATAAACGTGATATTTTTTCATCGTAATTACTATCGTCTCCGATTATTCTGTTTACCTTATTAAGTAACATTTTATTCAATAACATTAAAGCGACACACCTTAAATGGCCAACTCGACCAAAGCAAGTAAAGCCCGCACGAAGAAAGGCCGTAAAAGTACCCGCGATAATCGCCGCTTTTGGTCGCCTATGTTTTGGTTCGCAGCCACTATTCGCCTACTTTTTAGACCATTTGCATTTAAAATTTATTTTGTTCTCGCTACTGTCTTAACTGCCTATGTCATTTATTTGGATGCAACCATTACTAGTAGCTTTGAGGGTAAAAAATGGCAGCTGCCTGCGCGTGTTTATGCCCGGCCATTAGAGGTGTTTGAAGGTTTGGCGATTTCAGCCAATGAATTTGAGCAAGAGCTTAAGGATCTTGGCTATCGTCAAGGGGGTAGTACGCGTGCTGGTAGCTATTATCGTAAGGGCAATGAAGTAACGTTGCACTCGCGCGGCCATACTTTTTGGGATGGTGATGAAAAGCCTCAGCAAGCGCGTGTCGTGTTTCGTAATAACGAATTAACTCAGCTTCGTGAGTTGAATAATAGTGCTCTACCATTGCTACGCTTAGAGCCTATGGAAATTGGCGCCATTTATCCAAATCATCGAGAAGATCGAGTTTTGGTGAATATCCAAGAAGTGCCGCCATTATTAGTTGCGGCGTTAATAGCGGTCGAAGATCATCGTTTTTATGATCATAGCGGCGTATCACCAGTGGGTATTGCTCGTGCGGCAATACAGAATTTAAAAAGCGGTTCGGTGGTGCAGGGCGGCTCAACTATTACTCAGCAGTTGGTTAAAAATTATTATTTAACTCGCACGCGAAGTCTTAGTAGAAAGGTGACTGAAGCGCTGATGTCGCTACTGCTTGAGTTTCATTATGATAAAGAAGCCATTTTGCAAGCGTATCTTAATGAGGTGTATTTAGGGCAGGCGGGTGATCGTGGAATACATGGTTTTGGTTTAGCAAGTCTGCATTATTTTAATCGACCCTTAGCGGAATTAAGTATTGATCGTTTGGCGCTACTGATTGCTGTGGTGCGCGGCCCAACTTATTACGACCCTTGGCGACATCCTGAGCGTGCTATTAATCGTCGTAATCGGATATTAGATACGCTAGTGACGCGTGAGTTATTGGATGTCAGTGATGCGCAGTGGGCAAAAGCAGAGCCGCTAAATTTAGGCAAACAGTCGCGATCACATTATGTCTTTCCTGCTTATATTGATTTAGTGAAGCGGCAATTGCGTGAGGTTTATCAAAACAGTGACCTGACCTCGAATGGCTTAAAAGTGTATACCAGTTTTGATCCGCGTATTCAGCGGCATGCAGAGCAAGCCATGCTTGAAGGTCTACGTGTTCGAGATGATGAAAAGCTGCAAGCGGCTGTCGTTGTTACGCAGCCGGAAACGGGTGAAGTGCTAGCGGTTGTGGGCGGCAGAAAGCCTCGATATTCAGGGTTTAATCGAGCCTTAGATGCTAAGCGCTCTATAGGCTCGGTAGTTAAGCCAATGGTTTATTTGGCAGCATTATCTCAGCCTGAGAAATACACCTTGGCATCAATTATTGATGATAGCCCAATAACTATTGAGACTAATGGCAAAGAATGGACTCCACGAAATTATGATAGAAAGAATCATGGTGAGGTGCCATTAATAACAGCGATGGCGAAGTCTTATAACCAGGCTGCGGCGCGTTTGGGGAATCAAGTGGGTGTTGCTGCTGTGGCTGGGGTTATGCAGCAGCTAGGTTTTGAGCGCGAGGTCAATCAAGTGCCTTCCTTATTTATAGGTGGAACACAGCTTACCCCGTTTGAAGTGACAAGCATGTATCAAACCATTGCAGCCAATGGCTACCACACGCCGCTAAAAGCCATTAGAGCTGTGCTTGATAGTGATAATTTACCACTTAAGCGTTTTCAGTATCGATTAGAGCAAGGTGTGCAGCCAGATGCGATACACTTAATCCAGCGAGCCATGATTCAAGTAGGACGCGATGGTAGCGCGCGCTCGGCAAGAAAAAAGCTGGGTAATGATTTTATTTTTGCGGGTAAAACGGGCACCTCAAATTCTCAGCGTGACAGTTGGTTTGCTGGCTTTACCGGTGATGTATTAGCCGTGGTTTGGTTAGGGCATGATGATAATACTCCGACAAAATATACCGGTGCTAGTGGAGCCTTACCCGTTTGGACGCAGCTCATACAATCGGCGAGTCGTCGACCATTATCACCCTTGGTTCCGGAGAATATTAACTATCATTGGATTGATCTAGTCACGGGTCGTCCATCAAAAGAGTCATGTTTTAGTGCCGCTGAAATTCCATTTATTAAAGGCTCTAATCCCCAAGGAACCAAAAGCTGTTCTAGTCCGCATTGATAAACTGAAAAAGAAAACAAAAAAGAAAGCAAAAAAGAGAAAGTAAATATGTTTAGTAACATTAAAAAAGCAACGCTGTTAACTTTATTACTAGTACTGATAACGGCATGTGGATCTGCGCCAACAATTGATAGGTCAAGTGATGGTTATCCACCAATCATCGATGATGCTGAAAAAAATACTGACGTCGAAGATACTGGCTTGCGATTACCGCCACGAGAAACCAACGTACAAACCAAAAAAAGTGCTAGCGCTGTTGATCAGCTATTAGTCCAAGCTCACTCGGCAATAGCTGAAGAGTCATTAGAAAAAGCGTCAGCACTCGTAGAGCGAGCCATTCGTCTTGCTCCCCAAGATGCGCGGGCTTACTTCTCGTTAGCGCAAGTGCGTAATCTTCAAGGGCAGAAAAATCAGGCGCAATCGTTGGCTGAAAAAGCCCGCGCTTTAGTTGTAAATGATAATGCGTTATTAGGAGCGATAGTGCAGTTCCAAAAAGGGTTTATGTATTAGCTTCAACCTAAAGTGTTTAATCGCATTTAAAAGTGTTCAAGCGTATTTGAAAGTATGTTTAAAAATTAAATAGAGTTAAAAGTAATAAGCGCCAAAGCGTATTAAGTGCGGAGCAGTATGCAGTCAAATCAATTACCTGAATTGTTAATTAGGTATAAAGCAAAAAAGAAACTGTCTCGCTACTGGTCAAAGCGTTCGGCGGTTGCAATAGTGCTTGATAAACATGCGAGTACTGACGCATCCATTTTAATGATTAAGCGTGCCGAGCATAAAGGTGATCCATGGTCGGGTCATATGGCTTTTCCTGGTGGTCGTTGTGAGGCATTCGATAAAAACGGTCTTGCCACAGCCAAGCGTGAAATGCATGAAGAGGTGGGTTTTGATATTGATGACGCAGAGCATCGACTTTTAAAAGGTGAGTGGCTAGGGCGGTTGTCAGATATTAGTACTGTGCGTCGTATAACGCCGAGAGCCATGGTCGTGACGCCCTATGTTTTTTCAGTGGCAGATAAGCCATTGCTTGAAGAGAATTATGAAGTTGCCGAAACAGTTTGGATTCCACTGGCATATTTTTCTGACCTCAATAATCGTAGCATTTACTCAATAGAGCATGAGCAGCACACAATAAACTTGCCGTGTTATCGTTATGACGGCAAGGTTATTTGGGGCATGAGTTTGTCGATGATTGACGAGATATTACGGCTAGCGGGTATTGATGTTCCTAAATGGAAGCGGCTATAAATTAATGCTTAGCTATTTGTTATAGCAGTGGCAGCTAACTAAGTGATCGTTGACGAGCCCCATCGATTGCATATAGGCATAGATAATCGTCGAGCCTACAAATTTAAAGCCGCGCTTTTTTAGGTCTTTACTAATGGTATCGGAGAGCGCTGTATTAGCGGGCATCGTTTTCATTGAATGCCAGTGATTTTTAATTGGCTTACCCTCTACAAAATCCCAAAGATAATTCGATAAGCTGCCTTTCTCATTGCATAGTTCAATATAGCATTGCGCATTACTGACAGCAGAACGGATTTTAAGATCATTGCGAATAATACCTGCATCGAGTTTAAGGCGTTGAATTTTATTTTCGGAGTAGCGGGCAATTTTTTCTGGGTTAAATTGATGAAAGGCTTTACGATAGTTTTCACGTTTGCGCAGTACGGTAATCCAGCTGAGGCCAGCTTGAGCGCCTTCAAGAATTAAGAATTCAAATAATGTTTTATCATCAAAGGTGGGTACTCCCCATTCTTCGTCATGATATTTCTGGTAAAGTAGATCATCGCTGCACCAATCGCAGCGATTTATTATTTCGGCAGTGGGTAGGTTTTTCATATCAGCTCATCCATTGTATTGATAAGTAGTAGAATAATAGAGATAAAAATAGAATTAAAATATAAAGGTAGTATTCAATGTTTACACTTGATCCTCAATTACAAAAAGATACTATCGCAATTGCTTCGCTGCCGCTATGTGAATTGCTTTTGATGAATGATGCGAATTATCCGTGGTTGATATTGGTGCCTCGACGTGAGGGCGCGCGTGAGTTGGTTGAGTTGTCAGCGGAAGATCAGTTGCAGTTTATGCAGGAGTCGAATGCGGTTTCGCGTTTGTTGCAAGCGCAGTTTGCAGCAGAAAAATTAAATGTGGCGGCGCTGGGTAATGTGGTGGCGCAGTTGCATATTCATCATGTGGCGCGGTTTGTTGGAGATGCTGTTTGGCCTAGGCCGGTTTGGGGTGCGGCGCCTGCGGTTGGTTATCAGGAGGATCGGTTGGCTGAGGTGATTGGGCTGATACGCGGGGCATTGGCGATGGATTCAGAGTTGGTGGTTGATTAGAGTGGTACGACAGATCGAATCTAGACCTTTGAGCTTTACCTGATAGTGTTCTTACATTCTGGTTGCTTACTTTATTTTTTTGAATTTTCAGTTCAAGGTCGTCGGGGGTGGGGCGACAGCTAGATACCAGAGTCTTGTG
>CAXAHI010000129.1:0-6229 GCA_963968645.1 uncultured Gammaproteobacteria bacterium | reverse complement strand
TTCAACTTCAACTTCAACTTCAACTACAGCTTTAACTACAGCTCCGACTCCAGCAGTATCGACAGCGGATAGTCAGCAAGACGAATCAGCTGCTTTACATCAAGAGGGTGCAGTAGCCTTAGCGCATCAAGTGCTCGCGCAAAACTTTAGCGAATGCAGTGTTATGTCGGTTCCACTTTATGTGAAATCAGAATGCGTTGCTGTTATTACTTTAGAACGTACTCAAGAGCGTCCTTTCAGCCAGCAAGATGCTGAGTTCGTGGAGTCAGTGTCGGCCTTAATTATTCATGCACTTGAGCAAAAACGTTTAAATGATAGAAGCTTGTTTGCTAAAGCTCGATCCTCTTTGAAAACACAAGCGCAACGCTTACTCGGTGCCGGTTACATTGGCCGAAAATGTGTTGCATTGCTTTTATCGGTGTTCGTTATATTTTTACTCTTCGCAGTGGGCGAGTACCGTCTTTCAACCGATGCCCGCATAGAAACTTCGTTACAACATGTTATTGCCGCACCCTATGATGGCTATATTAAATCATCGCAAGTACGCGCCGGTGATAACGTTACCACCGATAAAGCATTAGCGTACCTTGATGATCGTGATTTACGCTTAGAAAAGCTTAAAGCAATAAGTGAAAAAGCGAAATTAGATCGCCAATATCAAGAAGCGATAGCGGCTTATGATAGAGCAAGCATTAAAATTATTGCCGCGCAAACGGCACAAATAGATGCCGAGCTTAGTCTAGTCGAAAGCCGTTTAGCGCGCGCCAGCCTATATCCGCCGTTTGATGGTCTAGTGATTAGCGGTGATTTAAGTCAGCGTTTAGGCAGTGCCGTTTCAAAGGGCGAGCAACTGTTTCAAGTATCCCCGCTAAATGCGTTCCGCGTTATTTTATTGGTGCCCGAAAACCGTATTGCCGATGTGCAAATAGGTCAGCAGGGCAGCTTGTTTTTATCGGCTTTGCCGCAGCAACCCATCAGCTTTACGATTGATCGTTTAACACCGGTTATTTCAGACGTAGACGGTGGCAGTTACTTTAATGTCGAAGCCAGTTTGTTAGCTGGCGATATTGCCTTGCAACCGGGTATGGAAGGCATAGGCAAGGTGGTGATTGGTGAGCGCAAATACGCTGACATATGGAGCCGTAGTTTCCTCGAGTGGTTAAGATTAAAACTCTGGTCATTCTGGGGTTAATCGCAATGATTATTCATTTAATGGCGAAGGCTTTATTACCGTTAACAAACGGTTTAGGTTGTTATGGCTGAGGCACTCTTTAGTCAATCTTGGCATCATGTCGAAGCCATACGCTTTAAGCTGCGAAGCCATGCCGATATTCATCGTCATGATTATCGTGGCCAGATATGGTATGTGTTACAAGATCATGTCACCGGGCAATTTCATCGCTTTACGCCAGAAGCCTATCAAATTATTGGCCGTCTTGATGGTGACTTAACTTTGCAAGCCGTTTGGGATGCAGTGTGTTTGCGCCTAGATGAAGATATGCCTACGCAAGATGAACTTATCACTTTAGTTTCACAGTTATACAGAGCCAATATTTTAATGGCCGATGTTGCGCCGAATATTGATGATTTGAATACGCGCCATAAAACCATTCGCCGTAAAAAATTTTTACAGCGCCTAAAATCACCTCTTGGTATCCGTATTCCTCTTTTGGATCCTGATAAATTTCTTAATAAAACCGCTCGTTGGGTAACGCCTGTTTTTAGTATTTGGGGCTTTGCCATTTGGCTGGCCGTATTAGTAACGGCAATATTGTTAGCGCTAGTGAATTGGCCATCGCTAATGACTAACACCAGTGACCGTGTGTTAGCGTTAGAGAATATATTTTTAATGGCTCTGGTTTATCCTGTAGTAAAAACCATTCATGAATTTGGCCATGCCTATGTGCTTAAAAAGTGGGGCGCAGAAGTGCATGAAATGGGTATTATGTTCTTAGTTTTTTTCCCTGTGCCTTACGTAGAAGCCTCAGAAGCAATTGCCTTTCCTAATAAACACCAACGCATGTTGGTGGGTGCAGTGGGCGTGCTGGTAGAAATATTTTTAGCCGCCTTAGCCATGATTGTTTGGGCCTATGCTGAGCCCGGTACGCTAAGAACCATTGCGTTCAACACCATGGTTATCTCTGGCGTATCAACATTGTTGTTTAATGGTAATCCATTGCTTAAGTTTGACGCTTACTATGTGTTATCCGATTATTTAGAGATACCGAACCTGGCCAGTCGCAGTAATCAATATATCTCTTATCTATTAAAGACCAAAATATTAGGTGTTAAGGATGTCGATTCGCCAGCAGCCAGTATTAAAGAAAGATTTTGGTTGTTCTTTTATTCAGTAGCTTCTTATTGCTATCGACTTTTTGTGATGTTGGCGATTGCACTTTACGTGTCTAGTCAATTCTTTTTTATTGGTGTGTTAGTAGCGCTATGGAGTATTTATATGTCATTGCTGCAACCGCTCTCGAAGGTGCTAATAGCGCCTTTTAAGGATGCACAGCTTAAAGAAAAAAACACGCGGGTAATGAGCGTTGGCGCTATTTTTATTGCCGTATTATTTTTAGTGATTGCCGTTATTCCAATGCCATATGCCACCAAGGCCGAAGGTGTTTTCTTGGCATCTGAGCTAGGTTATGTGCGCGCCGAAAACAGTGGCTTTGTTGCGGAGCTAGTAGCGAAGCCGGGTGAGTCGGTTAATCAAGGTGACGTGCTTGTTATTATGCAAGACCAAGAGTCGCAAGCCGACATTACAGTATTAGAGGCGCAAGTGGCCGAGGCCCAAGAGCGTTATTTAGTGAGCCTTGCTAATTTGAGTCAGTCCGATATATTAAAGCGCGAAGTTGAATATTTAGAAAAAGAATTACAGCGAGCCAATGAGCGTATTGCGGCATTAGTTATTCGCAGTCAACAAGACGGTATTTTTGATTTGCCTGTAGCCAACTCATTGCTTGGCCGCTATGTGCAGCAAGGCGATCTGCTCGGGCATGTGGTCGATTATGGTCGTGTTAATGCTACCGTTATGATTAGTGAAGATGCCATTGAATCGGTAAAAGGTGATACGCAAAGTATCGATGTGCGCTTAGTGTCATCACCCAATAATGTTTATAACGGTTTAATGGCGCGGGGCGTGCCTGCAGCCACTAAAGATTTTCCTAGTACCGTATTAAGTACTAAAGGCGGCGGTCAAATTGCTGCTGATCCTACTTCGTCAGGAAAAATGCAAAGTTATCAGCGTTATTTTCATATTGATATTGCTGTGCAAGATGCGCCGATTTCTCGTTTAGAAGAGCGTGTATATGTGCTGTTTCATCATCAGCCAGAGCCTTTAATTAAGCGTATTTATCGTTCTGTGCGTCGCGTATTTTTAAGGCAGTTAAATGTATAAGCGTCCAGCCATATTGCCGCGTTCACATATTCTGCGGCCGCAAAAAAAACTAGTTAAAAAAAGCTTGTGGGATACAGCCCTAACACGCGTATTAATGCTGTTGAATCGCTGGCGCTTCGGGCGCTTATCATCTTACCAATCGACGTTGTCTCTTATTCAAGGCTATGCGACTAGTTTTTCAATTGAGAGTGATAAACAGCTACGGCTTCAAGGTCGTCATTTAGGAGCAGCATTGCGCCGCTCAGAGTTCGATACGCGTTTGGTGGCACAAACCTTTGCATTGGTGCGTGAAGTATCGGGTCGGCAGTTAGGTATGCGCCATTTTGATACGCAGTTGCTGGGTGGCTTAGCTTTGTTTTTTGGCAACATCACTGAAATGCAAACCGGTGAAGGTAAAACGCTAACGGCAACATTACCGGCGGCCACTGCGGCATTGGCGGGCGTGCAGGTGCATGTAATAACGGTGAATGATTACTTGGCCAGACGTGATTGTGATGAGATGCGTACTGTGTATGAAGCGCTGGGGTTAAGTGTTGGCTGCGTAGTGCAGGGCATGAGTCATGATGAGCGAAAAGCCGTTTATGCCTGCGATATTGTCTACTGTACCAATAAAGAATTAGTGTTTGATTATTTAAAAGATCAAATTGAAATCGATAAAGGCCGTCATGCCTTGCAGCTACATGCGCAGCGATTAAAAGGCGCTGAAGCCGTTGCAGAAAAAATTCTTATCAAAGGGCTGCACTTTGCCATTATTGATGAAGTCGATAGCGTATTGATGGATGAAGCCATTACACCCTTAGTTATTTCTGCCACAGTGCCAGAGAATGAGCGTGAAAGTGAGGTTTATCAGCAGGCCTTAGCGATGGCTGAAACGTTAGTTGAAAAAACCCATTTCAATATTGATTACGTTAAGCGAAGCGTTTCGTTACTTCAAGCGGGTGAGCAGCTAGCGAAAGAGCAAGCTGAATTGTTAGGGCCTTTTTGGCGTGGGCGTGTCAGGCGTATTGAGCTTGTTAGTAAAGCATTGTCAGCGTTATTTTTGTTTCATAAAGATGAGCAATACTTACTGCGTGATAATAAAGTGCAAATTATTGATCAGCATACCGGCCGTACTATGCCCGATAGAACCTGGGAAAAAGGTCTGCATCAATTAATTGAATTTAAAGAAGGTTGCGAGTTAACTAAGCCGCGTGTGACTTTAGAGAAAATTAGTTACCAACGATTCTTTCGTTTTTATCATCATATTGCAGGTATGACAGGTACAGCGAGTGAGGTAGAGAAAGAGTTATGGTCTATCTATCAGTTACCGGTTATCACCATTCCCAGTTATCGAAAAAATCGTCGCGTTAGTTTTAAGGCTAAGGTCTGTCACTCCATTGATGACAAGTGGCCGTTAATAGCCACTGCCGTGAGTGATGTGTTAGATCAAGGCCGTGCCGTTTTAGTGGGTACGGGTTCGGTTGCATCATCTGAACGACTCAGCGCGGAGCTAACCGAGCAAGGCATTTGCCACCAATTGTTGAACGCCAAGCAAGATGAAGACGAAGCCGATATTATTGCTGCAGCGGGGCAATCAGGGGCTGTGACCATAGCCACCAGTATGGCCGGTCGCGGCACTGATATAAAGTTAGCCGATAGCGTTGCCCAAGCAGGTGGTCTGCATGTTATTCTTACTGAATTGCAAGAATCCTCTCGCATAGATAGACAGTTAGAGGGTCGCTGTGCGCGTATGGGTGATAACGGCAGCGTAGAGCGTATAGTCTCAGTTGAAGATGCGATTACAGAGAACCTATCTAACATTTGGTTTCAGTTGGCAGCAAGAATACCTCAGCAGCATAAATTGAATAAAATAATCAGTATGCAGTTATTGCGTATGGCTCAAAAAACATTAGAAAAAAGGCATCTTAAATTGCGATCGACACTATTAAAAATTGATGAACGTCAGGATGAACTCTTGGCATTTGCGGGGCAAAGAATATGAGTTTTTTACGAGTTTGCGTGTCATTTTTGGCCATTGTGTTGGCTTCATCGGCATCTGTATCAGTGTCAGCAAATAGCACGGTAGATATTAACGCGGCCCAACTGAGCTGCTTACTTGAACCTAGTCAGCAGGTTGATATTAGTAGTCAGGCGCCTGGCGTGGTTAATGTGGTACATATGGAGCGGGGTGATCAAGTCCGTAAAGGACAGAAGTTGTTAGAGCTTGATTCTGCTATTCAAAATGCCGCCTATGTTACGGCTAAAGCGCGAGCATCGTTTGCCAAGCGTAAAGTTGCACGCAATAAAAACTTACTAGAAAAAAAGCTGCTGTCTGATTTAGAGCGGGATGAACTACTCACAGAAGCCGAGTTAGCAAAGCTAATGCTAAAAGAGGCGCAAGCCTTAGTTAAGCAGCGAACCGTTTACAGCCCCATTAATGGCGTTGTGGTTCAAAAGAATATATCGGTAGGCGAATATGTGGGTTCAGAGCCGGTGGCTAAGCTGGTGGCGTTAGATCCGCTGTATGTCGAAGTCATTATGAAGTCAGATGTTTATGGCTCGCTTGCTAAAGGTATGACGGTTGAAGTTCAGCCAGAGCGAGACGGCAGACGTTACGAAGGCAAGATTAAAATTGTTGATAAAATTATTGATGCAGCCAGCGGTACTTTTGGTGTGCGTATTGAGTTGCCAAACCCTGATTTTATATTACCTGCAGGTTTAAAGTGTCAGGCGTTTTTTAAAGCATCGTAAAAGCATTGTAAGTGGGGCTTTTTTAAAGCCACTGTTTAAGAGCCACTTTTCACACATCCAAAACCTCTACCGCCTTATGGGCTGTAGAGGTTTTTTTATGGG
>CAXAHI010000128.1:0-6365 GCA_963968645.1 uncultured Gammaproteobacteria bacterium | reverse complement strand
AATTAAGAAACCAATTAATAAATAAGATTAAGTGTCAAATAAAGCGCTACTTAAAAACAACGACGTGATCAATTTCAAGGCGTATGCCAATCAATTCATTAATTTCATGATTATGATGACTGGGCACCATCACTAACAATTCCTCTCCATTAGCCAACGCCAAGGTATAGAGAAACTCTGCGCCACGAAAATCACGAGTAATTACGCGCGCGGTTAATTCGCTTTCATCATCATGAATAATATCATCGGGACGAATCAGTACTTTGACTTTATCACCGGTCTCAAGGCTATCTTGTTCGGTACTAGATTCTTCTCGCTCAAAACAACCCAGCGTAGTTTCTACTTCACTCGGCGAACGCATCTTACCTTCAAGGAATACACCCTGCCCCACAAAATCAGCGACAAAGGCATTTATCGGCTCATGGTAAATAGTATAGCCACTACCCCATTGCGCTAACTTGCCGCTTTGAATAACACCAATGTTATCGGCCATCACAAAGGCTTCGTTTTGATCATGGGTAACCATTAATGCGGTGGTATTCGATTGCTTAATAATGTCACGCACATCGCGACTTAACGTTTCTCGCAATTCAACATCTAAATTAGAGAAGGGTTCATCGAGTAATAATAATTGCGGCTCTGGCGCTAACGCTCTCGCTAAGGCAACACGTTGCTGTTCACCACCCGATAATTCATGAGGCATGGCCAGCTCTTTACCCACCAAACCAATACGCGCTATTAAATCATTCGCTCGAATAGTTGCCTGCGCTTTTGAAAAACGATGCAAGCCAAAAGTAATATTATCGATAACATTTAAATGTGAAAACAAAGCATAGTCTTGAAACACCATACCAATATTACGCTGTTCAGCAGGCAGCAAATAACCGTGATGACTTAAGGCTTTATTATTTAATTTAATCATACCGTCATCAATCGATTCGAAACCGGCAATACTTCTTAGTAAGGTGGTTTTACCGCAGCCACTCGGCCCCAGTAGACAACCAATATCACCGCGCTTTAATTGAAACGTAATATTCGATAATATTTCTCGCTCATCAAAGCCAATAGAAACGTTATCAACCGATAAATAATTTTCTATTAGGTCTTGGCTTTGGGACATTATGATATCGTTGCTATTTGGCATAGGCTCACCGTTATGATTTTTTACTAAACAATTCGAAACCAACTTAATTTTTTCTAAACACTAGCTGCTTATTTTAATTTAACGCGCATCTGACTTTCTAATTAATATAAACGCAGGAATTAAACCGACTAATACAATAGCCAGCGCAGGTAGCGCTGCACGCTCCCACAAGCCCTCTGAACTTAATTCAAATATTCTTACTGCCAAGGTATTAAAACCAAAGGGACGAGTCATTAAGGTTATTGGCAGCTCTTTCATCACATCTACAAATACTAATACCATGGCCGTTAGTAAGCCACCTTTCACCATAGGTAAATGCACCTTGGCTAACATTTTAATACCCGACACACCGAGACTTCTTGAGGCCGCATCAATTGATGGCGTAATTCTTAATAGGTTGCTTTCTAATGGCGTAAAAGCCACTGCCATAAAGCGCACACTGTAAGCCAATAACATCACGACCATTGTGCCTTGTAATAATGGGGTCGATAGCCCCATAGCACCTAAGACATTATCAATAGCTGCTACTGGCACAAATAAACCTACCGCTAAAACTGTGCCCGGCAAGGCATAACCCATAGTGCTAATACGCACCACTATTTTGGCAAAGGGGCTGTTATACGTGCGTGCGGTAAACGCCATTAATAAAGCGAGGCCTGCAATCATCAGCATGGCAATTAACGATAAGCTCGTAGAGCCAGCAACATAAGCCCAAAACTGTGTTGTAAGATCGGCATTCATATTAGGCACGGCCCAATAAAGCAAACGCATTACCGGCATAACAAAAGCCAAGCTAAATACCAGCAAACAAACCAATAGCGCTAACCAACGATGGCTTCCACTAAGGTGAATTCTACCCGCCACTGATTTTGAACTTCGCGTTTGTGAAAAGCGCTGGCTGGCGCGACTTTTTCGCTCGAGTAATGTAATCACAACAACAAAAATTAATAATACCGATGCCACCTGTAAAGCCGCGGGCAACGAGTACAAACCAAACCATGTTTTATAAATAGCTGAGGTTAAGGTGTCGTAATTAAAAATAGCGACAGTACCAAAGTCAGACAGAGTTTCCATCATCACTAACAATGTACCACCGGCAATCCACGGCCTAGCCATGGGTAAACAAATACGCCAAAAACTTTCTCTTACTGACAAACCCAGTGACTGCCCTACTTCTAAACTCCGTAAGCCCTGTGTTTGAAAAGCGTTACGTACCATAAGATAGGTGTAAGGATAGAGCGCCAGACTTAACGCCATCACAACACCACCATAAGAATAAATATCGGGAAAGGCAGCAGACGAACCGAACGTTTCTCGTAAAAACTGTTGGACGGGGCCGGTGTACTCAAACAAACCGACCAATGCAAACGCCATAACATAGCCAGGAATAGCCATAGGAAGAATAAGCGCCCAAACAAAAAATTTACGCAACGGAAACTCACAAACCGCTGTGAGCCACGCCAATGAAACACCTAAAGTAGTCGTAACCACCCCCACACCCACCACTAAAAAAACGGTGTTCTTTATGGTTTGCGGTAAAACGTATTGCGCTAAATGTGAGAGGCTTTCAATATCAGGATGCAGAAATGAACTTAGCACACCGAGCAAAGCCAGTAGTGTAGGCAAGGCCATTACGACTAAGAAAATTTGCCATACGCTTATTTTGCGCACGTGCTTAACTAAATTAAGAAGGCTTTGCATAAAGGGCTATTTATACCCTGCTCTATCCATAAGTTTAACCGCGGCAGGTTGTAATACATAAGCCTGACTTAATGGTAAAGGGTTTTGTTTAAAGCTACCCCACGATGCAACTTGAGGATTAATTTCAACGCTGTCGTTAATAGGATACTCTTTATTCACACCGGCAAATAATGCTTGCGCACTATCAGACACTAACCATTCAACTAAGCGTTTAGCCTGCGCTGCATTTTTGCTGTGTTTTAAAATACCCACGCCAGCAACATTGACATGCACGCCACTGTTTTCATTATCTGCTTGGTTGGGCCAAAATAATGCTAGCGGTAAATTTTCTTGTTTTTCTTGTAAGCGTCCAAAGTAATAGGTATTGATAATACCGACATCACACTGGCCAGCTAAAATAGCTTCCATCAATTTTGTATCATTAGACGTTGGTGGAATCGCTAAGTTTGCCACCCACGATGAAACTATCGACTCGGCTTTCACCTCACCTTGTTCAGCAATTAACATGGCAACCAATGATTGGTTATAAACTTTTTTAGAGGTGCGCAAACAAACGCGGCCCTGCCATTGCGAACCGCCTAAATCTTGATAGCTGGATAATTGCTCAGGATTAACTCGCTCAGTGCTATACACAATAGTGCGTGCACGTAGCGATAAGCCCGTCCAGTAATCGTGGTCATCACGTAAATGCGCAGGCACTCGCTCAACTACGGCAGCGGAATTTAACGGTTGAAAAATACCTTGCTGAGCGGCATAGCCTAAGGTGCCGGCATCCACAGTAATTAAAATATCAGCGGGCGTATTTTTACCCTCGGCTTTAATGCGCTCAATTAACACCCCTGCTTTATCGGTAGCGTATTCAACCTCTATACCGGTTTCTTCAGTAAACAAAGCAAACACAGGTCGAATTAAATGCTCATTACGCGATGAGTAAACCACCAAAGCGTCATTCTGTTCAGTGTTCTCAATAGATTCGAGTTGAGATGTAGGTTCTGATGGTGGCGAGCACGCAGACAGCAAACCAAGAATAATGCTGCTAACGGCAAGAGTCGCTAAGGCAGGCTTGGAATTAAGCATTCGAGTAATCATAAAAGGCTCTCAATTTGGGAATACGGCAGACTATTTGAAGAAAAAGATAAACAGTCTGCGGGCCAGTATTTGAGCATCTTTTAAATCGAAATGCAATTGATTCTCATTTAGAAATAGGGGAATTGTGGCTATTATTAATAGGGAGACAAGTGATCCACAAAGCTGTCTCGCGCTATTCTGGGCTGGCATAGGCCTATCCAGAAGTAAGCCCACCAGAATTACAGCCTCTATTGGGCGATTAAGCCCTTTAAAAGAATCAGCTGCTATTCAACAAAGAGTTAAGTAAACTATTGATTTAGTGCATCAATCCATCAATAACGACTCAAAAGACTGAATGTGACCTCCGTCCACTATCCACATAACTCATTAACACTTGCAGCACTCACGCTTAATCTGCGTCGACTATGTTGGATACGCGCTATCGTCTTAATATTCATATCTGCCGCCCTGCTCTATGGCTATAGATATTTAGGGATTGAAAGCCAATTATTCGCCGTTGCTATTATTATTGCTATTCAAGCTCTAATCATCAGCCTCACTTATTTAAGATTAAGATCCAATCGAGTGGTAAGTGAAACTGAATTCTCAACACAGTTAATTATGGACGTGCTCTTTATTTTTGCGTTGGCATACTTAACAGGCGGCGCCACAAATCCTTTTATCTCCTATTTTTTAGTGCCACTCAGCATTGCCGCCGCCACCCTCCCTAAAAAATATGCCGCCGCCATTGCTGGTCTATCGGTCATAGCCTATTCAATATTATTATTTGCTTATCAACCTTTAGATTTTTTCTCACACACGACATCATCATCCACGGCGATGGATCATAGCCAGCATTTATCGCATTCTGCAAATAGCAGTATAGAAATTTCTGCTATTTTAAATCCGCATTACTTGGGCATGTGGTTTAATTTTTTAGTGAGTGCAGTAT
This sequence comes from uncultured Gammaproteobacteria bacterium, assembly GCA_963968645.1. Classification (GTDB taxonomy): domain Bacteria; phylum Pseudomonadota; class Gammaproteobacteria; order Pseudomonadales; family UBA7434; genus UBA7434. The sequence goes on along the minus strand of CAXAHI010000128.1, from coordinate 1,500 downwards.
TAATTGCATGGTTTGTATCACGTATGGCAGAAGCATTACGCGCACAAGAAAACGCCATTAACCAGCAGCGCGAACAACAATTATATGATGAGCAAATTCTTTCTATTGCTACATTAGCCGCGGGCACTGCTCACGAACTCGGGACACCTATTAATAGCTTAAGCTTGCTAGTAGAAGAAATGGCCAGTGACACAGAGCAAAGTCAACATCAGCAAGAAGATTTAGCCTTAATGCAATCGCAAATTCTTCAGTGTCGAAAAAGTTTAAAAAAACTGGTTCATACTGCGCAGCAAACACAACCCGGTGAAAAGTTTTCAATTCACGTTACCGCCTTAGTGAATGCCTGCATAGAAAATTGGCATCCGCTTAGGCCTGAAGTGACAATTAACAACTTATTTATTAATCGTACAACCAATGCCATTATTCATTGTGATGAATCGTTATCGCAGGCATTAACTAACTTGCTCAACAATGCTGCTAATGCCAGCCCAGATTCTGTTGCGATTGATATTCAACAGCATGATGATATCGTTCATATTATTGTTTCTAACAAAGGCAAAAGCATACCCGACAATATTTTACGGCAGTTCAACCGCCAACCTTTGCATGATGGTCGTGATCCAAACAGCACAGGATTAGGCTTTGGTTTATTTTTATCGAATGCCAGTATTCATAGGCATGGTGGTCTGCTTTTATTGCGTAATCTTGAAAGTGGTGGCGCCGAAGCCGTTATACAACTGCCATTAATTACTGCTGAGCAAGAGGCGATTAATGACTAACACAAATACTCAGCAACATTTTTTATTAGTCGATGACGATGAAGTATTTTGTTCTATTTTATCGCGCGCACTTGAGCGCCGAGACATAACCACTTCGACTGCAAACAGTCCTCAACAAGCGATTGAGTTAATACAGCAAGTGGGTAATTTTTTTAGTCATGCCGTTATCGATTTAAATATGGGGAAGGAATCGGGGTTATCGTTAATTCCTCAGTTATTGCATTTGGATGCTCAATTAAAAATTATTGTTTTAACCGGTTATTCAAGTATTGCGACTACGGTTGAAGCGATAAAGCGTGGGGCGAGTAATTATTTATGCAAGCCTGCTAGTGTGGATGAAATATTGGCTGCGTTTAATGAAAATAATATTAATGAGCAGAAATTGGTAAGTAGTAAGCCTTTATCTGTAGATAGGCTGGAGTGGGAGTATATTCAAAAGACGCTAGCGGAGCATGACGGGAATGTTTCGGCGACAGCTCGGGCGCTGGGAATGCATCGTAGGACGCTACAGAGGAAGCTTCAGAAGAAGCCTGTTCAGAAATAATTTGCAGCTTAGTTCTTTAGTTAGAATAATTAAACTGGCTAGATTTGAGTTTTTTCTTATTTTAAATTTTTAAATTCAAGTTCGTCGGGGGTGGCCCGATAGACAGAAGCATGCTCTTTTAGCTTGATCTGATAGTATTCTTATATTCTGAATTTTAATTTCTATTTTTTATAGTTT
>CAXAHI010000127.1:0-6496 GCA_963968645.1 uncultured Gammaproteobacteria bacterium | reverse complement strand
TTTGTTGCTGTTGACAAAAAGTTACTGGCTGTCGGGCCACCCCCGACTCCCTTGATCTTAAAATTCAAACAAAAAAAGTAAAACCTCAGAATGTCGGATTACCGCTAATGTTACGCACAAGACTTTGGCTGTCGGGCCACCCCCCGACAATCCCTTGAACTAAAACTTAAGCTCAAAAAAAACCGATGACAGTAATCATCGGTTTCTTAGACATTAACCAGTAATAAAAACTACTGACTAAAAATCGACTCACTCGACAAGCCTTCATTACGCATAATTTCTTTTAACCGTCGCAATGCCTCAACCTGAATCTGCCTAACGCGCTCACGCGTTAAACCAATCTCAGCACCCACCTGCTCAAGTGTTGCCGACTCATGACCACGCAAACCAAAGCGACGCATAATTACCTCACGTTGCTTCTCAGACAAATCATCCAACCAATCATTAATACTGGCGCGCATATTATTGTCTTGCAATAACTCAGCCGGATCCGACACCTTAGTGTCTGCAACCGTCTCAACCACCGTACGCTCCGAGTCATGCCCTAACGGCGCATCAATTGACGTAACACGCTCATTAAGCTTTAACATGCGCTTAACGTCGGCTACGGGCTTCTCAAGCAATTCTGCAATTTCTTCTGCACTTGGCTCGTGATCAAGCTTTTGGCTCAACTCACGCGCAGCACGCAAATAAACATTTAATTCTTTAACCACATGAATCGGTAAGCGGATCGTACGCGTCTGATTCATAATCGCGCGCTCTATGGTCTGACGAATCCACCATGTTGCGTAAGTAGAAAAACGGAAGCCGCGATCGGGATCAAACTTTTCTACCGCGCGAATTAAACCTAAGTTACCTTCTTCAATTAAATCTAACAGCGTTAAACCACGATTCAAGTAACGACGAGAGATCTTAACCACTAAGCGCAGATTCGATTCAATCATGCGCTTACGGCCAGCTTCATCACCCGATAAAGCTAAGCGAGCGTAATGCTTTTCTTCATCCGCAGATAACAGCGGCGAAAAGCCAATCTCATTGAGATACATTTGAGTAGCATCAAGAGACTTATGTGATCGCTCAGGCGTTTTTCTTCGGCCATCCATATCGCCAGCAATATCTTTAAAGTCCTTTCCTTCAACTTCAGGACTTTTATCAGCACTGCTTGCAGCGCTGTCTTTTGCTTCCAACTTTGCGTCTAACTTTTTGTCCGCATTCGCGATCATGGGAAATGCCCCTTTAGGATAATGCTTTAACTTTTTGTTTCTGGTTTAACGTTCAATTAAATCGATCACTTAATTCTTGGCAATACAGTTATTGGGTTAACCGGCACACCCTTCTTTCGAATTTCGAAGTGTAAATGCTCGTGCGTTGTACCGCTCTTTCCCATTTCGGCAATTTGCTGCCCAACTTTAACTTTATCACCCTCATTTACCAATAATTGACTGTTATGGGCATAAGCACTTAAATATATTTCATTGTGCTTAACAATTAACAGCTTTCCATAAGCCGGTAAACCTGCACCTGCGTAAACCACAACGCCGGTGTTAGCCGCGTAAACGGATTGACCTCGCTTACCGCGTATATCTAAACCTTTGTGCAAGGCACTACTCTTACTTGAGTAACGCCGACTAACTGCACCCTTTGCTGGCCATTGCCAAGCAGTAAAGCCATCAAACCGCTTGGGTATTGAAGGCTGCGATCTTTTCGGCTTTTTCACTACCGAAGGTTTGCTAGCAACCACCGGCACTCTAGCCTTTGGTATCGTTGTTAATATCAACGTTAACTTCTGACCCGCATTAAGCCTATACGGTGCGCGAATACCATTAGCATAAGCCAAACGCTCGGGATCCATATTGTAGCGCCAAGCGATGGCATACAATGTTTCACCAGGACTAACCCAATGACTGTTAATCTTTTCTGTTGGCGGTTGTGGGCGTTCAACAACCATAACATACGCTGAATCGGCGCAAGCAAGAAAAATAAACGGCAGTGCTAGTAAGCCTACACCGCGTATTACAACCCTTAGTCTTTTGACAGCACCGTTATTGTGACTCAACATCGCTTAAAATCTTTTTTAGAAACTTCGTCTAATATAATGATTTTAAAGCCATTTAAAACGAACTCATTGACTAAATGTGCACTATTTCTCTATATGAAGCGCTATTTTTTCCAAAAACAGTGAGAAGCAGCAGCTAAAATGAACAACTAAGATATAACATTGATTGTAATCACAACTTAGACCCACTCACAGATACCTATACTATGCTAAGAATTTTCCTATGTTAAGAAACCTTTATGACTGGGTACTGACCCTCGCTGAACACCGCTATGCCTCCTTGGCATTGTTTATTATGGCATTTGCCGAAGCTTCTTTTTTTCCGATTCCACCCGATGTCTTATTATTAGCGATGGCGATGGGCGCACCTCACAAAGCATTACAGTTTGCCGTTATTTGTACCATAGGCTCAGTCTTGGGGGGAATGACAGGTTACGTAATGGGCTGGGGATTATGGGGCGCGCTCGATAGCTTCTTCTATCAATACATTCCCGGCTTTAATGAAGCCATATTTCTAAAACTGGCCGACTCTTTTGCAGACAATACTTTTGAAGCTATTTTTATAGCTGGCTTCTCACCCGTTCCGTTTAAAGTGTTTACGATTGCAGCAGGCGCGGCATTGGTGCCATTTGGTATTTTTGTATTGGGCGCCGTAACCAGTCGCGCACTTCGCTATGGCATATTGGCATTATTGATTTTGTGGTTTGGCCCCACGATAAAGGAATGGATTGATAAATATTTCAACATACTCACCATTGTTGCAACGGTGTTGCTGATTGGTGGATTTGCATTAATGAGCTATCTGCACTAAGCAAAAAAATAGCTCAATAGATAAAAATACTTATCTTATTGAGCTATATTCTGATCTTCTTTTTTCTCTTTACTTGTTAATCTATTCGCTTAGCTGCCTATTCGCTTATTTTTTGGAATGATGCTTAATCAGGCGACGACGTTTACTCACTTGACGCTCGGTAAGCTTATTCTTTCTGCCCGCATAAGGGTTATCGCCCGTGCGATACTCGATACGAATCGGTGTGCCGTAAAGGCTTAACTTACGTCTAAAAGTTTTTTCTAAATAACGCGTGTAATGCTTAGGTACTGACGACGTCTGATTACCATGAATAATAATAATCGGTGGGTTCTGACCACCTGCATGGGCATAACGTAATTTAATTCTTCTTCCACCGACTAACGGCGGCGAATGATCAAATACTGCTTTCTCTAATATGCGGGTTAATTCATTGGTAGAGAGCTTTTGCGTAGCAGCTTCATAAGCGATATCCACTGACTGATAAAGCTCGCCTACACCCGTGCCATGCAAGGCTGAGATAAAACGAATTTCAGCAAAATCATTAAACGCCAAACGGCGCTCTATGGTTTCTTTAATGTCACTTTTATGTTCGTTATCAAGACCATCCCATTTGTTAATAGCAATAACGAGTGCACGGCCAGCATTAACAATATGGCTCATTAAATGCAAATCTTGATCAACCAGACCTTCTTGCGCATCAATCACGAGCACAGTCACTTGCGCATCGGCAATGGCTTGCAAGGTTTTCAGAATTGAAAATTTCTCAATGGCTTCATCAATATTTTTACGTCTGCGAATACCTGCAGTATCAATTAACATATACGGCTTACTTTCACCGCTCTTATCAACTCGCTCATAATCAATATAAATACTATCGCGCGTAGTGCCGGGGCGATCAAACACCACCACTCTGTCTTCACCTAGCATACGATTAACTAGGGTAGATTTGCCCACATTAGGACGACCAATAATAGCTATGCGTGTGCCACGATACTTGCCAAGATCTTCTCGAACACTGTCTTCAGGAAAGCGCGATGATAGATCATCAACTAATTGCTTAACACCACGACCATGCGTTGCCGTAACAGGAAAAATACGATCAACACCTAGAGAATAAAATTCACCGGCAGCATTTTCATCCATACCATCAATTTTATTGGCTACTAAAACGAAAGGCTTACCACGGCGTCGAATTTCTCGAACAATCGACTCGTCAGCAGGCATTAAGCCCGCCTTGGCATCCACTAACAATACAACTTCATCGGCTTCATCAATAGCAGCTAATGATTGCTGCGCCATCGCTTCATCAATACCGATATCAAGCCCACTAAGGCCGCCAGTATCAATAACAATAAAGCGTGTTTCTTCTACTAAGGCTTCGCCATACTTGCGATCACGAGTTAATCCTTCGTAATCAGCAACGAGTGCATCTCGGCTACGAGTGAGCCGGTTAAAAAGCGTCGACTTACCGACATTGGGTCGGCCGACAAGGGCAATAACGGGTAACATAACGTTGCCTGAAGAGTGATAGATCAAGGCTTAAAAAACGATAATATTTATCGCTGTACTTAGCCTTTTATTGTTAAAGGTCTTGGTATGAATAATTCATACCAACTATTTTATAATGCTATTTAGAAACGATATTCTCAAGTGTATAGGCGGCTAACTTACCTTTATTGGAGTACACATAAAGCAAGTCATCAACGACACGCATTGGTACTCTTACACCTGAACCATCAATCTTTGTACGGCCAATAATAGCGCCATCAATTTGCGACATAACATGAATATAGCCATCAAAATCGGCAATAACCAGAAAGCCACCAAAAACAACGGGCGCACTTAACTGTCGATTTAATAACTCAGATTGCTCCCAGCGTTGCTCGCCTGACTCTGCATCTATAGCAAAAAGACGACCCTTTTCGTTGACCGCATAAATATTCTTAAAACCTTCGGCTACTTCGCGATAACTCGAAATATCAAAGCGCCATAACGGTCGACCATCACGCTTTAAAAACGCAAATAAATAACCATTAAAGCTAGCAGCGTAAACACGGCTGGTAGAAACTAGAGGCGAAGCATCAACATCAACAATACGATCAATTTCTGACTGGCCTTTCGCAATCGCTACTGGCTTATCCCAAATAAGGTTGCCGTTAGTAATATCAATAGCGACTAATTTACCGGTCGCAAAGCCTGTATAGGCAATACCGTTTTCAATAACGGGTGTTGCCGTGCCTCTTAAGGTCAGCACTGGTGTATCACTGGTATAAACCCATAGCTGCTCGCCGCTATCGGCACTCAGGCCAATTAAACGACCATCATAGGTTTGCACAATGGCGATTCCACGACTCGCCTGTGGAGCGGCTAATACTTCACCGCGAACATCTTTGCGCCATTGTTCCGCACCATCATTACTATTGAGAGCAATGACAACACCGTTAGCTGTGGCCACTAAAACTAAAGACTCACCAACACCAACACCCGCTGATAATGGTTCTAGCTTTTGACGCCAAGTTAGACCACCTTGTAAACCGTAACGTGATACCTGCCCTTTAATATTAGCAACGTAGACACTGTCGCTATCAAACCCTAACGACAGACGATCATAACGCTCGCCTTGACCTGGCCCTATGCTTGCCGTCCATTGAGATTTCAGCTTTGTCTTAGCTTCAAACTTCTCTAAAGGCAAAGGCTTGCTTAGCTCATCGTCGTCATCTTTTGAACCGCAGGCGCTAATAGATAGCAGTACCGTTAGCGCACATAAAACCATCACGAAACGAGAAGCCGCTATAGAAGACAAAGCAACACGAGAAAAAAATAATAAAGACTGCGGCAACGTTTTAACCCTCTTTACAGTAAGCGGTACTAAGTTAGTCTGAAATTATAAAAAGCTTTTAGCGTATGTTAATTTCATTGCTAAAGTTTGTGGCGGCTTCATAATTAATGCCTGTACAGCCACTTCTGCTGCGGCGTAAGCATCAACTGCGCCTTGATAATCTTCTTCATTGACCAGCATATCGCCTTTTAATTCCAGAAAAGCATGCGCAAATGCACCTGTATCTTCGCGGGCCACTAAAGCTTTCGCCTCATCTGCTTTATTTTGAGCAAACAATACCTTAGCAAGACGTAACTCAGTGACTAAAGCCATTTCAGCTGTAGGGTTGTTGTTTAATACCCAGCGAAGCTCTTCTTCAGCAGTTGCTAGATCATCATCACTCACCGCTTGGCGTGCTTTTAAAAATGCCGCAAAGTTGCTGTAACCAGAACCGCTATAATTCTCTTTTAAATTTTCCGCCATAAAATCAACGGTAGCAATTTTAATATCGTCTGGGTCAGTTTCAACCGCAGCTACAGCATCTAATAACTCTTGATAGGCAAATGAAGCGTTATCAATATTGGCTTGTTGGCTGTCTTGCCATGTACGCCAGCTAAACACCAACGCTAAAGCAACAGCAATACTGATTAAGGTAGAAGAACCGTTCTCTTTCCACCAATTTTTTAGTACTTCAACTTGCTCATCGTCTGTTCTGTAATCGCTCAAGTCCGTTCTCCTAAACTCATCTAAATGATCTATTGAAAATGGTTAATACTAACTCACCACTTAATTTTTAAATCTCTTAACTTTT
>CAXAHI010000126.1:0-6501 GCA_963968645.1 uncultured Gammaproteobacteria bacterium | reverse complement strand
ACTACTTAAACTCATAGCAACCATAAAAAAAGAGCAGCAAGTCGCCGCCATATCACCATTGCTGGGTAAAAATCGGCACGATTTACGCGCATCATTATCCGATATCATAGGCTTATCTGAGCTTATTATCGCCTCGCCGCTAGATCAAGAGCAACGCAAGAATATTCTCGATATTCAACAGTCAGGCAGGAAAGGACTAGAAAAAATAAATAATATTTTTTCTTATAAAAATAAGAACTCATTATTATTACAGAATCAAGAGCCTTTCACGCTTAGCCTACTTATAAGCGAATGCGCCCAATATTATGGCTATAGAGCTAACGAACTCAATAAAGAAATTATTATTGATATAGCAGAACGCGTGCCAGAATACTGGAAAGGAAACCATGAACAAATACGCCAGCTCTTTATGCATATACTCGAGTTTTATTTGTCCAATAACGACTTTAATGAAATTCGTATCGACATTACAGAATTCAACGATAACTCTTTTAATATCGATTTCTCTATTACTTCAGACAACAATACAGCCACCCCTAACCACATAATAGCTGCTAGATTATCAACCGCCAAATTAATCGCTGAAAAACTTGGTGGCAAATTATCGCTTGAAAAATCAAAAGACGCATTATTAATTACCGCGGAAGTATTAGCCTCACCTACAAATAATCATTCACATCAGCAATTAGACTTAGAGTTATTAAAAAACAGACGCATAGTTATTATTGATGATAGTGAAACATCATGTAATGTTATTGCGTCTTATCTACAACGATGGGGCGTTACAACATTTAAAGCCAGTAATTTCAATGATGCATTGGCGATTATCCGACATCAAAACAATATAGGCCAAGCGATTGATTTAGCATTAATTGATTATATTATGCCTAATATTAATGGCGTAGAAGTATCGCAACGTCTTCGCTCTGATACCGAAGTCCCTGACAATTTATCTATTATCATAATGTCTAATACATCCTCAAGCATCAATCCCATCGACACTAAAAATTCTGGCATAAGACAAGTGCTAGACAAGCCGGTACTTGCGCATACACTAAGGCTGGTATTGCTTGAAGAGTTTTATTTATTAAAATCTTGGCAGGCGGGTAGCACTTTAGATAATGATTCGGGAAAATCAAAAAAGAAGATTTTATTAGTTGAAGACAATCCTGTTAGCGCCAAAATTGTTTGCAGTCTGCTTAACCGCTTTACGATGACTTATGAGCATGCAGCTACTAGCCATGAAGCGCTAAAAAAAATTACTACTAATAATTTTGATATTGTTTTAATGGATTGTGAATTACCTGATGAATCTGGCTTTATAGCTACGCGAAAAATACGCGACTTCGAAAAAGCTCAACTCCAGAACCGCCCGCCCATAATTATTATTGCCCTTACCGCTTATGATGATGACAATAATAGACAGCAAAGTATTGATGCCGGCATGAATGATTATATTTCTAAGCCAATCAATTTAATCCAACTTACATCAATCATTGATAAAAACACCTAGCCAGCTTTTCAATTAACGACTTATAGCTGCCCACTCTTGAAGTTTTTTCTCGAAGCTCATCGCCGCATAAGCTGGGCTGGTTGAAGGCAGCCTCGTCATTGGCAAACTTTTATGCTGATCACTTAAAGTAGGAATTACATATCGCTTGTATAGCTGCTCGGCCTTAGCGCCATTAAAATAGATATGTTTAATAGTTTCATATTCAAAAAATAATTTTGAGAAATTATTAACGACTACAGATGATTCAGCTATATCAGCATCTAAACTACTCTCGCGAGAACAGCTATGCAAAACATCCCACAATGCTACGCTTTCATTTTTTAAGCATGCGAGCTTTTGCTTATATTTATCCACACCTTCTAGTGAATCTATATCAATATTAAATAGCGTAAAAAAAATGGGCCAAAATACATTTCTTGGATGCGCATAATATTGATTATCGTCTAATGAGCGCTTGCCCGGCATACTGCCTAGAATCAATATTTTTGCATTCGAGGTTAATACGGGCGAGAAACTATTTACCGCTGGCATCAATAATATCTTTTAATGTTTTTTTACCAAAGCGCTCATCAATCAAGTGACGTAAATCACTTAACAAATGTACGACAGCTTGCTCACCTTTAATCTCACTATCCGCTTTGTGCAGGCCAACTCTATTCACGCCTTGCTCTCTTAATTGCCTGAGTACCTGACCAACTATTATTTTATCGACAGGTTGCGCAGGGTAAATTTTCGTCGATAATTCACCCGTTCGAACGATATAATTAAGTGCCTCAAGAAAATCCAACATATCATCGACAAGGTGCGGCGCAACGCCCAACTGCTTTGCTGCTGTATCGGCCTCCCATGCTGGTAAGTTTTTTTGATAGTGTGAGCCTATAAGGTATAAAAGACTCAATGCCAAACTTTCAGAGTCTTCACCATTAAGATAAACGTTGTCTCGACGAATAAGAATATATTGAGGATTCTGATAATAAAAAGAAACGCTAGCGCCGATTAATAGAACTAGCCACCCCATATACATCCATACCATTAAAATAATTACAGAGGCGAAAGCAGAATAAATAGCAATACTACTTGCCGAGTTAGCAACAAAAGTTGATATACCCCAGCCCATTAACTTCCAAATAATCGCCGTTACTAAACCGCCAATAAACGCGGGCAACAATCTCACCCTTGTATTCGGCAAAAACATATAAATAAAAGCGAAACCCCAAGACATTATTAAATAAGGAATAACTGTACTTATAAAGCTGACAAAGTCAGAGCCAGCTGGTAACGACTCAATATAAGTAACCGCCACTCCAGTGTTCGCAGAAGTAGTTATTGCTGCCGATAAAAAAATCATTAATGGCGCAACAAAAATAACACTTAAATAATCGCGAAAACGTTGTGACATATTTCTATCACGTTTAATTTGCCAAGTGTAATTAAACGATTTTTCGATTTTATGCATCATCGATATAACGCTGTAAATTAATAATGCAAAACCTACCGCACCCAGCACGCCGACTTTTATATTATCGATAAAGCCCATGACATTACTCACGATATCAAACCGCTTATCGCCTAAGGAAACCAAACCTTCAAGCAAAGCTGGCTCTACCTCATTGTGCAAGCCAAATCCTTTTAACACAGAAAAACTCAATGCAAGAAAAGGCACAATGGCAATCACGGTGGTGTAAACTAAACTCATCGCTCTTAAGCTTAACTGTCCATCACGCAAGTCACGTATTACCGCATACATTATTTGTAATGATTTTATGATAATTCGCTGCCATAAAGCGGCTGTAAGCAAGTTTGTATTCCAAAGCCAGTCACTGACAGTATGACTTTTTTCCTTTATAAAATTTAACTCAATCATGGTTTACCTTTAATAAATATTATTGATTTTTTTCTTGCCCGAAGGTGGCCCCGCCTTCTTTTAAATACACCGACTCTGCTAACGTCGATTCACGGCCCAGCAATACGTTACGATGTGGAAATCGTCCATAAGCCAGAATTATATCGTAATGCATAATCGCATAATCAACATAAGACAAAAATCGCTGAGTATGTTTGCCATCATATTTCTTTTCGACATTATGCGCCAAGCGTTTAAATAAATGTACACATTGTTTCTGATCTGCAATTAATTCAGAATGTTCGAGTGGTAAATAATAGAACACTCTTTCGCTATTGGATAACTGTCGATCAAATCCCTGCTGGATACCCTGCTGACAAATTGTCCTTGCCTGATCATCATAAGAAAATGCCCGACCACTCCCTCTATAGACGTTACGTGTAAATTGATCGAGCAACAAAATTAGCGCCAAGCTGCCTCTTGCAGTCTCTGCCCAAGCATCTAAATTGCCTTTTCCGGCCTCAATGATTAAATCTGAAAATCGATGCTGAATTTGCTGATCAACTTTATCATCTGCCGCAAACCAAAAACCATCTCGATCTTCTATGACATCTATGGCATCACCGTCATCAATGCCAAACCAATACCCTATAATATTATCTATATCTTTAGTCATAACACTTTAAGCATCCTGTATTCGCCCCCACCTCACCATTAGGTCTGCATTGCCTGTTAATAGGCAAATAACGTTATGGTATGACCCTATCTTGAACAATGCTTCACTAATCACTCTTATGAGTTCTCATTCGGCATTCACTCTTTCTTGCCACGTCGATTCTTACTTATTGACAACTAATAACCCTCATCGTTAATAGTCGTAAGTAGATTTCAGTAGGTTTTCACAATGCATCTGATAACATGCATGCTGGTTATGTTTAATTATGTATATTCAGAATAGAGATTCTTACACCGTGTCAGGTACCCAAAAGCCAACAGCTACTATCACTAATACTTTTAATGCTAATCTTGCGTTGATTTCACAAGACGATACCCGCTCACTTTTATGCCGAATACAGCGCGGTATAGAAAAAGAAGGCCTTCGAACCAATAATAAAGGACATCTATCTTTAACCCCGCATCCTGCGGCGCTAGGATCAGCCCTAACCAACACCTGGTTAACTACCGATTTTAGCGAATCGCTTTTAGAGTTTATTACACCTGTTTTCGAATCCGTTGATGAGACTCTTAACTACTTAAATGATATTCATGCATTAGCCTACCAACAGCTTAATGATGAGATTATTTGGGGTGCCAGTATGCCTTGCATACTTCCCGGCGATAATGACATTCCATTAGCCCAATATGGCTCATCCAATATCGCCACCATGAAAACTGTTTATCGTAACGGTCTTGGTCTTCGATATGGACGAGCTATGCAAACGGTTGCGGGTATCCACTACAACTTCTCTTTACCCGAAGCCTTTTGGCGCCGCAGTTTCGAACAAGAAAAATGTCAAGGCACTACGCATCATAGTCATCTACAGCATTATATTGACGAGAGATATTTCGATTTAATTCGAAACTTTCGTCGTAATTATTGGCTGCTTATTTATTTATTTGGTGCTGCGCCTTGTGTTGATCAATCATTTGTTCAAGGTCGTGAAAATACATTAGATGCACTCAACAACAACGACCTCTATCAGCCAATGGCAACCTCATTACGAATGGGGGATCTAGGCTACCAAAGCTCTGCCCAGCAATCTTTATTTGTGTGTTACAACACGCTAGAAAACTATATTGAAACGCTCAGCTGCGCGCTCAGCACACCCTACGCAGACTATGAAAAGCTCGGCGTTAAAAATAACAATGAATACCAGCAACTATCATCTTCTTTACTACAAATCGAAAATGAATTTTATTCAGCGATACGCCCTAAGCGCGTTGCGCAAAGTGGTGAAACACCATTAAAAGCCTTAAAAGAGCGTGGCATAGAATATATTGAAGTGCGCTGCTTAGACATTAACCCTTTTCTTGCAACAGGTATTGATGCTGAAACCATTGAATTCTTAGATGCGTTTTTATTGCATTGCTTACTTGATGATAGCCCGCAATGCGATCAAGAAGAATTTCATTTAATCAGCAAAAATCAAGCACGTATTGTTCACCATGGTCGCGACCCTAGCGTCCATGTTTTTTGCGGTAAAAACGAAGTGCCTATGCGTGACTGCGCGAATAAACTGATTGATAACATTGAGAAGATTAGCCAGCAACTCGATACTGCCCATAACACAAAGCAGTACTCAGAGAGCATTAGTGCACAACGGAAAAAAATTGCTGACTCATCATTAACACCCGCGGCAAGAGTATTAGCCACGATGCAAGAAAATAATGAGTCACATATAGACTTTGGCCTACGCATGTCTAAGGCGCATGCTCAGCAACACAAATCGCACATTGTTGAGCCTCAACAGCAGCAGAACTTATTGACGATTGCGGAACAATCGATCGCTAGCCAGCAAGAGATTGAACAACAAGACGTCATTAACTTTGACGACTTTCTCGTTCATTATTTTCAACAATAAAACGGTTTTTATTTACTCAAATTAACTTTTATAAGTGTCATCATACTGTGCAGTTATACGGCTATCTATAAACCACAAAACTAGTAAATAGAATGTCTTCGAGCAAGCTTTCTTTCTGCTCTTCAAGAAGAATGGCATTTACTGCCGAGAAAGATTCTTTACGCAAGGCTTCTTTCCCGTCAGCGGTATCCAGTGTCTCATTTGTTTGAGTCGCAAATAAATTCAATATCGCATCTTTTATATAAGGCATATGATGCTTTACATTTTCCTCTCCCTCAACACCGCTAACTCTTAGTGATACGTCAACGCTCATATAACGCAACCGACCTGGGCCGCCATAGTTAGTCACTAAGGCCGGTTCAATCGCGACATAAATTGACTTCGGCAACAAAGCCTCTTCATCTGCCGCCAACACATTCCATGAACTGCCCAACGCCAAAAAAAGCATTAATAAAACCACCTGCCCGTTACATCTCTTTAACCGACTACTCACTATCAATCTCTCCTTTTATCCTACTAACTTGTCTGCCGTATCTGTCTGTTGTACCTGTCTGTTGTACCTG
>CAXAHI010000125.1:0-6632 GCA_963968645.1 uncultured Gammaproteobacteria bacterium | reverse complement strand
GGCTGTCGGGCCACCCCCGACGACCTTGACTTTAAAACTCAAACAAAAAAACTAACCCCTCAGAATATGCCATCACCACCAAAAGTTAACGCACAAAACTCTCGCTCCAGGCTGCCACTCCACCTCCAACACTCTTACACCTGAAACCAAAAACCAAAACCAAAAACTCAACACAAAAAAAAGAGGCGCATTAAGCGCCCCCTTCCAAACTATAAACTTAAAAACTATAGCTTATTTAGTACCAAACTCAGGATAGGCTTCCATACCACATTCTGAAATATCGACACCTTCGTACTCTTCTTCTTCACTTACTCGAACACCCATAATCGCTTTGATAATGGTCCAAGTAATATAGCTAGTCACGAATACCCAAACAAAGATAACCAATGCGCCAACTAACTGACCCGTAAAGCTAGCACCGTCATTCGAAAGTAATACCGCGAACACACCCCAAAGACCAACAACACCGTGGACCGAGATAGCGCCAACAGGATCATCAATTTTGATTTTGTCTAAGAATACAATACTACCAACAACGATGATGCCACCGATGCCGCCAATGATTGTAGCCATTAATGGTGAAGGACTCGCTGGATCAGCAGTAATAGCAACAAGACCCGCAAGTGCGCCGTTAAGTGCCATTGTTAAATCTGCTTTACCAAATACTAAGCGTGCAACGATTAACGCAGCAATAAGACCACCAGAAGCCGCAGCATTTGTATTCAAGAATACGTTTGCTACTTCGTTAGCTACTTCGATTCCGCCTAATTTCAACGTTGAACCGCCGTTAAAGCCAAACCAACCCATCCAAAGGATGAATGTGCCTAATGTTGCTAAAGGTAAGTTTGCACCAGGGATAGCTTGAACAGTACCGTCTGCTGCGTATTTGCCTTTACGTGCGCCTAATACTAATACACCCGCTAATGCAGCTGCTGCACCGGCCATATGTACAATACCAGAACCCGCATAATCCGAGTAAGAAAGCTCACCGATGAAAGGAACTGCATCGCCATTCCAAGTCCAGCTACCTTCAATTGGGTAGATGAAACCAGTCATAACAACAGCAAACGCTAAAAAGGCCCAAAGCTTCATTCGCTCTGCAACCGCGCCCGATACAATCGACATAGCTGTTGCTACGAAGACAACCTGAAAGAAGAAATCAGATGCTGGTGAGTATTCAGCCATATCTGCAAATCCTGCTTCAGCAGATGCAGCAAGTACTGCTGCTGGATCAACCGCACCGGCAGTGCCGCTTAAGAAGAAACCACCGTCGTACATGAACTCATAACCACAAATGAGATACATGGTAGAAGCGATCGCAAACAACGCGACGTTCTTGGTGAGAATCTCAGTTGTATTTTTTGCACGTACTAAACCAGCTTCTAACATTGCGAATCCAGCTGCCATCCACATTACTAATGCACCACATATTAGAAAATAAAATGTGTCCATTGCGTACTGGAGTTCAAATATATTGTTTTCCACGTCATTCACCTCTTGTTAACTTTATTGTTCGATCGCGTCTATACAAGACAAGTTATAGGACAAGACTCCAAAGCTTAAAGCGCTTCATCGCCTGTTTCACCGGTGCGAATACGAATAGTCTGTTCAATACTGGTTAAGAAAATTTTGCCGTCACCAATTTTTCCAGTGTTAGCTGCTTTTGTAATAGCTTCGATTGCTTGATCGGCGATTGAATCAGATATAGCTGCTTCAACTTTAACCTTCGGCAAAAAATCTACTACGTACTCTGCACCGCGATATAATTCGGTATGTCCTTTTTGGCGACCAAAACCTTTAACTTCAGTCACTGTGATGCCCTGAACACCGATATCCGACAATGCTTGCCTTACGTCGTCTAGCTTGAAAGGCTTAACAATTGCAGTAATCAATTTCATTATGTTTCCCCTAATATGATTAAACGAATTCAGGAATGAGCCTTACGTGACCTATTTTTTTAGTGCGAAAAAATAAATTCGTTTCCCATACTTTTGCATGCGGCGTGCCAAATAAAATTTTCCTCATAAAAAACAGGGTCTTATAATTATTTTCAGCCTTGGAGCTTTAACTTATATATTAATAACTCGCCAATGCGCACCAGTTGAGGGCGAATAACCACATACTTGGTGCATGAATGTCTATCTCGCTAACTTCTTTAACGCTGCACACTTTTTTAATCCCCCCGATTCCACTACTTGCGCTCTTAGTATTTAAATCTTTCTATTTGATAAGCTTATTTCTATCTATAAAGAGAAGGCTCGTCTCTATAGTTAATCAAACCATTGAAGCTAGACATTAGAACTGCCTAATACTAGAAAAGACGCAAGCTAATGGTGCATTTTGTTTTGCATTGAAATACCATGAAGGACGGAATTCGATAGTTCTTAATCCGTTTCATACAAAACTCAATATAAAGTAGTTAATGCCATGTCAGAAAAATTTGTTATCGGTGATTTTTTAAAACAAGCGGCAAGCTTGTTACCCACTAACGTGGCTAAAGTCCGCTCTGAGTTTGAAGAGAATCTTCGCCCCCTAGTTGAAGCAAGCTTTAGTAAGCTAGACCTAGTTACAAGAGAAGAGTTTGATCGTCATCTTGCCTTGCTAGAACGGCTTCAAGAAAAAACAGCTGCCTTAGAAGCTGAGCTTGAAGCACTGAAAAAGACAAATGATGCATAGAGTCGAGTAAACATCGACTAAGAAAGACAATAGCGGCGTTAACCATGGATGATTAACGCTTTAATGGAATGATTAATCTATTTTCAAGGATGAACAACTATGGCTCTCGCCCTCACTTTCTCACGCGCTAATCTTGGCATTGACGCTCCACTTGTTACTGTTGAAACACACCTATCTAATGGACTCCCAGCTTTTACTATTGTTGGCTTACCTGAAGCTGCCGTAAGAGAAAGTCGAGATCGCGTTAGAAGCGCTATTATTAATTCTCATTTTGATTTTCCCTCTAAAAGAATTACGGTTAACTTAGCACCGGCCGACTTACCTAAACAAGGCAGTCGTTTCGACTTAGCTATTGCACTCGGTATTTTAGCGGCGTCAGATCAACTCTCGAAAGATCTACTCTCACAATATGAATTTATTGGTGAGCTATCACTGTCGGGAGAGTTACGCTATGCAACGGGATTAATTCCTGCCTTAATTGCCGCCGATCCTCAACGTATATCATTAGTGCCTGCCGCTAATAGCGAAGAAGCTTCGCTACCGCTACAAAATAAAACTATTGTGGCGAATCATATTTTAGAGGTGTGCGCCCATTTAAATAATAACAAGCCGCTTGGTCTCACGGTTAAAGATAAACCTCAACATTACAACGCTAACGCTTTTGATATGTCTGATGTCGCCGGCCAGCCACAAGCTAAGCGTGCACTAGAAATTGCCGCCGCAGGGGGGCATAACCTTATTTTTATTGGGCCGCCTGGTACTGGTAAAACAATGTTGGCATTAAGGCTTATTAGTATTTCTCCGCCATTAAGCGACGCTTCAGCCATCGAGGTTGCCGCTATTAATTCACTGGTAGGTAAAGAAAACACCATTAAGCAATGGCGACAAAGGCCCTTTAGAAATCCTCATCACACGGCTTCGGCAGTGGCGATGGTAGGCGGTGGTAGCAATCCAAAGCCAGGAGAGATTTCACTCGCACACAAAGGTGTTTTGTTTTTAGATGAACTACCGGAGTTTGATCGTAAAGTGTTAGAGGTGCTGCGCGAACCTATTGAATCAGGTCGCATCACTATTTCACGGGCTACACAGCAAGTGGAGTATCCTGCACAGTTTCAATTAGTGGCTGCAATGAATCCCTGCCCTTGTGGTTTTTTTGGTGATACGCGACAAAACTGTAGTTGTTCACCTAATCAAATACAGCGCTATCGCTCTAAATTATCTGGCCCATTACTCGATAGAATTGATCTGCATGTCAGTGTCACTCGCCTACCCATAAATATGATGACTCAAAAAACAACGGTTAATGAATCTAGCGATGCCATTCGTGAACGGGTATTAAAAGCGCAGCAGCTACAAGCCAATAGCCGAGGAAAAATTAATGCTCAGCTTACATCACGTGAGTTAATTGATGATGGTTGGATTAAAGAAGAGGCTATTGAGTGGTTGAGTATGGCAATAGAAAAGCTTGGATTGTCGGCGAGAGCATTTCATCGCTTACTGAGAATTGGCCGCTCTATTGCTGACTTAGAGAGTATTGATACTGCTTATGATAAAGATCAGGTACAAGTGCAGATACATCATTTAAAAGAGGCTTTAGCTTATAGGCAGTTAGATAAAAAAATATAAAGGAAAGATAAAATAAAGAGTGTATTTGAGTGGCAGAACTGGGAACTGGGAACTAAAAAATGAGATCGAGGAATAAAACCTAAAGCGTTTAACGCTAAGGATGACTATTTATCGACGACGGATAAATAAGTGCGGCGTGCAGTTGTGCCTTCGTTGTTTAACAACTGGGTAAAGTCTTCAAACGATAACGGCTGGCTATAAAAGAAACCTTGTAAATGATCGCAACGATTTTTAACTAAAAAGGCTTTCTGCTCTTCAGTTTCAACACCTTCACCAACAACGGTTAGTTCAAGACCGTGTGCCATATAAATCATGGCACGTACAACACTGGCGCTGTCTTTATCGACCGTTACTTTTTGTACATAGCTTTTATCGAGCTTTAAAGTAGTGATCGGTAATTTCTGTAATTGCGGCAATGATGAATAACCCGTACCAAAACCATCTAATGCAAAACGAATACCTTGTTTTTCTAGCAGCACCATATCATCGGCAATATCATCGAGATTAGCTACAACGGCGGATTCGGCGAGTTCAAATTCAAAGCGTGAAGCACTGATTTTCATACTTGATAAAATAGATTCAACCGTACTCACAAAATTCGGCGCCATAAATTGTTCATGCGCTACATTTAATGACACGCGCAATGGCGGAATTTTCATTGCATCCATTTTTGCGATATCAAGACACAAGCGATTAAGCACCCAATACCCTATAGGCTCAAGTAGACCTAACTGCTTAGCCGCCTGAATAAATTCACCAGGTAATAAGATACCTCGCTCAGGATGGTGCCATCTTAACAACGCTTCAACACCCACAATTTTTCCAGTGCGCAATGACACGCGCGGTTGAAAAAACAAGGCGAGCTCATCATTACTAATAGCTGCTCGTAATTCTAAATCTAAGCGACTTTGATCAACCGCTTCGCTATTCATTTTGGCGGTAAAGAATCGGTAGTTTGATCCCTGCATCGCTTTGGCTTCATACATGGCCATATCGGCATGCTTAATTAATGTTGTCGCATCACGACCGGCCTCAGGATAAACGGCAATACCAATACTGCTGCCCACTCGCATTTGCTGGCCATTAATATTAAAGGGCTCAGTAACTACATCAATAATTTTTTGCGCAATGGTTACGGTGTCATTGGTAGAGGTGGTTTTTTCAAGCAATACGGTAAATTCATCACCGCCAATACGCGCTACCGAATCGGTACGACGAATACATTGGCTTAAACGCTCGGCAATACCTTGAACGAGCTTATCGCCCATATCATGGCCATAGGCATCATTAACGGCTTTAAATCCATCAAGATCTAAATACAACAGGGCAAAAGGTGAATCACCTCGGTCTGCTCGCTGTAAGGCGCGATCTAAACGGTCATTGAATAATAATCGGTTGGGAATACCCGTTAATGCATCGTAATGCGCTAATCGAGCTAATTCTGTTTCGGCATTTTTGCGATCGATAGCATAACGAATGGTTCGCTCAATATTGTCGACATCGAGGCGGTCTTTAACCAAATAATCGGCGGCACCGGCTTTTATAGCCGCGCGATCAAGCTCGGGATTAACCGTAGCCGTTAGACATAAAATAGGGGTAGTACAACCATGTGCGCTAGCTGATCGAAGTAACTCTTCACATATATGAGGGGCATGCTCATAATCGAGCAAGATAACATCATGAATAGGAGCTAACATCGCCTCGAGCGCATGCCGATAATCGGCACACCAAGTCATTTCATAATCAGACACAGAAATGGCGTCAAGCATCTTCGCCATATCTACGTATTGATCGCTATGCGCATTGATCAATAAAACTCTGATTATCGGTTTTTGCATATAGGGTGTTCCAACCAACGCCTACCGCGTTACTTTCTTGGCATACTCAAATGTAGAGTATTCGCCTTTTGATTCTTGCCTTAAAAACTCAAATTAATGATATATTTCAAAGACTAACTGAGTAACCTTGCTTACTTGTCTAAATAAATAGACAGCTAACATTTTCAGTAATGTGTGCTTATTATGATCAAGTGCTGTGAATCTTTAAATACTAGGTCAAAAACGGTGTTTCTGCCATTACGATAGGTATATTTTTCAGGTACTTTTTCTGGCTAGAAGCCGCTTTTATAGCTTATTAATGGTTCGGTATTAGCCCTTAGTTAGCGAATAATCGCCTTCTTTCTTACTGCCAGCTGCCAATGCCTGATAAACTATGTCTTTAATTATTCTGTTCTATTAACTGCCATTCTTTTTAGCCTATTTACTTAACTAAATTTCGGCGTTAGTTTATTGGATCTTTCTGAGATGGATAGTTCCCTTTGACAGACAGTT
>CAXAHI010000124.1:0-6635 GCA_963968645.1 uncultured Gammaproteobacteria bacterium | reverse complement strand
ATGGCGTAACGCCATTGTGGAGTTACAACGGCTCTAGAAAAATAATGGTTGAAGACTCTATGGCTTCTATTGATGCGTCTTCGCATTTAATGATGCAAAAGCACCGTGATATATTTAATTCGGCGATTCAGGCCGAGGCGATTATTAACGCCGCTTTTAATGAGGCTGAGAATGCGGGCATCGATTACGATGCCATTTTTGCGGCAGCAGGGGCGGCGAGTTCTAAAGTGGGTAGTCAATTAAAGACTATAGCTAAAATGATAGCGGGTCGATCATCTACTGGAAATAACCGGCCAGTCTTTTTTGTTAAGGTGACGGGGTTTGATGCGCATCAAAATTTGTTAGCCGATCATAGTGTTTTAATGGGTGAACTCAATGCGGCATTAAAAGGTTTTCGTGATGCGCTTACTCAACAAAGTGATTTTGATAAAGTTCTTAGTTTTGTAGGTTCAGAATTTGGTCGAACATTAACGCCTAATGGCGATGATGCAACCACCGGCACTGATCATGCTTGGGGTGGCCATGCACTCGTCATGGGAGGCATGATTAATGGTGGACAATTATTCGGCGAACATCCCGATCTGAAATTAAATGAGGGCTTGGATGCCAGTGGTGGAAGAGGGCGTTGGGTACCAACAACGGCCACTACGCAGTGTGCATCGGTGATAGCTCATTGGTTTGGTGTGAGTAAGCCCGACTTACCACAGCTATTTCCGACAGTGGCAAATTTTCCAGATCCTTTTCATATTGATGCCAATTTAGGATTTATTAATCCTGGAGTCGGCGTATGAATATTCTTCGCCTACTGCGTTACGGTTTTGTGAGCATTCTCTTATTAGGCAGTGCGGTTGCATTAGCCCAAGAGCAATTTACCTACCGTGTTTTTATTGATACGGACAATAATTCGCTCACTAATAATAGCAACGGTTGCGCTTACGATATTGGTAGTTTAGCAAGCCCTAACGATATTGTTGGTTTTGAGCATCATCTTGTACTGACAATGCTTGCCCCCGGTGAGATTGATCAGTATGGCATTAATGGTTTCATGATCCCTTGTGATAGCGGCAGTTGGGATTATGACTCTGCGGCTCTATTGTCTAGCGATATGTGGTCGGCAGCACTCAATCAAACTGCTAGCCAAATAGATATTATTGAAGCTTTTATTCCAAGTAGTATGGTGGCAGGAAGCGATCGACTACGCGTCGTTTTACAGGCTAAAAACAATAACAGTAATGAAATCGATAGTTTAGAAACGCATGCTGGCATGCCGATTATTTTCTATTTAATGCCCTCTGCGAATGTTCCCATTGTCCCCGCTGTAGCGCTGGTTTTATTGCTGGCGGTGTTTTCCGTAATTGCACTTAAAAATAAACATTTACGTACTTCTATTTCAGCAGTAATTGTGTTCATCGGTTTAAGCGGTACCTTATATATTAATGATGTTGATGGCGAATTAAATGACCATTGTACACTTTGGGGTTGGTGTGTTGATTGGGCTTCAGAAGTACCAATAGCTTCAGATGTTGTTGGTGATACCACTGATCCAGCCATTGATCTACGCGATTTTTATATGGCAAAAACCAATGATGGTGATATTGCTATTCGAATAGATGTCAGTGATGTCTCTAATGCCTGCGTGTCTTTGTCTCCATGCGACACCAATGCATCATGCAGTAACGAGCCAGCGGGTTATAGCTGCAGCTGTAACCAAGACTTTTCGGGCGATGGCAGTTTTTGCGCTTTTACGCCGAATGGCGATGATGACGGCGACTTGATTGATCAGTTAGCGGATAACTGTCCTGCTGTGCCGAATCCATTGCAATTAGATCTCGATGGCGATGGTGTTGGCGATTTGTGTGATGCAACACCGAACCCGCTTGTGTCACTGAATATGGTCACCGATCTTGCTATAGAAAATAATCAGCAGTCGGCAGAGTTTATGCTTACGCGCAGTTCAGGTGTGGCGGAAATAACTATTAACTTTAGTGTGAGCGGCAACCCTAATCCGGTTAAAGGCTCGGCTACCACGGATGATTACCAATTAATCTATGCTGATGGCAGTGTAGTAGGGCAGACACTTACGCTACCGGCCAACCAGACTTCTCGGCTTATTTATATGCAACCCGTCAATGATGCCTTGCATGAAGTGCCAGAGATGTTGCAGTTAACTTTAGACGCAGGTGATGGCTATGCTATAAACAATAATAATGCTGTCAATATAACGATTGTCGATGCCAGTAATGATAGCGCGAATGCGAAGGTATTCTTTGGTGTGTTTGCGCCGCAAAGTAATGCAGTGACTTCTGGTTCTGGTGTGTTAAGCCTTATTGTTGATGGCGATAATGACAATGCCTTTTTAAATTATAATTTTTCAAATTTAAGTGCCGAACAAACGGACCAACATATTCACTTGGCGCCATCAGGCACCATGATTAAAGATGTGCAAGCATCTGGTAGCGTTTATGATTATCACTGGGATTTAGCACCAGGCGGTATTTTTACTACCGAGCAAGCCATGCTTGATGCGCTCTTCAGCGGCGAGCTTTACTTAAATATTCATTCGGCTAATTATCCTTCAGGAGAGATTTCAGCGTTCTTTATTTATAATGAAAATATTGAGCCGCCAGAAGAAACCGAATTAACGGCAGATGATGTTGATAGAGATATTATTCGCTTTTTAACGCAAGCCACCTTTGGTGCCACACCAGAACAATACACGGCCTTGCGTAGCCAAATTAATACGGATGGCAGTAACCGAATACAGGTTTATAGCGACTGGATTGACGCGCAAATAGCGCTGCCGCAAAGTAGCATGTATGACTTGATGGAGAGTGCTATACCGCTATTTTCCTTTGGCGGTACGGCTTCGAGTATGTATGGTACAAATGAGCCAACCTATCATATCCGTCGCGATGCGTTTTGGCCTATGGCGGTGTACAGTAAAGATCAGCTACGGCAGCGAATGGCCTTTGCACTAAGTCAGATTTTAGTGATAAGTGATGTTCAAGCGACCATTCGCAAAGGCCATCGCGGTACCGCTAATTATTGGGATCAACTGGCGGGTAACGCGTTTGGTTTTTATAACGATGCCTTACATGATGCAAGCTTGCATCCTATTATGGGTACTTGGTTGAGTCATTTGCGCAATGAGAAATCGGACCCAGTGGTAGGCTCTTACCCCGATGAAAACTATGCCCGTGAAGTGATGCAACTGTTTAGTTTTGGGCTAGTTCATCGAGCTAAAAACGGCAATATACTTTTAGGTGAAGACAACTTGCCGATAGCGACTTATGACAATGATGTTATTCGTGATATGGCGAGAGTATTTACAGGTCTGAGCTTTAGTTACGTTACCTTAAATGGTGTGAAAGTCGAAAACACTTATTTCGAGCGTGGTGATCAGGGTTATGTTCAGCAGCATCGCTGGGTTAACCCAATGAAGTTTTTTGTTGCACGGCATGATTACGATACAAAAACATTATTCACCGATAATGGTTCGGCGGTAGTTGTTGATGCGGCAACGACGCTTACAACTAGTTCCGCTGATAGCGAGTTGAGATTTGTCGTTGACGCCATGGTTGGCCATCAAACAACGGCCCCTTTTATTGGTCGTAAGTTAATACAGCGTTTCGTGACTTCTAACCCCAGTGCAAATTATATTGAGCGTGTTGCGAATGCCTTTGGCAGTAATGGTGATTTAACAGCAGTAATGAAAGCGATATTGTTGGATGCTGAAGCTCGTAATCCAAACGCACTTAACTCTATGACCTATGGCAAGTTAAAAGAGCCAATAATACAGTTGGCGGCCACCATGCGCTTATTACAAGCGGGTTCGCAAATAAGCTTTGCCGATAGCAATTCACCGTTATACCCACTGCGAAATTTTTATGATGATGGCGCGAGTTTAATGCGCATTAACCCCTCGGGTTTCGGGCAGCGTCCGCTGGGCGCTGATTCAGTATTTAATTTCTATTTACCTGATTTTTCACCGACGGGTGAGTTAGCGAGTCAATCGTTAGTAGCGCCTGAACTTCAGTTAATGACCGAGTCGCAAATTTTTGGCGCCATGAATGTTTATAATCGTTTGCTCAACGAAAATATGTATTCTGATCGATCGCTGAATTTCTCGAATTTCACAGCTGATCAATTAACAGTGAAGTTAAATCCTATGCGTCTGCAAAATATAATAGCTTCTACAGCAGGTTCTAATACGGATAAAGCAGAGGCTGTGGTTGATTACTTAGACTTTTATTTGAATGCAGGTCAATTGAAGTACACTAATAATACCGGTACGCGTAACGCTTTAATTCAAGCGATATCAGCAGCGAGTAATGATATCGATCGTTTCAATAATGCGGTTTATGGGGTTAATACAAGCCCAGAATTTTTAATTCAGCAGTAGTGTTCTATTGAAACAAACCGAACAGTTATTCGGTTTGTTTTTCTTTTTGTCGATCAAATATTGAGGGCGCTATGGTTATTGATGCTTGAAATTCAACAACGCGTTGTTTAATGGCCTTAACCGCTTCCGGACTTCTTACCGACAAATCATTACTCTCAGCGATATCATTCACAAGATCAATCAATATTGGGGGTTCATGATTTGTCGTTGGCCCACTAAATTTATCGTTAGTGACAAAATGCAATTTCTGATTGCCCAAGCGAAAGGCGCGTAACGTTGAATTGTGATAAAAGGGTACAAACTCGCGCGGGCTGGCGGCTTTACCTTTTAACGTGGCGGATAGGTCGTAACTGTCTTTGGCGCTGGGTTCAGAGGATAGCTTTGCTAAATTCATAAAGGTATTGAAAATATCGGTGTCCATGCCTAATTCTGAAATTATACCCGGTTTTATGTTGGGGCCTTTAAATAGCGTCATAACCCGCATACCACCTTCGTAGGTTTGTCCCTTACCGCCGCGAAGTGGGCCAGCAGAGCCGGCGTGATCGGGCGCATAGGTTAACCATGGGCCATTGTCGCTGGTGAATACTACATAGGTGTTATCTTCAATCTGTTGGTCTTTAAGTGTGTTAAGTATTTCACCGACACTCCAATCAATTTCTTCCAGTACATCGCCGTAAAGTCCCAAAGCGCTTTTACCAGCAAATGCGGGTGATCGAAAAAGCGGAACATGAACCATGCTATGCGATAAAAATACAAAGAAGGGCTTGTCTGCCTTAACCGATTGCTGAATAAAACGTTGTGACTCATTGGTAAAGCGCTGCGTATAAAGTGTTTGATTTGCGGGTCGCTGAATAATGCTGTCAGTGTAGGATTGATCGGCATTGCTAACACTGTGCATTAAAGGGACATTCCAGTCGTCTAGCGTTGGATTGCGAAGCTGTTTTACATAAGTAGGCCCAGCCTTTGCCCATTTTTCATGTGATATAGAAAGGTCGCTATTCACGTTCGTGCTGGTGATATCGCCAATGGTCCAATCCATATCGTTAGAGTAGGGAATACCTAACCATTCATCAAAGCCGTGACGAGTGGGTAAAAATTCGGGTGCATCGCCTAGATGCCATTTTCCAAAAATAGCTGTAGCGTAGTTATGTTCTTTAAAGGTCTCGGCAAGCGTTTGTTGCTCGGCAGGCATGCCGGTTTGGCTGCCAGGCCACAGCACTGCGAGTCGATTGCCATAAAGTCCAGTGCGCACAGGTAAGTTGCCAGTTAATAGTGCGCCGCGACTTGGACTACAAACTGAGGCGGAGACATAGAAGTTTGTCCAGCTCTGTCCAGTGTTGACTAATTCATCTATTGAAGGTGCATTGATTTTACTGTCTTGATAAATCCCTAAATCACCATAACCCAAATCATCGACATAGATAATAATAAAGTTAGGGTTCTTTGCTTGTGCATAGCACAATAAAGGAAAAAGGCAGAGTGTCTGCAGGAGTCTTATGAGCATTATTTTTATACATCCTGTTAGCATAGTTGTGGTTTTTTATTATCATAGCAAAGTGGTTTCACTTTGGCGAAGTTCTAGATTTTAATATAAGAAAAAGGATTGCTACATATATGGCTAAAATCATGGAGCATCAATCACCTTCGACCCTTTAGTTTCCCTTTAAAGTCTCTCTAAATTTGTTTAATTTAGATTTCGTTTGTCAGTTTTTTTTGGCCGTTTAGTGGCTATGAGATACAGTATCAACTCTACTTATTAGAGATTTGAATTTACATCAAAGTATACTGTTGCTCCATTTTCAACGTGTTATAAAATTAGTTAGGAGGACTCTCTCTCCGTCATATTCAAAAAACCCGACACTTGTCGGGTTTTTTGTGCCTAATGGTTAAGGATGAGAACCCAAGGGTTCGTTCTGCTGCTTAACTGAATATGCACTCAAGTAAGGCAAGACCAATCTGACACCAGCTTATCGAACCCTAATCTCTGTTACACTTTGATACAATTTAAGCTGCTTTAGATATACTTTAATTACATGTCATCGATATATTGACTACTCTGATAATAAATCGCTAGGTAATAGCTATGACCAACATACATAATATAATTCTATAAAATAACAAGAGTGGTTGTTAGTTATGCTGAGTCCTATGCCTTTAAATATGCGCCATCAATTGTTGGTTAGATTGTTATCCGCAGCATCGATATTGATTTTTTTTTGCTGTATTAGCCTTG
>CAXAHI010000123.1:0-6643 GCA_963968645.1 uncultured Gammaproteobacteria bacterium | reverse complement strand
CCTTGGCGAAGATATCGATATGCTGCGTGATGCTGTGTATCAATTCTGCCAAGTAGAGCTCGCACCCCGCGCTGAAGCCATTGATGCTAACAATGAATTCCCCATGGATATGTGGCAAAAAATGGGAGATATGGGCCTACTGGGCTTAACGGTATCTGAAGAATATGGCGGTACTAATCTGGGCTATCTCGCACATGCGGTAGCTATGGAAGAAATCTCTCGTGCATCAGCATCAGTAGGTCTTTCATATGGCGCCCATTCCAATCTTTGTGTGAATCAAATTGCTAAAAACGGCAGTCATGAACAGAAACTTAAATACCTCCCAAAATTATGCTCTGGCGAACATGTCGGTGCGCTGGCTATGTCAGAACCGAATGCTGGTAGTGATGTGGTGAGCATGAAACTACGTGCCGTAAAGAAGACCAGCGGAAAAGGCGATAGCTATATTTTAAACGGCAATAAAATGTGGATAACCAATGGCCCAGATGCGCATACTTTTGTGATTTACGCAAAAACAGATACTGAAAAAAAATCAAAAGGCATAACCGCTTTTATTGTCGAGCATGATTATCCCGGTTTTTCCCGCCATCAAAAACTCGACAAACTCGGCATGCGCGGCTCGAACACTTGCGAACTCGTATTCCAAGATTGCGAAGTACCCGCTGAAAACATATTAGGCAATGAAGGAGATGGCGTAAAAGTATTAATGAGCGGCCTGGACTTTGAGCGCACGGTACTTTCTGGTGGCCCCGTCGGCATTATGCAAGCCTGTATGGATGTTGTTGTTCCCTATATTCATGATCGCAAACAGTTCGGCAAAGCCATTGGTGAATTTCAACTAATGCAAGGAAAAATAGCGGATATGTACACCGACCTTAATGCATCACGCGCCTATCTTTATGCAGTCGCCAAAGCCTGTGATCGCGGCGAAGAGAGCCGCAAAGATGCAGCCGCTGTAATTCTCTATACCGCAGAAAAAGCCACTCAAATGGCCTTGCAAGCCATTCAAACCCTTGGCGGTAATGGTTATACCAATGAATACCCTGCTGGCCGTTTATTACGTGATGCCAAACTCTATGAAATAGGCGCTGGTACATCAGAAGTCCGCCGCATGTTAATTGGCCGCGAGCTATTTAAAGAGACGCATTAAGCCCCATGACAACTCAAGAGCTAAAGCAAAACGAAAGCAAAACTCGTATCGACAAAACGACTTAAATAAGGCGCGCTGAGAACTCATTCATGACAATTATAGAATCAAGCATTAACACTCGTTCTGCAACGTTCACTGAGAATAGTGAGAAGATGCAAGGGCTGGTCAACGACCTTCACAGCAAAGTTAACGTCATTAAACAAGGCGGTAGCGAAAAATCTCGCGCTCGTCATCTTAGCCGAAACAAGTTATTAGCCCGTGACAGAATCAATGCGCTTATTGATGCCGGCTCAGCGTTTTTAGAACTCTCGCAACTCGCAGCTTATCAAGTTTATGAAGAAGACGTACCAGCGGCCGGTATCATTACTGGCATTGGTAGAGTCAATGGCCAAGAGTGCATGATTGTTGCCAATGATGCGACGGTTAAAGGCGGCACCTATTTTCCTCTAACTGCAAAAAAACATCTACGCGCACAAGCCATTGCCCAAGAAAACAACCTGCCCTGCATTTACTTAGTCGATTCTGGCGGCGCCAACTTACCGCGACAAGCCGAGGTATTTCCTGATCGCGATCACTTTGGTCGCATATTCTTTAACCAAGCCAATATGTCCGCCAAGAACATCCCGCAAATTGCCGCGGTTATGGGCTCATGTACGGCCGGCGGCGCCTATGTGCCATCAATGGCTGATGAATCAATTATCGTTAAAGAGCAAGGCACTATTTTTCTTGGCGGCCCGCCATTAGTTAAAGCGGCCACCGGTGAAATTGTGACTACAGAAGAGTTAGGTGGCGCAGAAGTTCATTGTCGTACTTCTGGCGTTGCCGATCATTTTGCTCAAAATGATCATCATGCCCTTCAACTCGCACGGCAAGCCGTCGGCCGTCTTAACCGCGTAAAACCCATTCAGGTAGATATTAAGCCGTCGTTAGAACCTCAATACGATAGCAAAGAAATTTACGGCATTATCCCTGCCGATACCCGTACGCCTTATGATGTGCGAGAAATTATTGCCCGCATTGTCGACGACTCTGACTTCGATGAATTTAAATCGCTTTACGGCACTACCTTAGTGTGTGGCTTTGCGCGTATTTACGGCTACCCCGTTGGCATTGTCGCCAACAACGGTATTTTGTTTGGTGAGTCGGCGCAAAAAGGCGCTCACTTTATACAGCTTTGTGCGCAGCGAAAAATCCCTTTAGTTTTTTTACAAAACATCACCGGCTTTATGGTGGGCAAACAATACGAGCATGATGGCATTGCCAAACACGGCGCTAAAATGGTAACTGCTGTTGCCACCGCAAAAGTGCCTAAGTTTACGGTGCTGATTGGTGGATCTTTTGGTGCGGGCAACTACGGTATGTGCGGCAGAGCCTTCGATCCTCGGTTTTTATTTATGTGGCCCAATGCGCGCATTTCAGTGATGGGCGGCGAACAAGCTGCTGGCGTATTAGCCCAAGTTAAACGCGATCAAAAAACCAAAGCTGGCGAAGACTGGAGTAGCGAAGAAGAGCAAAAATTTAAACAACCAATTATTGATACCTATGAAGAAGAAGGCCATCCCTACTTCGCTTCGGCGCGCTTATGGGATGACGGTGTTATTGATCCAGCGGACACACGTAAAGTACTTGGCCTATCCATTTCTGCCAGCCTCAACCAAACCATCGAAGACAGCCATTTCGGCGTGTTTCGAATGTAGAGAACCTGCTTATGAGCGATAAAAAAGTAACACTAATTATTGATCGTCGCGGTGTAGCTACCATAACGCTCAATAATGAAGAAAAACATAATGCCTTTGATGACATCATGATTCGCGAGCTGACTGAAGCTTTTGAGCATGTCGCAAATAATGACAATGTGCGAGTTATGGTGCTAAGCGCTAAGGGCAAAAGCTTTTCTGCAGGCGCAGATATACAGTGGATGAAGCGCATCTCTCACTATTCTTATGAAGAGAATTTACGTGATGCCAGCG
This sequence comes from uncultured Gammaproteobacteria bacterium, assembly GCA_963968645.1. Lineage (GTDB taxonomy): Bacteria > Pseudomonadota > Gammaproteobacteria > Pseudomonadales > UBA7434 > UBA7434. The sequence goes on along the minus strand of CAXAHI010000123.1, from coordinate 3,523 downwards.
CATTAGCCAATATGCTTAAAACCCTTAATTTTATGCCTAAACCGACAATTGCCCGCGTGCAAGGTGCCGTCTTTGGTGGCGCTGTTGGCTTAGTCAGCTGCTGCGACATTGCCGTAGCAACTACTCGGGCCAATTTTTGTTTAAGCGAAGTGAAAATTGGCTTAATGCCAGCCACTATTAGCCCTTATGTTATTGCGGCTATCGGTAGTCGTGCCGCAAGACGCTACTTTTCGACTGCCGAAAGTTTTAGTGCAGCAACCGCTATGGCGTTAGGACTTATCAGTGAGATTGTCGATGGCGAAGCACTCGACAGCAGCATCAATCAATTTATTGATACCTTACTCAAAAATAGCCCTGCCGCGTTAAAAGCCGCCAAGCAATTAATATTTGATGTTGCAGGACGTGAAATTAATACCGGATTAATTCAAGAAACCAGTAAACACATAGCGGCTATTCGAGTATCCGCAGAAGGCCAAGAAGGCCTGTCTGCTTTTTTAGAAAAACGCCCTGCTCAATGGATCAAGTTGAACTAGTGAACTAAAGATTCTAAAACAGAAGTCCTATGACAAAAAATATCAGCAAAGCTAAGAGTAAGTACTAATGTCTATTCAGCGTTTTAATAAAATATTAATTGCTAATCGGGGTGAAATCGCCTGCCGCGTTATTCGTAGCGCTCGCAAATTAGGCATTCTCACCGTAGCCGTTTTCAGCGATGCAGACCGTAACGCCTTGCACGTAACCATGGCCGATGAAGCCATATATATTGGTGCAGCTCCATCGCGAGAGTCATATTTGGACTACCACCGGATAATTCAAGCGGCTAAAGATACCGACGCCCAAGCTATTCATCCTGGTTATGGGTTCTTATCAGAGAACGCGGATTTTTGTCGTGCCTGTAAAGATAACAATATTGTCTTTATTGGCCCTACTGCAGAGGCGATTGAGGCAATGGGATCAAAATCTGCCGCCAAGACGCTTATGCAACAAGCGAATGTTCCTTTAGTGCCAGGCTACCATGGCGACGATCAAAACCCTGAGCAGTTAAGAAGCGCAGCTAAAGAGATTGGTTATCCTGTGTTATTAAAAGCAGTTGCTGGCGGCGGCGGTAAAGGAATGCGTCAGGTTTGGGATGAAGACGAATTTGATGGAGCCTTAGCCACAGCCAAGCGTGAAGCCATGAATGCCTTTGGCAATAACGACATGCTAGTAGAGAAATACCTCACACAGCCGCGTCATATAGAAATTCAAATATTCTGTGACCAACACAATAACGCCGTTTATTTATTTGAACGTGATTGTTCTATACAGCGGCGTCATCAAAAAATTATTGAAGAAGCGCCAGCACCCGGCATGACTACCGAACTACGTGAAAAAATGGGTGAAGCCGCTATACGCTCAGCGCAGGCCATAAACTATCAAGGTGCAGGTACCGTAGAGTTTTTACTCGACAAAGACGGCTCTTTTTACTTTATGGAAATGAATACCCGCCTACAGGTTGAGCATCCCATAACAGAAATGATTACTGGGCAAGATTTAGTTGAATGGCAGCTTAGTGTTGCTGCCGGTGAAACGCTGCCTCTTAAGCAAGAGCAGCTAAGTATTAATGGCCACGCCTTTGAAGCACGCATTTACGCAGAAGACCCTGCCAATGATTTTTTACCGGCTTCTGGCAAACTCTCCTTTTTACAAACACCTACAGCCAGTCAACATGTCCGCATAGATACCGGCATACGACAAGGCGATGAAGTCAGTGTTTTTTATGACCCCATGATAAGCAAGTTAATTGTTTGGGATGAAGATCGTGACAAGGCACTTAAGCGACTAACGAAAGCGCTCAGTGAATATTACATAAGCGGCATTACCACCAACATCAACTTTCTCTATGGCCTTGTGAATTGCGAGCCTTTTAAAAAAGCTGATATCGATACTCGTTTTATCGAAAAAAATCATGCAGCACTTTTTTCTACTGATCAAAATGAAAATCAAAACAAAAAAGAACCTATAGCCTATTTAGCCACACTTTATTGCTTACTCGAACAAGAACAAAGAGCCATCGCGAAAAGTCATACCAGCAACGACCCAAGCTCACCTTGGCATAGCGCCGATGCTTGGCGCTTAAATGAAGCCAACATGCATAAACTGACGCTTATTATTGATGGCCAAACTATTGAGATAGAAGCTGAACAGCTTTTATCGGAGTCTGCATTAAAAGCTTTTTCACGCTTTGCTATTACGACTAATGATAAAACAGTACAAGCGCAAGGCGGTTTAAATGGCAGCCTATTAAAGGCCAATATAGATGGCCATCAATCATGCATGACCATTGCCGATAATAATGGCCATTACGAACTCTTTACCGACAATAGCACTATTCGTTTTCACCGAGCGTTACCAGACCTTGGTGAACAACATGACACACACCATGCCGGTGGATTAAAAGCCCCTATGAACGGCACGATGATCGCTCTGCTGGTAGAGCCCGGCAGCGCTGTAAAAAAAGATGATGCCCTACTCGTAATGGAAGCGATGAAAATGGAACATACTATTCGCGCACCTAATAATGGCATAGTCAAAGAGTTCTACTTTCAACCCGGCAACTTAGTGGATGGTGGTGCAGAGTTACTGTACTTTGAAGCCGAAGAATCGCATGAATAAAACAACCTTAGCGAGAAATTCTATGCCCTTACCTAGTCATGTTCGTATTGTTGAAGTTGGCCCGCGTGATGGGCTTCAAAATGAAAAGCATCTTATTGATACAGACACCAAAGTGGCGCTAATTGATTGCCTAGCGAATGCTGGCTTTACTCACATTGAAGTCGGTAGTTTTGTTAACCCTAAGTGGGTACCACAAATGGCCGATAGCTCAGCGGTATTTAAAAAAATAAACCGCCGCGATAATGTTAGCTATGCAGCGCTTACACCGAATATAAAAGGCTTTGAACGTGCTTTAGAAGCAAACGCCACCGAAGTCGCTATTTTTGCTTCGGCGTCTGAAAGCTTTAGTCAAAAAAATATTAACTGCTCTATTGCCGAAAGTCTTGAACGTTTTATACCGGTTATGCAGGCCGCTAAAGCGAATAATATACGCGTCCGCGGTTATGTCTCCTGTGTGGCCGGCTGCCCTTACGAAGGCGACATATCCGCCGCAAAGGTCGCAGAAGTTGCAGACGCTTTATATAAAATGGGCTGCTATGAAATATCGCTGGGCGACACTATTGGCGTGGGCACGCCGAGTTTAATTAGCACCATGATTAATGCCGTAACAGAATCTATTCCAATAGAAAAAATTGCGGTGCATTTTCATGATACTTATGGACAGGCCATTGCTAATAGTTATGCCGCCTTGCAACTGGGCGTAAGTGTTATAGACAGTTCCATTGCAGGATTAGGCGGCTGCCCTTATGCAGAGGGCGCATCGGGCAATGTCGCCACAGAAGATGTGCTATATCTTTTAAAAGGTTTAAATATTGAGACGGGTATTAATTTATCGGCGGCGATTGCAGCGGGTAATTTTATATCTGCA
>CAXAHI010000122.1:0-6736 GCA_963968645.1 uncultured Gammaproteobacteria bacterium | reverse complement strand
GCCTACTGAACTTGTTCGTTGTAGCCTCATTGTGTTTTGAAAAGTCTGCGGCATCGTAGTGATATTGGCTGGAGGCGAGCTCAGATATTGACGACCAACTAAGTCGAGTGAAAAGTGTTTTCGTAGGCACAGCTAAGATGTACTAGATAAAACCACCCCAAAGCGAATAGGTTATATCGGGGTCAATCTTCGTCAGATTGTGTGCTTTCTTTTGGTTACTTTTCTTTGCACAAACACAGCGTTTTTTGCTGCGCGCCTGAAGGGCGTCCCGTAGGGTGAGCGTAGCGAATCACGAAAAGTGACTGGCATGTCGGGCCACCCCCGACGGTCTTGATTGAAAACTTCAACAATAAAAATACAAACCCAGAATGTAAGATGGCTCTGCACAAGATAAATAAAAATGCTTCTGGCTGTCGCACCACGCCCCTTAAATTAAAGAGCCATACAGCGCTTCCTCATCATCAATAAGCTCCGCCATTGCCTCATGACCACGAACCTGCTCAATAAACCTAGCAAGCTTCGGCCAGCGATCCGCATCAGGCCTATAACCCACATGCGCAGCACTCAAAAACGGTCCCGCAACACAAATATCAGCCATACCAAAATCCCCCAACAGAAAACCCTCTGCCGGCAATATTCTTTCAAGATAATCTTGCTGTGGCGGTAAAAGCTTCTCAATCGTTAATGCCACTTTCTCCTCATCTGTCTCACCAAGCCCTAACAGCTTCTTAGCAAAACGCTCAAAGTAAATACCACCAATGCAAAGCTCTGTTAACTTACTGTCACCATAAACCTCAAGCCATCGAGATTGAGCTCTATCTTCAATCGATGCAGGGCGAATAGTCGTATCATTATATTTTTCATCAAGGTATTCACAGATCACAGCCGAATCGCTGATTCGTAATGTCCCGTCTTCTAGCGCAGGTATTTTTCCTAAAGGACTCATGCTCAAAAAATCAGCGGTTTTAGTGCCGGGAAATACTTTGACGTTTTTATAAGGAAGACCTTTCAGCTTGGCAACGGCCAATACTTTACGAACAAATGGAGAGAGAATTAGACCGTGTATTTTTATCATAGTAGAGCTCTTTTTTATTTTTAATTATAGTTTTTTGTTCAGTACACCTAATGTGTTTTAGACTTTGGGCTTGTAAGCTAAATCAGGTGAATGTGATAATGCATAGCTTTGCTCGTTATCCATAGGTTTCTCTACAAGCCAATCTTGTATGTTGCGACGTATAATGGCGGTTAAGGTTTCTATATGCAGCGCTTCACTGTTTAAGGCGGTAATGTAGTGATAACTCTCGCCGCCACCTTCCATGAAGTATTCTTTATTTTCTTCGGCTATTTCTTCAATGGTTTCTAAGCAGTCAGACGAAAAGCCAGGACAAAAAACATCAATTGATTTTGTGCCATTAGCAGAAAGTTCTTTGAGTGTTGCATCCGTATAAGGACGAAGCCATTCGGCTTTTCCAAAGCGAGATTGGAATGTGGTGATGCATTGCTCTTTGTCTAGGCCAAGTTTCTCAGCAATTAAGCGTGAAGTTTTTTGGCAATGACAGTAGTAGGGATCACCAGCTTCTAAGTAACTTCTGGGTACACCGTGATAGGAAAGCAGAAGTTTTTCAGCGCGACCATTTTCTTGCCAATGCGCTTTGATTTTCTCTGCGCAGGCATTAATGTAATTTTCGTCATCATGGTAGCTGCTAATAAAGCGAAAATGTGGCACCCAGCGAGTTTTGGTAAAGAGCGCGGCTATGGCGTCAAAGGTTGAGCCGCTGGTTGCGCCAGAGTATTGAGGGTAAAGCGGTAGTACCACAATTTTACTGGCACCATCACGTTGCATTTCTTCCATAACGGATTCTATTGATGGTTGACCATAACGCATGGCATACCTAACCATTACATGATCTAACTCACCATTAACATTTTGTTCAGCGAGTTTTTTAGTAATGGCTTCTGCTTGATCATGGGTGTGATACAGCAATGGCGAACCACGTTCGGTCCAAACCGTTTCATAAAGCTTGGCTGAACGCTTGGGGCGGATGTTTAAAATAATTCCGTTAAGAATTAACCACCAAATAACGCGAGGAATTTCAACAACGCGAGGGTCGGATAAGAATTGTTTTAAATAGACCTTTAGCGCTTTGCCTGTAGCCGCTTGAGGCGTGCCAAGGTTGGTCACTAATACGCCAATTTTATCTTGTCGCTTATGATTAAAGTCGGCTTGGCCAGAAAATTTCATTGCTTATTGATTCCAGTATATTAACGAATAAATATGTCTATTGTCGGTGTTATAAAAGCTTATGTCAGCTTCTAAGATAACTATCATTGAGCTTAATCACAGAGACCCGTTTTGTCATTGTAGTTTGCTTTAATCTTCAGCATATCTTCATCAATATTACCGGTTGGATTAAAAGTATCGCCAAAGCCACAGGTTTTTGTTGATGCATCAATAAAACCAAGAACTATAGGTATTTCTGCGGCTGTTGCTATGCGGTAAAAGCCTGTCTTCCATTCTTTAACTTTGCTTCGCGTGCCTTCTGGTGTGATGAGCAGCGTGAGGGAAGATGCAGATTCAAAGGCGTTGACCATGGAGTCTACTGTATTGTTAGTTTTACTGCGCTCTATAGCAATGCCGCCTAGCCATTTCATAATGCCATGAAAGGGTGGTTTAAATAATTGCTGTTTACCCATCCATCGCGCATCCATTTTTCGACTAAGGACAACGCATAGCATAAAGATAAAGTCCCAATTGCTGGTGTGTGGTGCGGCAATTAAGATATATTTTTTATAGTGAGGTGTTTCACCTGTTACTTTCCAGCCTGTAAGGCGAAGAAATAGACGTGCAACTAGCGAAAGTACTTCTCGAAAAATGGGGGTCGTATATATAGTTTTCATGCCCTGATTATACTGGCACTGGCTAGTGAGACAAGCTTTCTAGCCCTAAAGGCTCTATAAAAACGTTAGATTGACTTGTGACGTAATAAAGCTTTAGTTAAGTTGGGTCTTTATGATTAAGGGAGGAGGAGGCCTGCGTTGTGAGTTAGCCAATGGATCGTATATTGCTATGATTTTGTTGATTGTAGTGTATCAACCATTCTTCGAATTGAGCGGCTGGCATAGGTTTGCCAAAATGGAAGCCTTGGCCATAGTTACAGCTGGCTTCTTTCAAAAAGCGTAACTGCGATTGATTCTCTACGCCTTCTGCGACTACATCAATTTTTAACTCATGCGCCATTTTAATGATTGATCTTGCTATAGCGATATCTTGAGTATTGTCAGGAAGGTCTTTGACAAACTCTCGGTCTATTTTTAGGTGGTGTATAGGGAAGCGTTTGAGGTAGGCGAGGGATGAATAGCCAGTACCAAAGTCATCAATGGCGAGTTTTAAGCCTAACGATTTCAGTGCATGAAGTTTAGCAATAACATCACCTTCGGTTTCCATTAAGGTGCTTTCGGTTATCTCAACGGTAAGTTGATCTTCTCGTATGCCTGTCTCTTCCATAATACCTTCAACTTTAGCCAGTATGTTTCGCTCATTAAATTGAACGGCCGATAAGTTAACAGCGACATTAACCGAGGCTAGTCCTTTTTTCTCCCATTCGACTTGTTGTTGGCAGGCTGTTCTTAATACCCATTCGCCAATTTGAACAATAAATCGGCTTTCTTCAGCAATGGGAATAAACTCAACGGGAGGTATATTGCCTTTTTCGGGATGTTCCCAACGTATGAGAGATTCAACGCCAATAACTAAGTTTTCAGCAATATCAATAATTGGTTGGTAGTGTAGAGAAAACTGTCCTGATTCTAGAGCGATTTGTAAGTCGGCCTGCATCTTTGCTTTATTGCGCGCGGCTACTTCTATAGCGGTATCAAAAAACTTAAAGTTGGCGCGGCCGTGACGCTTGGCCTCATAAAGTGCCATATCCGCTTTTCTTAATAATTCTTCAGCGGAATCTGCGTCGTCCGGGTAAAAGGCTAAACCAATGCTGGTGCCGGTTTTAATTTCATGATTTTGAATGCTAAGCGGATGCTCAAAAATAGACAGTATTTTATTACCGAGTATTGCACTGTCACGCTTTTTATCGATGTTGGTAGCAATGATTGCGAATTCATCGCCGCCAAGGCGAACAACAGTATCAGTTTCACGACAGGTTTTTTGTAGCTCTTCTGCGACTTTAATCAGTAGCTTATCGCCAGTATCGTGGCCAAGGCTATCATTGATATCTTTAAAGTGATCAATATCCATTAATACGAGAGCGACCGCTTTCCCGTCACGACGAGACTGTTGAAAGGCTGTTTCTACGCGCAAATGGAATAATGTTCGATTACCTATGCCGGTGAGCGCATCGAAATGAGCGAGGCGAGTGAGTTCTTCACTATGCTTGCTCTGGTGGGTTTGCCAGCGACGAACGATGGTAATGATATAAAGCCATATGGCGACAATTAAAATGATTTGTATGACCAATGCGATGGTCGTGCGGTCAAGGCGAGATTTAAGTGTGCCAATTATATCTTTAGCTTCTCTATCCAATGTCGCTCTTAGCGTTAGCGCATATTGTTCTTGTTCTATTTTAATTTCTTGGTAGGCATCAGAGGCAAATAAAGAGAATGCTTTATCTTGTTTTTTATCCGTAACCAACGCGAATATTTCTCGCTCAAGCTCAATAACCTTACCTTGCTCAAGTTGGATTTTTTCAACAATACTATTACTGAGGGTCATGTCGGTTGCATGCATGACATCTTGTAAGTTGAGTAAGCTGGTTTCATAACTGGTATGCCAGTGTGCCTCGCCGGTGGTAAGGGCAAATTCAATAGCACCTGACATGGATTCTTGATGAAAACGAATGGAGTCACTCAGTCGCTGTAACTGAAGACTAGCTTTTATATTTTCTTCGGCAATTAAGCCCGTTTTATAAGCATTCCAAATTCCCGCCATTATTAAGACGAGACTGACGGCTACTGCCAGTGTGACAGATATATGCACTTTACTTTTGTTTTGGGCGTTAGGAATGTTGTGCTGTAGTGATTCCATTGCTTTGGGCGTCTGTAAGTTATCGAAGATAGTAAGATTCTGTCTCTATCTTAAAAGTATAGACACTACTCTGACTAATAGTACGCATTTTGCACAAGTAATTTTATGTTGTTAAAAAGTGTCAGTTTGCCTCTTTTTAGTCTTTTAAGCGTTGTTGTCTTTATTCCTTTAGATAAAACTGTTTTTCATATCTATCTCTATATCTGAGTCGTTCAGGCATAAATTAATCGAGTAAATATAAGCCCAAAATAACTAAACATTTTCTCGCATCGTACGAAATCGCGCAGCTCTCTTATATTTTTACTATTTTACTATTTTACTATTTTCCTATTTCAATGTAACTGATGACATCGCTTTAAAAACCGACCTTATAACTACATTCGGCTTTATGAGATTTCAAAATAGCCTGTATTCACCTTGTCGAATTGCTTTACATTTTATGTTCTTTCAGTGATTTCTATACCTGCTTTCGATTGTTGCGAATGTAAAATAAATTCGCTAAGTGATTGATAAAAAACATAAAAGTTTTTTACTTTTTCCTTTGTTTAAAAGTGGGCGCGGAATTTGCTATTTACCAGATGACGGCGTTTTTCCTTTCACATTGAAATATAGGTTAACGCCTTTAAGTCTCTTAATGAATAAGTGACAAACGTAAGGGTGTATTAATTAATTCATCTGTAAACAGCAATTTAAGCGACTTGGTAAGTTGATATCAGTTAGGCAATGTAAACGCAAAGCTAATGCGGAACCTCGGTCTAACAACTTACAAATATTAATTTCCAGAAGTGGCGCTGATTGCCTTTTAAATTATAAGGAGTTCGATATGAAGAAAATAGCAATGAGTTGGGCTGTAGCAATAGTCATGCTGGCGGGTATTTCTGCTAGTGCTAATGCTACTTTAGTAACGTTTGATTTGCGTGGTAATGGCGGCAGCCTTGGTAACGCTTATACTTTTAGCTCAGACGGTTATGATATGACGGCACGAGCACAAGAAGAAGTTGATTCGGGCTGGATTAATCGCCGTAGTGTTTATCAAACAAGGTATGGCGTAGGTGTTAAAGGTCGACGTGAGTATGGCTTTCGAGATAATGGTCAAGTTGATGGTTGGGGACGTGATGAAGCATTGATGTTCAGCTTTGATTCTTCAGTGAGTTTAGAAACAGCTAACTTTGGTTCATTGAATCGTCGCGATGATTTCAATTTGGCTATATACAATAACGGCTGGTCTACTGTTCAAGAAGACAGTAAAAAAGTTTGTTATAGCTGCTATACGGGTACAGCATTCCGCTTTTGGGCTGATTCATATGAAGATGATTTCTTTATTAAGCAGCTTAAATTCGATATCCCTAAAGCAGTACCAGAGCCCGCAACATTGGCTCTTTTATGTTTAGGTGTGCTTGCTGTTGGTGTTTCACGTCGCACATCGTAAGTTTTAGTTGATCTATTATTTGCTGTTGGCCAAGGATGAGTTTCGAAGGCCAACAGCATTTTTTTTGTGTTTTTTTTAAGGGCAAGGTCGTCGCGGGATAGGGCGAGAGCTTAATTTCAGCTCTTTAAATGCTGTGCTAAGTGCAGCTTTTTAAGCGGTAAGATTAACCTTGCATTCTGAAGTTTTAGTTTACTTTTTTAAGTTTTAAATTCAAGAGCGTCGGGGGTGGCCCGACAGCCAGTCACTTTTTGCTTCAGCCAAAAAAGTAACCA
>CAXAHI010000121.1:0-7052 GCA_963968645.1 uncultured Gammaproteobacteria bacterium | reverse complement strand
ACTAAACCATAATTCAGTTTTCTTGGATATAAAAATAATCGTTACTTTAAAATGATAGCTACCTTTAAAAAAACCGGACAAGGTTTCCCCAATCCGGCTTCAATATACATACACTTTTTATAATTTTATTTAAGCCGCTTTTGTGACTCTCATATTTTGAACTTGATTGTAGTATTCGATGATATCAGTCGTTTTACCATTAGCGACGGCGGCCTTAACTTCGGCTTCTGTCATACCGGTTGTATAGGCAGAGTCATTCACATTTAATGTAATGTTTAAATCACCCGCTTGCTTGTAGGTGGCCGCCCACTCGGTCATGGCATCATTAAGATCAAGTACTACTTTGCCAAAATCAGCGGTAGCGGTATCAGCCACTGCATCTTTAATATCGGTGACGGCTAAATTGACATCGCTTTCAAGTATCTGCCATTCAGCCAATATCGCTTTCAGATTGGCTTCGATTTCATCCGTCTGCGCTGCCATTGCTGCATAGTTGGTTGCCAAAATATGCAGTGTTGCTACATCAGCCGTAATGCCAGTGATTTTATTTTGATCATCAACGATGGCTTTTTTGTCAGCAACAATTTTCTCTCCATCAATAACGATATAGGTAGTTGCAACGACAACAATAGGAGCCAAGACCAACCAGACTAATGCGCCTTCTGGCCAAGCGGCAACCGTAGCAAGAGTACCTAAGCTTAATGCGGCTGCATCGGCTATACCCAGCGCTACTAGTGATGCTGTCAGACTTTTGATCTCATCATTAAACGCGGCAATATCGGCTTGCAGTTTAACAATTTCTGCTTCGTCTGCTTTGGCATCAGATGTCGATTTAGTTGCAATGGTTTGTAGCTCTGTTGCGAGGTTAGGTAATATATCTTTAAATTCCTGAATTGCTGTAAGCGCACCGGCTATAAATGTGACCACTAAACTAAATTGGCTATTCACATTGTTTAGATCGGTTTTTAATGTTGATAACGCTATTGGGTTGTTTGGGTTTTTAACCAGCGTTTGAGCCTGTGTTTTAGCGTCGCTGAGTAATAAGTTAATGGTAGGGTTATAACTTCTTACTTCATCAGGCACGTTTAATAGGCGAGCCATTACATTGTTTACCCAGTTAAGTGCATCGGCGTCGGCTTTTTCATAAGCAGTAACAAAGTCATTCCAATCGGGCGGGTTAGTGTTTAGCGTGGGTAAGGTAGAAGAGAGTACGCTAGTGATTAAGGTATTAACTGCAATAACATTGGTTTTGTAGGCCGTTTGTTCGACCGCAAGAGATAGAGCGTTTTTACTAAAAGCATTTGCAAGAGCCATGATGGCATCCTCCGTGATAAATATTAATGAAAAGATAAATCACTTCTTCAGTTTGAAGTAATAATTTAAGGCTAGCGTTGAATGCTTTTTGTGCAAGGCTTAGCGGTAGAGTTAGATTGCTTTTAGCTCTTTGTCTCTTAGTCGTGGGTGCTGCTTCACAGTTCGATATTGTTTCAGCTTGCTCTCGGTTATATCGTTGTAGTGTGTTTATACCAGGGGCTGATAAGACTAACTAAAATGATTGTCTGCGGAGGAATATCTAACGAAATTGATATGCTTTCTAACGATAATGGAATGTTGCTGGTGGGCTTTTGGAGCTGTCTGTTGATTGTTGCGGGCAAGTTGCTCTTTGTGATTTGATGGTTCGCTGTTTGGTTAGCCCTTTGGTTTAGTGCTATGGATTCGAAAAAAGAGCTAAATAAGGCATAAGGAGGCATAAGGAAGCATAAGGAAGGCAGGGGCAGCTCCTCTGATCATAGACTTTCTATTCTTTTTAGAAGCTCTTTGAAATAGCTGAATGATCATATTTTGGCTATTAACAGTGTATTAAGCTTTTAGTCATACTTTCGATTACGGTTTTGTCCTTCTTTAATAAGGCATTTGAGATTAGTTTTTTAAGCAAGTCTGAAGCCTGAGAGGCTCATATGGTATAAAGCTGATAGTCTTTATAATGTTCTGATGCTAAAGACTGTCTGTGATTAGGGGGGAGGATGACATACCCCATTATTGAGATCCGGTCTCACTCACTCTCTCTTTCTCTCTCTCTCTGAGCTTACGCAGCCTTAAGAGACTTTCAGATGGTTTTCTTGACTCTGTTAAGCCGTTTCGAACTGAAACATAGCTGCTTAGCATCGAAACATAGCTGCTTAGCACTGAAACATGGTTACCTGGCGTTGTTTGGAATGCGGTTTTTCAGCTTTTTTTTATGTAAAAGAAGAGGGGCTGGTTAACGTTTTGCTTTGTATCATGTGCTTCAAGCCCAGTTTTTCTCGAGAGGTTAGTGGCGGCTTAGGATATAGGCCAGAAAATTGACGTTTTGTGGTGGAAAAACACGCATTTGAAATTCTTATTCACAGTTTTTTTACATTGGCAAGTTTTTTTTGTTTATTAGGTTTTTGTAATAATTATTAGATAATGCACGTAAGTCATTGATTTTTAAAATCTATAAGGTGGTTAAAAAATGAACAATCTGTCATGTGGCTTATAGGTAAAGGATTCTTGGGCTGAGTTTCAGAGTTGTCCACCAAGTTATCCACAGATTCTGTGGATAGGAATTCGTTGCTGATCTCTAACAATGAGGATACATCCAGTCTTTTTAAAAAAAATCGTTTGAATGCTACTCAATATCTCTTAATTTGATAAAAAAAGTTCTTAAAACATTTCTGATTTTGAGTCTTAGTCGTTTTTTTTATTTTAAAAAGTCTAACGAAAAAACTATGTTTTATTTTTTTATACGGTTTCAGTCATCGATTTTTTATATTCTTACAAAGTAAGAGGCTAATTTTTTTTGACGCATTTTTTTCATGAGTAAATTGGCCCTTGGGCGCAAAGTGCAAAGACAGCTGCGGCTTATAATGGTTTAATTACAATTAAGGTATACGAGCAAGATACACCTATGGCATTTTTATGTTGTAGATGTATTGAAGAGGCAGGCTTAGCGTCGATGAATGACTGTTAAAGCTGTTCATTAGGTTCTACCTTCACACTAAAATAGACTCAATAGAGAAGCGACTGATTATGCGTCAAAAATTACTGACCATGCTGGCTATGCAGGACAGCATGAATACCAAGGTTCATCCTGAATGGATTACGCAGAATTACGAATGGTACCGCGCCGTCTGGATTGAGTGTGGTGAGTTGATGGATCATCAAGGCTATAAGTGGTGGAAAAAGCAGGTGCCTGATAGTGAGCAGGTTAAGCTTGAGATTATTGATATCTGGCATTTTGGTATGAGTGCGATGTTTAGTGATTATGCTGATCAAGAGGCGATAGCGGACAGTATTTTGGCTACTTGGGACGGCATCGAGAGTGAAGGCATGGATGTACATGCTGCAACGGAGGCGCTATCAACTTGGTGTCTATTAAATAAAGGCTTTTCTGCTGAGCGCTTTTGGCAGCTTATGGATGCCGCAGAATTAGACTTTGAGACGCTATATGTCGCTTATGTCGGTAAAAATGTCCTTAATTTCTTCCGCCAGGATAATGGCTATAAAGATGGCTCATATATTAAAGAGTGGGATGGTCGTGAAGACAACGAGCACTTGGTTGAGTTGTCTGCAGCATTGGACAGTGAGAGCAGTGACTTTCGTGATGAGCTCTACAATGCATTGCAAACTCGCTACCAATCTCTTTGTGCCTAATTAAGCCAGTATTTTAAATAGTGGTTTGTTGTATTTATTAAGTCATTAATAAGGTCGAGTAGAAGATGGTTGAGACTGAATATCCCGGTATGATCTTTGAGACATTCCCTGTGGGTCCTCTGCAATGTAACTGCTGTGTAATTGGTGACCCGATTACCAAGAAGGCCGTAGTGATTGATCCTGGTGGTGATGCGCAAAAAATTCTTAATACACTCAAACAGCATGATTTAACCTTGGTTGATATTGTTCATACTCATGCTCACTTAGATCATATATTAGCGGCGGGTGAATTAAAGAAGGCGACAGGCGCGGAGATTCATCTACATCAAGAAGATAAGATGCTTTGGGATATGGTTGAGCAACAGTGCGCACGCTTTAATGTGCCGACGGTTACATTGCCCGATCCTGATCATTGGATTCAAGACGATAGTCAATTGTCATGTTGTTCGGGTGTCGCTATTCATACACCAGGACATACTCCAGGCTCAGTCAGTTTTTGGTTTGAGTCACAGAAGTTATTAGTGGCTGGTGATACCTTATTCAAACGCTCAGTAGGGCGGACTGATTTTCCGGGTGGTGACTTCGAGACGATTGAAAAATCGATACGCGAACGACTCTATACTTTGTGTGATGATGCGACAGTTATTACTGGCCATGGCCCCTCGACCACCATTGCTGGGGAGCGAGCTGAGAATCCTTTTGTAAGCGGTTGATTTATAAAGAGTAATTTTGTTTTTTCGTCTGTGCAATCAGTTTTATCCACAGGCTAGCTCTCTTATCTTCGTTTCTGCCAATTCAGCACTCTTTTTATACCTGCTTAATATAGATAGACATTGTGCTGTAATCCTCCTACAGTTTGTTTTTAATACAATAATTCTAAGAAAAGCCTGCCATTATTCTATTGATTAGGCTTTATAAGATTGCATCGCTGCGGTAAATAGACTTGATAATAATAAGATCTACACGCTCTTCTTTTATATTGTTTCACTCATCAATGCTTATGATGGGCTTATTACTGCCTGCTTTATCAATAGCCGACATTAAACAGGATTTAGGGTATACCGAGTTAGCCAGTGTATTGGGGGCATCCTTACCCGATGGCGCGACTGTTGCTGTGTTGCAGGTTGAAGCGGGAGATAATTTTGCACCCGATACGGCTAATACACAGTTTGTAGGCAAAACCTTTCAAGATTTAAGTAATCCGGTATCTCCAGCGCCAAGTGGACATGCTACGGGTGTTGGATCCAAATTTTATGGCTTAACTTCATCGATGACACCGGCAATTACTGATATTGCTATTTATGGTGTCAATTCCTTTCTGTTTGATTTTCTTAACTTTGGTACATCGGCAAGTCCAGAATCGCTCACTAGTAGGGTGGCTAATCATAGTTGGGTAGGGGGGCATTTAGTTGATAATAATGGCAATGATGTACCGGTGTCGACATCCAACGTTTTACGACGTCTTGACTGGTTAATTGAAGAGGATGAGTTTGTTCATGTGGCGGCACCTTATAATGGACCTTCGGGTATAAAGCCACTTATCACCTCGGCTTATAACGTAATAACTACCGGTCGCACAGATGCCAATCATTTATCAACAGTGACGGCCATTGATAATGTGTATGTTGCAGATAGGTTAGCGATTCATTTAGTTGTACCGGCTGTATTCACCAGTAATGCGGCTCCTTATGGTTCAGCTGCCGCTGTTTTATTAGTTGAAGCTTCTCATGATAATCCAGCTTGGTCAGAGGGAAGTACTAATAACCGTAATGGCGCTGTTATTTATAACGCCGAGCGTAGTGAAACAATAAAAGCCGCATTGTTGGCGGGTGCCTCGCGCTTCACCTTTAATACTTCAACGTCAGCTAATATCGAAGACTATAGGATAGATGCTGCTAACCAAACCGATAATGGCTTAGATTGGCGTTATGGTGCAGGTCAGCTCAACATTAATAACAGTTATAAGATTTTGGCAGCCGGTGAGCAGGCGAGCATTCAGGACGGCGGTGATGCCATCGTCTTAATGAAAGGCTTTGATTACGTGCCAAAATTTGGTGGTAGGCGCGGTTCTGATACCTTGGCTGAATACAATTTAGATACAGCAGCGGGGAATCAATTTTTTGCAGCTTCCCTTGTTTGGAATTTAGATGTGGGTGGTGGTACTAGCTTTTTTAGTTCATTAGCCACGCTAAGAGATCTGAATCTCTATTTGGTTGATACCACGGGCGGGGTAGATACGGTTGTTGCTAGCTCCTTAAGCAGTATTGATAATACTGAGAATGTTTGGTTTGAGTTAACGGCAGGGCGTGATTATCAAATACGTGTAGAGAGCGTAGGTGCTGATTTCGAGTGGGATTATAGTATTGCCTGGCAGGCTGTTGATTTTGTTGATAGTGATGGTGATGGGGTGTTTGATCATGTTGATAGTGATGTGCAGGATCCTTGTGTGCCTACTGTATTCGTTAACGCGTGTAATACAGACAGTGATGATGATGGGTTGACGGATTTTGAAGAGGGTGAAACTACCGATACGGATAATGATGGCACATTGGATTATTTCGAGTCGAACGTTGTTGATAGTGATGGTGATGGTACGGTTGATCAGTTCGATATAGCGAACAATGATGGCTGTATTCCGAATGTATTTGTTAGCGTTTGTAATGTTGATAGCGATAATGATGGGTTAACGGATTTTGATGAGGGTGAAACCACTGATACCGATGGTGATGGTGGTTTGGACTACTTGGAGTCTAATTTGCTTGATGACGACGAGGATGGGTTTGTTAATCAGCAGGATATTTCGAATAGTGATCCTTGTATGCCGACGGTTTTTGTTTTGGCTTGTGGTACCGATACGGATGGTGATGGTTTAACGGATTTTGCTGAAGGTGAGAGTACGGATACAGATGGTGATGGTGAGTTGGATTATTTAGAGTCGAATGTGCTTGATGATGACGGTGATGGCTTTGCTAATCAGGTGGATGTTTGGAATGACGATACTTGTATGCCTGATGCTTCGCAGTGTACTTATGATATTCCGATGTTGCCGATGATTGGGCAGGTTTTGTTGGCGTTGGGTTTGGTGGGGGTGTGGCGACGGCGCTTAGACTAGAGTTATCACTGTAGTCGGGGGTGGGCTGACATGCCCGAGTCTAGGTTTTTAAGCTTTATTTGATAGTGTTTTTATATTCTGGATTTTTAGTTTATTTGTTTGAGTTTTCAATCAAGACCGTCGGGGATGGCCCCGACACGCCAGTCACTTTTCGTGATTCGCTACGCTCACCCTACGGGACGCCCTTCAGGCGCGCAGCAAAAAACGCTGTGTTTGTGCAAAGAAAAGTAACCAAAAGAAAGCACACAATCTGACGAAGATTGAC
>CAXAHI010000120.1:0-7128 GCA_963968645.1 uncultured Gammaproteobacteria bacterium | reverse complement strand
CCTATTCAGCACTACTTTTAGAAACCACCTCAAACACATCAGCAGACAAATCATCAGTATCCGCTATACGCTTTAGCGCCGCACGCATCAACTCACACTGCGGCGCAGCAAAACGACGCCACTGCGTTAACGGTGTGAGCAAGCGTGAAGCCAACTGCGGATTAAGCCCATCTAAACGAATCACCTCATCAGAAAGCAAATCATAACCAGAACCATCATCCGCATGAAACTGCGGGATATTACGCATGCAAAAACCACCTATAAGCGCACGAACTTTATTCGGATTAGTATTATCGTAAGCCGCATTTTGCATTAAATCTTTAACTCGCTCTAAAGCATTTGGCTTACTACTACTAGCCTGAAGGCCCAACCACTGATTAACCACTAAGCTCTCATGTGAGAACTGCGTATAAAACTGGGCAAGACAATCTGCCGCTTCTGATTCAGATTCATCTAAGGGACAATTTACTAAGGCCGCCAATGCCGATGCTTGATCGGTCATATTGTTTGCAGCTTGATACTGACTAACCGCAAGACTCACTAACGCTTTATCTTGTGCTCGCATCAAATAAGCCAAACAGGTATTTTTTAAACTACGCAATGCAATATGGTCAGCACTTGGGCTGTAATCACCTAGCGCAACTAACTGCTGAGATAAGTTGACATAAGCCATGGTTAAAACAGTTTTTAACTGCAATGCCAAAGCTGTTTGTAATACTTCAATCGCCGATTCAATGGCACGAATATCAATAGACTCAAACTGCTCAAGTACATACTGATAACCCGGCAAGCGTAATATTTCAGCTAACAATGCAGCATCGTAATTTGGCTGCCAACATTGATCTTTAAAGCCTTGCTCAACCAGCTTAATTAAAGCCTTACCTAATTCAGTAACCGCCTTATCACCCTGCACACTATCAATTAATTGTGAACCATCCACATGCGCTTGAATCAGTTGCATGGCGTAACGCTGAGTCGCATCCCAACGCACAAAGCCGTCATTGTCATTTTCTAGTAGTTGCAATAAATCTTCTAGCGCATAAGCAAAATTCAATTTAACTGGCGCAGAAAAACCACGTAGCAAAGATGGCACAGGCTTAGCCGCTAGGCCTTTAAAACAAAAGCGTTGATGCGGCTGCGTAACGGATAACATAAAATCGTTAGCGTCAGAGACTTTAATATTGGCTTGCGCAGATTCACAAGGAACTGCTTGCAAGCCAGCATCTGTAACCAAGGCCATTTGTACAGGAATAATAAACGCTGTCTTAGTCTCCTGCCCTGGCGTTGGCGGACAGCTCTGATCAATCGTTAGCGTATAGTCACCCGTTGCTGCATCCCAATGCTCAGCAACATCCAATACTGGCGTACCCGATTGTGAATACCATAAACGAAACTGAGTTAAATCAACGCCGCTCGCGGCTTCCATTGCGAGTACAAAATCTTCACAGGTAACGGCTTGACCATCATGGCGCTGAAAATACAAATCACTACCCGCACGGAATTTTTCTGCACCCAATAACTGATGCATCATACGAATAACTTCAGAGCCTTTTTCATAAATAGTTAAGGTATAAAAATTAGAGATTTCCATATACGATTCAGGGCGAATCGGATGCGCCATTGGCCCACCGTCTTCAGCAAATTGCGAGGAGCGCAACACACTTACATCTTCAACTCGCTTTACCGTTGGCGAATTCATATCGGCAGAAAAACAAGAATCACGAAATACCGTAAAGCCCTCTTTTAAACTGAGCTGGAACCAATCACGACAAGTAACACGATTACCGGACCAATTATGGAAGTACTCATGCGCCACAACTGCCTCAACGCGCTGAAAAGCCATATCTGATTGCGTTAAAGGATTCGCTAAAACACAGGAGGTGTTAAATATATTTAGCCCTTTATTTTCCATTGCGCCCATATTGAAAAAGTCGACGGCAACAATCATAAATAAGTCGAGGTCATATTCTCGACCATACACTTCTTCATCCCACTTCATCGACTTTTTTAACGACTGCATGGCATGGTCGCACTTATCTAAGTCTTTTGTTTCAACAAAGATCTTTAATTCAACATTACGACCTGACATTGTCGTAAAGCTATCGTCAACCGATTGTAAATCACCAGCAACTAAAGCAAATAAATACGCAGGCTTTTTAAAGGGATCTGACCATAACGCCCAATGACGACCATCTTCACAGTCACCGCTCTCCACTAAGTTACCGTTAGATAACAAAATAGGATATGCCTTTGCATCAGCTGTAATTTTAGTGGTGAACACCGACATTACATCGGGGCGATCAAGGTAGTAAGTGATACGACGAAAGCCTTCGGCTTCACATTGCGTACAGTACATACCGTCCGATAAGTACAACCCTTCAAGCGAAAGATTTTGAGCAGGATCAATAACGGTTTCAATTTCTAATACAAACGCGTCAGGCAGGTTCGTTAAACGCAAACCACTATCGTGTAACTGATAAGCGCTCTCATCTAATGGCTTGCCATCAATAGCAATAGACTGTAACTGCAAACCTTCACCATCTAACTCAAGTGCATTAGATGCTGAATCAGGATTATTGCGAATAGCTAAACGTGAATGAACAATCGTTTTATCGACCTGCAAATCAAAACTTAAGTCGGTCGTTTCAATTAAAAATGCTGGCGGTTGATAATCTTTTAAATACGTCACTTTAGAAACATCAGTATTTGCTGCGGCATCAAGACCATCGGTCATGCTTTCTCTCCAAAAAATAGGGTGTTAAACAGATAAAGTAATATGATAGCCGCCGAATTTACGTAAATTAAGCACGCCGGTATCAAGAATAAGGTACTGCCCTTTAATGCCCAACAACTTGCCATCAATGGTTGGGGTTTTATCAAAATTAAGTGATGTGACTTTTAAAGGAAATTCATCAACAGGAAAGTTAATGGCTACTGGCTTGGCATCGTCACAAAACTGTATTGCCTGCAAACCGTATTGACTTTGTAGCTGTTCAATTTCAGGCATCACTTCAGGCAAAATATCACTGACCACCTTTGACAAGTCTAATAGCTCAGGATTCCCTTTAAGCATGGCACGCCAATTAGTTTTATCAGCCATATGCTGCTTAAAAATAACTTCGACTAAACCCGCATAGCGACGCTGCTGCACTCTAAAAATCGGTAATGCCTGTACTGCCCCTTGATCTATCCAACGCGTCGGTATTTGCGTACCACGCGTAATACCTACCTTTAAACCCGATGAGTTAGCCAAATAAACATAGTGGTCTTGCAAGCAAAACGATTCACCCCATGATGGCTCACGACAAGTACCGGCATCATAGTGGCATTTCTCTGGACTCATAATGCATGTGTCGCACTGCGCTAAAGAGGAAAAACAAGGATAACAATAACCCTGATTAAAACTTTTATTCATTTTTCTATTACAGTGAACACAATGAATTTCACCGCTGTAATTCAACGTTAAATCGTCGCCAATAAAGTCATTTAAATCAATACGCTTTTCACCCAAAACCATTTGATAGCGAACCGACTCACTTTCAACCTCAGGCAATGACGCCTGCATTTTTCTTAACTCACCACTAAATACGGGCATAAATAATTAAAACCTATTGAAAAAATAATTGAATGGATAGTGATATAAAAAGCGATATAGATAACGACATAGGTAAATAAGGCAGGAACAGACCATATTATTGCCAAGTAATTTCCTGAGTATCATCATCTTTTTGGCCATCATTTTTTTTACTTGCGCACTCATCATCCATTTCACCAATACGCTGCCCTTGAGGTAAATGCGCATTATCAAAAATAATAATCGCCTGCGTTAATGTTGCACGCTGCGCTTCACTCACCTTTTGGCCATCGGGCCATTTACCCTGCTCTAAAGCCTCTTTAAAACGACGATACATATCGGGTGATAACTGCTGAACTTTTTCCTCAAAGGTATCTGAAGAGTCACTCATAAAACATAATCCATAAATTAACGATGATCTTGGCGATCAAAAAAACGCGTTAACAACGCACTAGGTAGTGCAATAAAACACCCCCATAGCAAACCACTTAAATGTGCCGTATTGGCCATATTCGCTAAAAAGCTAAACGCACCAGACCAACCTATGGCTAAAGAAAGCAACATGACAACATAAATCGATCGCGGTAAAGCAAATATTTTATGCGGTGCAATAAAATTAAATACGGCGCAGTAACCCAGCAAACCATAAACAACACCCGACATACCGCCAAAATAAGCATAAGGCGTGCTCGCTGCTTGATAAAGATTAGACGTGACGGCAATAAAAAACACCACACTAATGAAGTGTACCTTACCGCACTGCGTTTCAATTCTTCGGCCCAGCTCCCAGAGCCACAGCATATTAAAAGTAATATGCACCCAACCAAAATGCAAAAATATGGGCGTAACCAACCGCCAATACTGCCCATGTGCTAAAAATTCTTGAGGAGAAATACGCGATGATAAATTAAGAGACTGCGACAAACGGCTACCATCCATACTTTGTATTTTAAGTAGCTCGACAATGCCGTTTAAGCGAAACTCAACCAGCAAAAAACCGACAATACTTAAAAGCACCAGCGATAAAGTAACGGGAGACGCTTTAATGATATTAGTGAGCGGCGCTAACGAGAATGTTTGTGGCTTTTTTTCTAACGCCAATTGCAAGCGACCATCACATAGCGCTTGGTAATCTTCGCGCATTTGCCCAACCTGTTGATCAGTTGCTGCCCATATCACCTGCATACCGGCTTCTTCAGCAATTTTATGCGCAAGCTCCTTCTGCCACCAATACACTGATAGCGCATGAAGATTAATATCCAATGGAGCTTCTAAAACTTTAATCATTAATAAATAGCACTGTTATTGTCGATAAATAATATTTTAAGCAGGCATAGCGAGTATTTTATATTCTTAAAAAAACACGCTTTAATCATCTATAAAATGCGTACCCCAACCAAGTTTATCGCGACAGGTTTCGTAAAACGAATGCCCTTCAGGATGAATCAACTTTAGCTTTCGCGATTTCTTACGGATATACAACACATCACCCGGATGCACACCAATATTTACTTGGCCATCACAACTTACACGCGGCGAAGTCGGATTACTCTCAGCAACAATAATTTTAATTTCACTATTGCCATCAATCACCAAAGGGCGACTGCTTAATGTATGCGGGAACATAGGCACTAACACAATCGCATTAAGGCGAGGATGCATAATGGGACCGCCACCCGATAAAGAATAAGCGGTTGAACCCGTAGGCGTAGAAACAATTAAACCATCAGAGCGTTGCGAGTAAACAAACTCACCCTCAATATACAACTCAAAGTTGAGCATTTTAGGCGCTTGGCCGCTGTGTAAAACCACATCATTAAATGCATCTGATTGACCAACTACCGCGCCATCTCTTTTTAATTCTGTTTCAAGCAAAAAGCGGCTTTCAATCTCATAATGGCCATCGAGCACCTGGGTGACACCACTTTCAATATCATCGGGCGCGATATCAGTTAAAAAACCTAACTTGCCACGGTTAATCCCTAATACCGGCACATCGTGACGCGCTAAATCTCTGGCGGCACCGAGTAAGCTGCCATCACCGCCCACAACAATAACCATATCGCAGACTTCACCAATCAACTGTCGTGTAGCCACCTGATAGCTGTGTGATGTCGATGCATTCGGCAAGGCAAGCGCCAGAGAAGTATCTTCTTCTAACACCACAGTCACATCCCGGCGCTCAAGCAATTCAACCAATGCACGCACAGACTCGCGCACAGGCTCGCTATCAACACGGCCTATCAGGCCTATATTACGAAATTGGGTTATCATCTGCTTTTAACGTCTCCGGATACCTAGCTTGAGAGCTTAATACTTAACGAGGCGATTATAGGGGCAATTGCTCGAATACTAAACCTTTGTCTTTAAGCTTAAGGTAATATCGCTAAGCCCATACGAAAGCAATATAAACGCATCTAAAATAGATCAATTTGACCCCAATACACTATGACAACAAGTACTCAAGCAACCAGTCTAGATAGCGCATTTATCGACACACTGAATACCGCCGCCGTAAGAATGCTGGCCAACGCCGTATTTGGCCCCTCTTTACTGACTATGCTATCGAAGGAATCGGACCTAGAAAGACCGTTAATTGCTAAAGCCCCCTGCTTTGAGCGCAATGAGCATATACAGCAACCGGTCTTTTCATTAACACCACAGAATCAGCAATGGCTGCAGCAGCTCGATAAACACCCAGAAGCATTGCTGGCGTTACTGCACAGTGATAAACACTTAAAACTAGGCATTTACCATGAGCGCCTTTGGCAATACTTTTTAACGCATAACGATAACACTAAGCTGCTAGCGTCGAATTTAAAAGCAAGAAACAACGGCAATGACCTGGGTGAGTTTGATTTAATTTACGAACACAGTGATTACGGCCTAGTGCATTTAGAAATTGCCAGCAAATATTATTTAGCCTGCTCACAAGACACCGAACAATGGCAAACATGGTTAGGCCCAGGAAAAACCGATCGCTTAGATTTAAAGCTTAATCACAGTCTTAATAAACAAATGAATTTGGCCGATCATCCTCGTGCCAGTGAACAGCTTTTAGCGCACTTAGATAGCAAAGGTATTGCCAGCCCTACCGCGCAAAAACCATTAAACAAGCAACTTCATATTGGTGGGCGTTTATTTTATCGTCGAGAAAACGTGCTTGAATCATTTAACGCATCAACGGCTTTAACTAAACCTATAATCACCCCCGAGAAGCTGAACACGCAGCATCAATCAGCACATTGGCTGCTGCTATCTGAGTGGGAAGCGTTACTCGATAAGTATCAAGTAAATTATCACTTAGTCGATAAACCCTATTGGCTAGATACCGCTAGTGGTAATCAACGTCGGCTAGCTAAAATGAGTGCTGAAAATGAGATAGACACGCGCATGCCTGAGATGATCATTTATGCGATTAAAGAATTGAATATAGACACTGAATTTTGTTTTATTGTGCCTAATAACTGGCTGACTATGTAAAGCGCTTTTGAAGCACTAGAAGCATAGAAGCATAGAAGCATAGAAGCATAGAAGCATAGAAGTATTAGAAA
>CAXAHI010000119.1:0-7371 GCA_963968645.1 uncultured Gammaproteobacteria bacterium | reverse complement strand
TTTTAAATCTCTTAACTTTTTAATCTCTAAACTTTTAATGTCTAAACTTTTAAGCTCTCAAGCTATTAAGCTGATAATCCAGCTAATAGCCCATCTAACGAGTCGGCAATTGAATATTGCGTTTGCTCGCCATTCTGTAAATCTTTTACTGTAACGCTAGCATTGGCCACTTCATCTTCACCAATAACAAACGCAAATCGAGCGCCACTTTTATCGGCTTTTTTAAACTGACTCTTCATACTGGTTGTTGCAAGCGTATGCATAATCTTGAAACCCGGCTTCGCATTACGCAATCGTTCGGCAAGATCAAAAGCAAAGGTCTGCAACTGATCGGCGGCAACAATAAAATACGCATCGGGAGCATCACTGCCATTTAACGACGCAAAGGTTTGTGCCTCTAACAATAAATACAGACGCTCAACGCCCATGGCAAAGCCAATAGCTGGCATAGGCTTGCCGCCTAATTGCTCAACTAAGCTATCGTAGCGACCGCCACCACAAACCGTGCCTTGTGCACCTAAATCATTACTCACCCATTCAAAAACAGTATCGTTGTAATAATCTAAACCACGTACTAATCGTGGATTATGTTCAACCTTAACGCCTTGGCTTTGCAATAAAGCATTCAATTGCTCTACGCGCTGCAATGAAGCTTCAGATAAAAATCCGGCCATTGCTGGCGCATCATTTAACAATTTCTGCGTGTCGCGATTTTTGCTATCAAGAATACGCATAGGGTTTAAATCTAAACGACGTAAACTATCTGCATCTAAAGATTCTTTATGCGCCGACAAATAATCAACTAACGCAGCCTTATAGTTTGCGCGAGTGTCGCTATCACCAATATTATTAAGCTGCAGGCTAACGTTTTTATCTAGCCCTAGGCGAGTCCAAAAACGCTGATTCAAAAGTAGCATTTCGGCTTCGACTTCAACATCTGGGTAGCCAAACACTTCGGCACCTATTTGATGAAACTGACGATAACGCCCTTTTTGTGGTTTTTCATAGCGAAACATCGGGCCGCTATACCACAGCTTTTGAGGTGTATTGAGCAAGCCGTTTTCAATAACAGCACGTACACATCCCGCAGTACCTTCTGGACGAAGAGCCAATGACTCATCATTCCGATCAGGAAAGGTATACATTTCTTTTTCAACAATATCTGTTATTTCACCAATAGAACGGTGAAACAGTCGCGTACTTTCAACCAAAGGCATACGGATTTCACGATAGGCATAGCTACTAAATACCTCTGCCACAGCGCGCTCTAGCCGTGACCAATGCCCCGCTTGATCTGGGGTGATATCGTGCATACCGCGAACGGCTTGAATTGTTTTCAATGAATAACCCTAACTCACTTAAATGACTAATGGGTTAACTAATTAACCCCATCTTTTACAACTGCTTTACTGCTGCTTTGGTCGCTTATCGACTACCCAGCCTTTTATCTACTGCCTAAGACTAAGCGCGCGCTATTATCATCTCGATAGTCTGTAATAGCAAAAGGCGAACCGTTTAACTCTAACGCAAGGCCTGGTGCATTGCCTAAATGTACGTCGAAGGGAAGATCACCCATCACATCAATTTTTTTACCCGCTCGCGCCAAGTCTCGGAATAACTGGCTGCCCGCTGAATCCGTAATATGTACCCAGCTATCTTCTTTAACGCTTATCACCAGACGATCTTGAGACTGCCCCTGAGAAACGATGGGTGTATCGATAACACTAGAATCAGCACTTAGATTTGTACTGATATCGACTTCTGCATTACTCGTTATAATCGCTACTGGAGAAACTTCGGTTGTAGGTAAAGCACTGGCAACCACAACAGCCTCTTTACGCTCTGCTTTGGTCCCTAACTGTTTAGAAACAGTAATCTCTGCTTTTGCTGCAACTTTAGGCTCACGAGCCTGCTGATTAACGGCGACCGAGGCCAGCTGCCCTAAAGGTGCAGTTTGTATATTAAGTAACACTTCGCTATTCGTTGGCTGTGTAACAACATCCTCTTGCATTGAATAGATCCATGCGAGAAAAACAATCAACAGTAAGGGCACAATTGCGAACGCGGCAACACGCCAAACTGTAGGACGGGCAGCCATGCCTGGGCCATGTGATAACACTGAATGCGCTGTGTCGCCCGCTAAAATAGTATCCGCTGTTGTTGCGTTGGCAGTCGCATCACGCACCACTGTTTCAGCCACACCGTATTCAGCTAATAAGTCGTCTAGGTTTAAACCTAAACGCTCGGCGCAGGTGCGTAAATAACCAATCACAAATAATTTTGCGGGTAGTCTATCAACTTGATGATTTTCTAAGGCGGCGAGATGACGTTTAGGGATGCGTGTTTCAGCCGCTAAGTCTACCAACGACAAACCTAATTTCGCACGTGCAGAAGCTAACTGCCCACTTTCACTAGCGGCTAGTTTAGTTGTATCTGCTGCATCGGTCACGGCACCTAGAGCAGATTGTTTATCTTTACTTTCACTCATATTGTTGGCGACGTAGATAACCTTGGTATTCTCGAGAATCGGGGTAGAGATTTTTAAGCGCTAAAGCATAACTGGCTTCAGCGTTTGCATCATTTAGTTCACGGGCCAATTCAATGCCTAGTAATAACAGCTCAGCATCAGGACGTGAAACTACTTTTCGGTAGCTTTGAAAATAGCGCCAAGCATCTGGAAAGTTTTTGGCTTCATAATTCATAATCGATAATTCACGCAAAACACGTGAATTTCGTGGATTCAAAATTAATGCTCGCTGAAATGATCGCTGTGCTTTAGCCGTTTCTAAAAGCTGCTGCTGACATAAACCCAGCATCACTAAGCCCGACTCACGCTTTTCATAGAGCGAATCTTTAACAATGGCTTGTAGCTGTTCTTCAGCTTCAATAAAACGTTTTTGCTGGAATAAGAAGTTGGCGTAATTAAAACGAAGACGCGATTCACCACCGCCAAAATCTAGCGCTTCTTTATAGTGAAATTCAGCTAACTCATATTCACTGCTGTACTGAAAAGTCAGTGCTAAGGCATCATGAACATCGGCGGATTTAGGGTCAATTTCATAGGCAATCTTTAAGTGTCGACGCGCAGCTTCAAAATTGCGACTCAACAAATATTGTTTAGCGGCAGCAACACGAGAAGCAATAGCTTCATCTGTGCTGACCTCTTTATCAAATCCACCACGGTGGGTAGTCACACAGGCAGATAACGTCAGCAATAAAAGCAGACTTAGCCATACTCGAGTAAAACGGGTGTTTAATAATACGATGGTATTTAGCTCTGACATTTATTCAGCACCTCCCACAATTCGTACAGTTTGTTCATCGGTAACAGCTTGAGCATTTAGATAACGTTCGTTACGTCGCGTACGATCGTTTACCTGCCCTACTAACTGTCCACATGCGGCATCGATATCATCCCCTCGCGTGGTGCGAATAGGAGCGATAAAACCTGCCTCATTTAGAATGCGTTGAAACGCTTTAATTCGATTATTACTCGGCCGCTGATAATCTGATAGCGGAAACGGGTTAAAGGGAATCAAATTGATTTTACAAGGCACATCTTTTAATAATTCAACCAACTCATGCGCCAATGGCTGTGAATCGTTGATCTTATCTATCAGTGTATACTCGATTGTGATAACGCGCTTATTATCGGACAAACCATTGATATAACGCAGGCTTGAATCCAACAGCATCGCAATAGGGTATTTTTTATTAATCGGCACTAACTGGCTGCGCAACTCATCATTGGGTGCGTGCAGTGAAATAGCCAACGAACAATCACTCACCTCCCCTAGCTTATCGAGCATGGGTACAACACCCGAAGTGCTCAATGTAACGCGACGCTTAGACAGACCAAAAGCAAGGTCGTCCATCATCAGTGACATAGAATCGACAACATTATCGAAGTTCATTAACGGCTCGCCCATACCCATCATCACGACATTCGTGACGCGGCGTTCGATACCATCTTCGTTAACGAGTGTGGCCTTAACAGCACGTTTTTGTTGTGCTTCAAAACCGTTGAAAGATTTAACCGCCAGCCATACTTGACCAATAATTTCAGCTGCCGTTAAATCGTTTTGAAAACCTTGTTTGCCGGTTGAGCAAAAGCTGCAATCTAAACTACAGCCGACCTGCGAAGAAACACATAATGTGCCGCGGCCTTTTTCAGGAATGTAAACGGTTTCGACACAACCGCCATTATGAACACGCAGTACCCATTTACGAGTACCATCAACAGAATCTTCTTGGCTTACAATTTCAGGTGCGCGGATCTCGGCAAGACGACTGAGCTTTTCACGCAGTGTCTTGCTCAAGTCTGTCATCGCTGCGAAGTCATCGACACCGCAGTGATGCATCCACTTCATCAATTGCTTAGCACGAAACGGCTTTTCACCTAACGACGCCATATAGTCGATTAAGCGAGCTTGCGTCATACCCAGCAAATTAACTTTGCTGGGATCAATAATGACGCTTGGCTTTTCCGTTTCGTTACTCATGACATCATTCATACATTATGCTGTCGTTAGTGAATAAAATAACTACTCACTTAACGAGCGCAAATTTCCTCATCTGCAAAAAAGTAAGCAATTTCACGTGCTGCTGATTCAGCAGAATCAGAACCGTGAACCGCATTCGCGTCTATTGAATTAGCGAAGTCAGCACGAATCGTTCCGGCATCAGCTTCTTTTGGGTTAGTTGCGCCCATTAAATCACGATTTAACGCAACCGCATTTTCGCCTTCTAACACTTGAACCATTACTGGACCTGAAGTCATAAAATCAACAAGGTCATTGTAAAAAGGACGACCTTCATGCTCGGCATAAAAACCACCAGCTTTTTCGCGGCTTAAATGTAACATCTTAGAGGCAACAATATTTAAGCCCGCTTTCTCAAAGCGTGAATAAATTTCGCCAATTACATTTTTGGCTACTGCATCAGGTTTAACAATAGAAAAGGTGCGCTCAACGCCCATGGGTGAATCTCCGATTTAACTAATGATTTCAAAAGGTTACAAAACTAACCAGCACTCACCGACAGCAAGTGTTAATAGCTAGGCTTATAAGGATAAGTAAAGACGGCGGATTATAGAGATTAAGCGGTACGATCGCAATTGAAAGACGCGCTAAACAAGAGACTAAAATTGTATTTAATTCATGAAGTTACAAAGAAAAGTGCATAAATGCTGTAAAACGCTAAAGCTAAACCTTCGGCGGCCTAACTACCTATCGGCTATGACGAATAATGGCTGGCGACATAGTCTTCGACCAACGCCTGAAACTCTTCAGCAATATGGTCGCCTTTTAGGGTCACATCTTTCTCACCATCAATATAAACCGGTGCAACTGGCCGCTCGCCAGTACCGGGTAGGCTTATACCAATATTGGCATGCTTACTCTCGCCTGGGCCATTCACTACGCAACCCATAACGGCGACACTCATATTTTCGACACCAGGATGTTTATCACGCCAAACCGGCATTTGATTGCGCAAATAGCTTTGAATATCTTCAGCTAACTGCTGAAAATAAGTACTGGTAGTCCGGCCACAACCAGGACAGGCAATGACCATAGGCGTAAAAGCACGCAAACCCATGGTTTGCAAAATCTCTTGCGCAACTTGTACTTCTTTTATGCGACTACCACCCGGCTCTGGCGTTAGAGAAATACGAATGGTATCGCCAATATTGTCTTGTAGTAACAAAGACAAAGCTGCTGTCGATGCCACAATACCTTTTGAGCCCATGCCCGCTTCAGTTAAGCCTAAGTGCAAAGCATAATCACTTTGAGCCGCTAAACGACGATAAATGGCTACTAGATCTTGCACATGACTGGTTTTACAGGAAAGAATAATTTTATCGCGACCAAGACCGACCTCTTCTGCCAACGCAGCGCTCTCAAGCGCCGACTGAATGACGGCATCTTGCATAATAAGCTGTAAATCACGCGGCACTGCAAGCTTAGCGTTCTCATCTAACAAGCGAGCCAACAAGGCTTGATCGAGACTGCCCCAGTTAACACCTATACGAACGGGTTTATCATAGCGGCAAGCGATTTCAATCATCTCGCTAAACTGCGCATCTTTTTTTGCACCGCGGCCTACATTGCCTGGATTAATACGGTATTTATCTAACGCTTCTGCACAGGCTGGATTATCAGAGAGTAATTTATGGCCGTTAAAATGAAAGTCACCCACCAGCGGTACCGATACATTTCTAATTTCCAGACGCTCTTTAATATAAGGAACGGCTGCGGCCGACTCATCATTATTAACCGTGATGCGCACAAGCTCAGAACCCGCTTCTGCCAGCTCAATAATTTGTTGCGCAGTACCATCAATATCGGCCGTGTCAGTATTCGTCATAGATTGCACGACCACAGGCGAATCACCACCCACAATAACATTGCCAACCTTAACGGCGTGACGCTTGCGTGCAGAGGTAAATGCGGCGGCTCGAGGAACCAATGACATAAGGATTATCCTATCAGTAACGGTGAGACTGAACTATTGGCAGGGATTTTAACGCAGCTGACATTATTCAACCAGCCAAACAAACACACAATACAGGCTTATTCTTTAACCGATTTTACCGCAACCACTTCAGGTGTACCGCCAACGGGCGCTTCAACAGAACGGAAACCAAGAGCGCGCTTACACCACTGCCAAGCACTTTTACACCAGGCAATAATTTCTTTACCCAGCAAAGGCATTGCTAGCCACCATGCTATTTCAGCAAAAATAATAATACCGCCTGCCCAGCTAGCTTTTTCAACGGCCGACAAAGATAAAAAAGGAATAATTGGGACTGTTAGCCAAGCCAAACAGGAAATGGCTAACAAAATATAACCGAGAAGTTTACGCAAAATATAAGACTCTTATTATTAATACTGTATTTATTAAACGACTCATCAATCAGCTATTTGAACGGAAAACCTAGCCAAAAAATAATGCCGGGCTAATGCCAAATCGCTGACTCAATGTTTCAATATGTTTTTTGGTTAGGCTTCGCTCACCGCTTAAAATCCTAGATATCAGTGATTTGCTACCCACTTCGGGTAAATCAGCCACACCTAAACCATGCTGTTCCATTAACACTTTGAGCAAGGATAAATCACCACTGAGCTTAGCAATTTTTTTATTAAACTGGGTAAATTCAGGCGCAGTGCTTTCCCACTGCTCAATGGATACTGACAATATTTCAATTAATGCTTTTTGATTATCATAATCGTCAACTAGCTCGCTCATTAAGGCAAGTGCCTGCTGATACTCAGCATCACTTTTGATATGGCTGAGATATGACGCTTCATCAAAGAGCTCGCGCGCTTTGTCTTTAATTACTGTAAATCCCATCTTAACTGGACTCCCTTA
>CAXAHI010000118.1:0-7377 GCA_963968645.1 uncultured Gammaproteobacteria bacterium | reverse complement strand
TCATCCTCAGCATACAACTCACCATTTTCAAACATCCCAGCCAAAACCTTCCGCGCAGCCTCATCCTCCAACCACGGCAGCAAAGCCTCAACCGAAAAAACTAACTCATTACAAATCACTTTAATCGAATTCTGTAGCGACTGAGTCGGCTTAGCCAACGCTACCTCTCGACCATTAACAAAAAACTGCAACGACCCAGCATCACCATCCCCAGTCTCAATATAATAAAACCGCGATGCCGTATCCCTATGAATATTCACCGCTGAATCAGAAAAATCGACCTCATCAATAACAAGATCTTCCTCATCATCATTAATATCAAAAGCCTCATCGCTTATTGTCTCAGCATATTTACTCTGACTCGCCCAACGACCAAACCAACGACGCAGCTGCTCTTTATCACTTAACTGCTCAACCAACATAGCCGCTAAATTATCAATCGTCTTCGCATCAATTGCGCCGGCCCCCGATGTTGTAATATCAGCATCTCTAAATCGTTCGTCCTCAGAACAATGCTGCTGCATATATCCCGCGTAATCATCTAGCATCTCTGCCTTTGATGGAGAGCGAAAACCGACAGAGTAAGTCATGCAGTCATTATCTAAGGCCGTACCCCAATGTGCGGCATAAGGGGGTACATAAAGAATGTCACCCGGTGAAAGCTGATAGCTCTCTGTGCTATTGAACTCCGTTAATAATGATAACGGCTGTCCTTCTTGCAAAGGCGTATCTTGATGACAGTTTTGTCCTATCTGCCATTCTCGCTGGCCTTGGCCTTGCACTAAAAATACATCGTAGCGATCAAAGTGTGGACCAACGCCGCCACCTTTTGTGGCATAGCTAACCATTACGTCGTCAATTTGCCAGCTGGGTATAAAACCGAAGTAACTAAGTAGTTGAGCGACTTCAGGGGCATAGTGATCTACCGCTTGAACAAGTAGGGTCCAATTTTTATCGTCTAAGGAGCTAAGTCGCTGTTCAGAGAAAGGACCTTGCTCCAATATCCATTGGCTCTCAGTAATACTGTTAGCGATAGGTCTTGAATGTATTAAACGTGATTCAACATGGTCTTCTAACGCTAGCCCAGCTAACTCGTCGGCAGATATCGGATTTTGCCAGCCAGCTAAACCGCCTTTAATGAGTAGTGGTTTTTTTTGCCAGTATTCGCGTAAAAAAGTTTCTTGGTCAAAGTTTTTCAAGGATTTAGTGGGCATAGCGATACGGCTTTTTTTATGGATAACAAAAAGGATTGGCGAACACATAGCAAGCTATGCCTAGGCGCTTAAATTAATGAGGGCTAGTTTATCGTATAAACGAAGGTGATAAAGAATTTTTAAGGTAAATGTTTTGGACGATGCTTTAATACACTGTGAATGACAATGTCACTTTCAAAAATGACATAGAAATTTTGGTATTCCCAGCGACTAATTGGCGGCTCACCGACATTATCACTGCTGGATAATGCTTGCCCATATTGGGCTAACACCTTGGCTTTGCTGCTGCCGCGCGTAGGGCGATCAACGGTTTGTAATTCTTCGGCTTGGGAGGCAACCGGAATTTGAATGACTTCTGCGTGAATGCTATTCATCAAAAACACACTAGCGCCAATGCTAATAGATAACGCTGTAATGATACGAGCTAACATAATGACTCCTCTCTAAAATCGTGCTTTAAAAACCTTTAGTGCTTAACCAGTTGCTTAACTAGGTGGCTAACTAGGTGCCTAACTAGCTTTCTGGATTAGGATCTAGCGAATGCTTAAGGCGTTGCTGACGCGCCTGGACTTGCATAATATGACGAGCAATAACTTGTTCATCAAGGTCGGGCAGGGCCTCAAAGGCACATGACATATGATAGCCTCCGTCAATTGCACGGTGACAAGCAACAATGCGGATATAAGCTGCAAAACCTATCAATGTTTGATGAAACCAAATTTTAACGGCATGTAGGCTGTCTGCCTGTAATTCAGAGGGATAATTGAAGCCAATTCCGCCTTCACTAATATCCACAGACTGTAAATCGGCCTCACTACCCACTAACGTTGAAGCGACGGCATTACCGACACCTTCAATTTTTTTGTTAATGGCTTGTAAATAGAGGGCTATTTCAGGGGTTTTTTCATGAATACTACGAAAGACACTGCCATTATCGGTATCAATACCGCGCAACTCACGCATAAGACGAAAGGCCTCAGACTCTACAAAACAGCTTTCCGCCGGCTTGTTTTCAACATCCTCAGCGTTTACGGATGTTAAATCGAGAATGGCTGTATCATCGATACGGTAGAGCTGACGACGCTCATCTTGTTCTGTTGAGTTATTATTGCTTGTTGAGTCCATAGAATTATCTATTGCCGTTAAATTAAAGCCTAATAAGACTTTCAGTTTAGTATACTAATGGCTTAAATTCACGGTGCATAAGCCGTTGTTCATTACTGGCGACTCAGTGTGCAAAATGTGATCGGATTCACACTATTCAGCCGTCTATTAGGATCTCACTTAGATTATGTCATTAGAGCAATTGCAGCCATCACCCTTTGGCAGCCAATCACTAAGTCACGCACGGAAGCATTAGCTCTATGATGCCTCGATCTTTCCCATTATTTGTCGCTCTTCGCTATGGTATTCCCGCTCGAGGAACAGGCACATCGGGCTTTTTAAGTGCGGTGTCGCTCTTAGGGCTATCACTGGGTGTATTTGCTCTCATTGTCGTTATTAGCGTAATGAATGGCTTTGAGCGCGAACTACAAAGCCGCTTACTCTCTTTACTTCCGCATGTGCAGCTT
Organism: uncultured Gammaproteobacteria bacterium; assembly: GCA_963968645.1. GTDB lineage: Bacteria > Pseudomonadota > Gammaproteobacteria > Pseudomonadales > UBA7434 > UBA7434. The sequence continues at coordinate 4,592 of CAXAHI010000118.1, read as the reverse complement.
CTGACCCCAGATACACAGCATACGACTAAGAACACGCAAAAAAATGATTGGCAGATATTACGTAACGAGCTACTAAAGCATCCTGATGTAATAGGTGCTGCGCCTTACGTTGAGACAACGGTCATGCTCAGTGCTAATCAACGCTTTCATAGCGCCACATTAACGGGCATCGATATGGTTACTGAGCAAAGCGTCTCGGTACTTCACCAGCATATTATTGCTGGCGATATTAATCGTTTGGCAGAGACTCGTTATGGCATTGTTATCGGACGCTTATTAGCGAGACAGCTAGGTGTTATTCCTGGTGACAAACTCAATATCATTATGCCAAAAGTTAGCATTACGCCACTAGGGCCGGTAACGCGTCAAAAACGCTTTGAAGTTGTTGCTGTATTTGAAGTGGGCGCAGAGCTAGATCAAAACTTGGTCATGACTAATATTACTGCCAGCCAAAAGCTTTTAGCTATGGGCAAAAACATAACCGGGCTTCGCATCGCTGTTAATGATCAGTTTAAATCTATGGCTATCAGTGAATCGCTTCTTGCTCAGCTAGCAGTCGATAATATTCTTGATAGCCCACCACAATTAATTGATTGGCGCGAAAAAAACAGCAGTTTATTTAGAGCGATTTTCATGGAGAAAATCATGATCTTTGTATTGCTCATGTCGGTTGTGGCTGTCGCTTCATTTAATATTGTATCGATTATTTTGATGACAGTAACTGACAAGCGAAGTGATATCGCTGTATTACGAACGATGGGTGCTAGCGCGAGTGATATTCGCCGATTGTTCATTCTGCAAGGTTTATTGATAGGTTTAATGGGTACCTTTACCGGCGTGTTGCTCGCGGTCTTAATTGCTCCCAATATAGGAAGCTTATTACAAACCATTGAATCGCTTAGTGGCTGGCAACTCTTTGACCCTAGCGTTTACTTTATTCCGTTTTTACCTTCTGAACTAAGAACCAGTGACGTTGTTATTGTTAGTAGCGCAGCTATTGTCATTAGTTTATTAGCGACACTTTATCCCGCGGCTAAAGCGGCACGTATTGAACCCGCCGAAGCATTGGCTTACGAGCATTAATTGGACGTTAGATGACGACTTCAAAACCGACAGCAACACAGCAATCTGAATCAGAAACTAATCCCGTTTTAGTCTGCACAGATCTAGGCAAGTATTATTCAGAAGGTAGCCAGCAACTCACTATTTTAGACAAAGTGTCTCTTACTATTTCGCCCGCAGAGCGAATAGCTATTGTTGGCGCCTCGGGCTCGGGTAAAACCACATTGCTTAATTTATTGGGAGGCTTAGATCAACCGACCACTGGCGATGTCACGATACTCGGGCAATCATTATTATCACTTAATGACCAAGCGCTATCTGACATGCGAAACAATACGCTAGGTTTTGTTTATCAGTTTCATCATTTATTGCCAGAATTTACGGCCTTAGAAAACGTGCTAATGCCACTTATGATTGCACGTAAAAACAAACAGCAATCGATCCAAAGAGCTGCGGAGCTATTAGACTCGGTGGGGCTTTCTCAACGCGCCACGCATCGGCCTTCGGCACTCTCTGGTGGAGAGCGTCAACGTGTTGCTATAGCACGCGCGCTTGCCAATAATCCCGCCTGCGTTTTAATGGACGAGCCTACGGGCAACCTAGATCGCCAAGCATCCGATAGCATTGAACGACTAATGGATGATTTATCTAAGCAATTAAATACCGCTTTTGTTGTTGTCACACATGATCAACATGTTGCGGCGCGAATGGACAGTATTTATCGTTTAGAAGCCTGCCGTCTTGAGCGACAAGCGTGAATAACGTCGACCCAGTGAAAACCACCTTAAATAAAGCTAGTGCTTCACAGCATTTTGGCAACACAAGCGTATTTTTAGGTTGGCGCTTTTTTGCCGGCAGAGAACGCAATGCTTTAGTGTCTTTTATCTCATCGGTTTCTATTGCAGGGCTTAGCCTAGCGATTGCGCTATTAATTGTTGTGCTATCGGTAATGAACGGGTTTGAAAAAGAATTTCGTGAGCGCATATTAGGCTTAGCGCCGCATGCCACGCTCTGGTTTGCCGCTCCCATCGATGACTGGCAGGGCATGGTAAGTCGCTTAGAGTCTGAAGCCGACGTTATTCATGCTCAACCCATCATAGAATTTAAAGCCATGGCTGTGGCAGCTAATCGCGTACAACCTGTACTGATACAAGGTGTTGACTACAGCAAAGTCCGCACGCTAATGAAGGCTTACTTAAGCTCGAATCAGCAAACAGCCAACGCCATAAATCAGCCAAAAGGCCTGCCTGAAAAAAGCCTTATACTAGGATCGGGTGTCGCCAAACAGTTGAGTTTATTACCCGGTGATAAGTTACGTTTAATGGTGCCCGATAGCAGCATCAATAGCTCTGCCGCAAGTAGTGTTTCAAGTAGCACCTCAAGTAGCGCCGTCAGTCATTCCTTTACGCTAAGTGACACCTTGGTTACCGGCACTGAAATCGATAATGGTATTGGCTTAATCAACCTTAATGACGCTGCAAGCATCATGCAATTAGGTGGGCAAATTCAAGGTATACAATTACAAGTGGTGGATATATTTGAAGCGAGACGAATAGCGACTCACTTAGCGATTAATCATCAGTTACCTGTCCGCATAAGCGATTGGACACAGTCGTTCGGAAATCTTTATACAGCCATTCAACTCTCACGACAAATGGTGGTCTTATTATTAACGAGCATTATCGCTGTTGCTGTTTTCAATGTATTTGTGACGTTAGGCATGGTGGTTAAACATAAAAGAACAGACATCGCTATATTGCGCACCCTAGGTTTTACGCGTCGTGGTGTGTTATTTAGCTTTATTATTCAAGGAATGCTTATTGCTATTATTGGTTGTGTGCTTGGCGCAGTCGCTGGATGCCTATTAGCTTTAGCAGCACCCTCATTAGTCGGCGGTATAGAGTTTTTGTTAGGTGTTGAACTGCTACGAACGGATATTTATCCAATAAACTATTTACCTTCACAGATTAAGGCAAACGATATCTTTTTAGTCTGTGGAGTTGCATTAACAATGAGCCTACTAGCAACCTTGTATCCCGCATGGCGTGCTGCAAGTGTTTTACCTGCTAAGGCGTTACGCTATTTATAGCGGATAATTTAAAGCAATCTGGACAAGCTAGTATCCACAGAGGGTAATTGATAACTTACTCGAAGTAGGGTGGAATACTCCAGTAAATACAGCTATTTACTGGAACAACTTAATAGCTGGCCGCATATAAACCTTTATTTATTTAAATACAGTTAAAAGGAGTTTAACTATGTTTAAAATACTACCGATTCTTGTCGGCATCACTACGCTCTGCTTTTCAAATACCTTACCGTTTGCGCTACAAAACAATAGCTGGCTAAGCCTTTACTTTCAGCCTTCATCACTTTTTAATTCCTTTATCGCTTTAACTTTCAGCTTTTTGCTGTTTAAGGCTCTGTTTAAAGCTCTGACAATCCACTCTTTAAACAGCCAAAATAAAGTACGATTTAAAACACTTGTTGATGCGACTCTATTATTTTTATTAGCAGCCATCTATGCGCAGTCAATAGCACAATCACAACTCAATAGCAGACTACCCAGCCACTTAGACGGTTCCGATATCGTTATCACGGGTACGATTATCGGCCTAGTTGAGCGACATAAGCTCGACAGCTACCGCCAGCAAAACTTTTATCAACGTTTTTTATTTAAGGTTAATCAATTCGATAACAACCTTAATGCTGATGCCCTTAATTCTCATAATAATAACAGCCACTATAAACCTCGCGTTATCCAGATAAATAATTATAAGTATTTAAATATTCAGAGCGGTCAGCAATGGCAGTTTACTGTGCGTTTAAAAAAGCCTCGAGGAAACAGCAACCCTGGTGGCTTTGATTATGTTCGCTATTTATTTTCCCAGCGGATTGATGCAACAGGATACATCCGCTCTTCAGATAGCGCGCAGCTAATCAATGAGGGGCGGACTCACTGGCTTACAGATATTCGTGATTCACGCGTTAAAGCACTAGCTGAGCCACTCTCCAGGCTTAACAATGAAGGCTTACTCAAGGCGCTGTTACTCGGCGATAGAAGTGATCTAAACCCCAATGATAAACAGCTTTTAAAGCGCACTGGCACATCTCATCTACTTGCAATATCTGGCTTACATATTGGCGTGGCAGCGCTCTTTGCTGCGTTATTAGTAAAAAGCCTGCTTTGGCTTTTTCCCATGGCTATGCACTATCGACCAAGAATATTAATTATTGCTATTACGGCATTACCCATCGCAGCCTTTTACGCCATTGTAGCTGGGTTCTCATTATCAACTCGTCGGGCCTTAATTATGCTGAGCTGTTTTTTAGTTATGGTTATGCTGCGCAAGCAAACACATTTACTTCAAACGCTAAGCTTAGCTGCGCTTATTATTGTCATTATCGATCCACTAGCGGTTCTTTCAGCAGGATTTTGGTTCTCATTTTCAGCGGTTGCGATGTTGTTATGGGCATCTCGAGCCATGCGCTTTTCCAATACTACATTCTCATCAACACCTCCATCAACA
>CAXAHI010000117.1:0-7478 GCA_963968645.1 uncultured Gammaproteobacteria bacterium | reverse complement strand
GTCATTTTTGTGAGGGCTAACGGTCTGTTTTTGACTGGAAGCTAAGGGCTTATTTTGACTTAAAGCTAAGGGCTTATTTTGACTACAAGCTAAAGGCTTATTTATTTTAAGTTAAGCCCTCAAAAGCGTTGATATTTATTTCTTATAGAGAGTTGAGTTGTGGCAAAATTTGTTGGTGCGTTGTTAGGGTATTATTTTTTAGGTGGGGCATTAGGCGCTATATTGGGTTACTTTGTTGCTAGCTTGTTTAGTAGCGGGTTGCAAAGTAATTTACGTAACAGTTACGATTTACACTCGCACAGCACCGATATATTTTTTGCGACTACGTTTTCATTAATGGGCTATATGGCAAAGGCCGATGGCCATGTGAGTGAAGACGAAATTTCGCAAGCCGAAGTGTTAATGGCTAAGATGGGTATTCAAGGTCAAAAGCGCACCGAAGCTATTCAACATTTTCAACAAGGTGCCGCTACAGATTTTGATATGCAGGCGGTATTAGCCAAGTTTGTTACCGCGGCGCGTTTTCGCGCCGATATGAAACGGAATCTATTAACCTTCTTGGTTGAAATAGCCATAGCCGATGATGACTTCCATGCCAGTGAAGAGGCTGTGCTTCGTCGTGTTGCTTCAGCCATTAATATTGATATGCGTAGCTTTGAACGCATGGTTGAAATGCTTAAAGCGCAGCGATCCTTTGCTGGCGGCCAACAGCGAAGCAGTTCAGCGAATGAATTAACTACTGCTTATAAAGCGATTGGTGTGCCATCAACCGCTACCGATAAAGAAGTTAAGCGGGCCTATCGTAAATTAATGAGCCAACATCATCCCGATAAAATGATAGCGCGCGGTGTGCCAGAAGATATGCTGGCCATGGCGACAGAAAAAACTCAAGAGATTCAAGCCGCCTACGATATTATTGAGAAGTCTCGAAAGTAAGAGGCCAGACAGAAGAGAGCAGAGAGCAGTTAAAATAAAAAAGAGAGCTATTAGCTCTCTTTTTTATTGGCCGTATGTTTTATTAGTTACTCTTTTTATTTATCATCCTTTTTATTCATAACCCTTTTTATATTGGTCATTTGTTTTATTTAAATAATAAATTATTGTTATGACAGATTATTCTTTGTTTTATTTGTTGCATGTTAATTTATAAAAATACTGTTTTTTTTAATGCTTAAATTGTATTTTGTATTAATTTAATTCTCGGTTAATCTCTCTTTTATTTTTACTTTTAAATAGAACAAATGATCTAGTCGATATAAGTCATATTTTTCTTTTGTGCTATTCCCTTTCAGTATAAAAAGGCATAGGATTCTCGGCTTTTGTTGTTTCCAAGGGATGAATAGAAACTCAAGCTCGCAGTGGGTAGCTCAAGGTTTCTCTTAGTAAAGAGGATGCTTGTTTTGGTAAAGATCGTTGATCATGAAAAAAGGCGTAGGGATATAGTACAAGTGACCGCCCAAATTATTTCTAAGGAGGGTATGTCAGCGGCAACAACTCGTCATATAGCAAAGATGGCGAAAAGCTCTTTAGGTATGTTGACGCATTATTTTATCAATAAAGATGAAATAGTGAGTGGTGCTTTACATTGGTGTGACGAGCGATTCATATCGCAATTAGATACCATGTATGACGATGATTTTTTACATCTGGATGATTTTATCCCCTTATTTAAATCGTTATTACCCTTGGATGAAATTTCTGATACTGAGTGGCGTGTAAGAGTGAATTTATTAACGTACTCGTTAACGCATCCTGAATTGGTAAAGGTGCGCAAAGAGAAAATTGAATTTGCTTATGCAGAGTCGCAAAGGTTTGTGGAAAAACTGCAACGCAGTGGTGAAGTAAGGGATGATATTGATAGGGTGGTGTTATCAAGAATGATTATCGATTTAACCTTTGGTCTATGCATTAATTTATTGAGTTATTCGATAGAAGAGCGGGCTATCAAGGTCGATAAAAAAATTGAGCTTATGCTGTCAATGTTAAAGCCTGAATGCTAACGAGCAAATGTTAAGGACCGAATGATAAGGGCTAAATATTAAGGTCAGCTTTACGTTATTCCGGCATAACTCAAGTAAAGTGCATTTAATTCGCTACCCCACATTAATGCTATCCATCCGGCAATAGCAAGATACGGCCCAAAGGGTATGGGCTTGTTTTTTTCACGATCACCCAATACGATTAAGCTAATGCCAATAAAGGCGCCCACCAGCGACGATAAAATAATAATGACCGGTAACATATGCCAGCCTAGCCATGCACCCAATGCCGCAAGTAATTTAAAATCTCCATAGCCCATGCCATCTTTGCCGGTAATTAATTTAAATAACCAAAACACCGACCACAATGATAAGTAGCCTACAACCGCGCCCCATAAAGCGCTTTCTAACGAAGTAATAAGGCCAAAATAATTAACGATTAAACCCAACCAAACCAGCGGCAGGGTAATATTGTCTGGCAGTAAGTAAGTGTCGTAATCAATGCCCGTTAAGGTAATTAACGCCCATGTTAGCACTAAGCAGGCGAGTGCCGTACTGGCATCAGGATAAAAGTGCCAGGCGACTACGGCACTTAAAATGCCGGTAAGTAGCTCAACGAATGGATAGCGCAAAGAAATAGGTGTTTTACAGCTATGGCATTTGCCCGCGAGTAACAAATAACTGATGACGGGAATATTTTGCCAAGCTTTAATAGGCGCTTCGCATTGCGAGCAACGAGAGTTGGGTGTCATTAAGTTAAACGCTTTTTCGGTATTGCTGTTGGCGAGTTCGTCTTCTGTGGCGCTGTTTATTTCACGTTGCCATTCGCGCTCTAACATAATAGGTAGGCGGTAAATAACCACGTTAAGAAAACTACCAATAACTAAGCCTAGCATTGAACAGCTAATAACAAAGAGAATTTGGTTTTCTATAATAGCGTTAAAAGTATCAATCATAGTTTTTGTAGGCAGCTCTGTTGTAAGTGATTGCTTAGAGTGTTGGTTAAAGCTATAAGCGTTTTTAGTCTCGTTTTTATCGATGCTTTTTATTGAGTGTTATATTAAATATTCTATCAAGTGCTCTATGGCCGAAGCCAGCCCTGAGCTCATCAATCAATTTAGCTAGGTGTCATTAATATATCTGCGTGTCATTAATGTAACTACGTGCCATTAATATAACTACGTGCCATTAATATAACATAGCTACCATAACTGAAATAGCCATGATAACGACAAGCGTTAGCATGGCTAAAACCGAAAGACACTAAACCCCAAGATCTTAAATGGCAAGTTACTAAAAAGCACGTTTAAAGAGACAGCTGCGTACTAAACAACCGCACCCAGTTTAAATATTGGTAGATACATGGCAATCATTAAGCCGCCAATGAGTATACCCAGTACCGACATAATAATTGGCTCAAGCAGAGATGTCAGGCTGTCCACGGAGTTATCGACTTCGGCCTCGTAGTGTACGGCGACTTTATCGAGCATATCATCTAATGCACCAGATTCTTCACCAATGGCAACCATTTGCATAAGCATGCTGGGAAAGCGCCCGGTGTTTCGAATGGCTTGGTTAAGTTGTAAACCGGCCGTTACTTCATCACGAATATTTTTAATGGCCTTAGCATAAACGGCATTGCCCGCCGCGCCAGCCACAGAATCGAGAGCATCGACTAAAGGCACACCCGCCGCAAAAGTGGTAGAGAGCGTGCGTGAAAATCGAGCGACAACGGCCTCGTTAATAATAGGGCCAATTATTGGCATTTTTAGCATCACGGCATCTAGGCCATCGGCAAAGCGTTTAGAGCGAATTTTGGCTTCTTTAAAGCCAATAAAAATGGCAATCATAATGCCTAATACAATATACCAATTGGCTTGCGCAAATTCAGATAGCCCAACAACCAATAGCGTAAACGCCGGTAGGTCGGCACCAAAGCTACTAAAGGTAGAGGCAAATTGAGGCACCACTTTCACTAATAAAATACCGGTAACCACAATCGATACCACAATAACAGCAATGGGGTAGGTCATGGCTTTTTTGATTTTAGCTTTTAAGGCTTCGGTTTTTTCTTTATAAGTAGCTACGCGATCGAGCATGGTTTCTAATGCACCTGATTGCTCACCTGAGTTAACCAAATTACAAAACAACTCATCAAATTGGCGAGGGTGCTTAGCCAATGAATTCGCTAACCCTGAGCCCGAAGCAACATCATTTTTAATGGTGAATACCAGTACTTTCATGGTCGGGTTATCTAAACCCTCGGCCACAATATCAAAGGCCTGTACTAGGGGCACACCGGCTTTCATCATGGTGGCGAGTTGCCGTGTAAAAATAGAAATGTCAGCGGGAGTAATAGGCTTTTTACGTGGGCTAAATAATGATTTTGGTTTGCGCTTAACGGTTTTAATGGCAATACCTTGTTTACGTAGCTGCGCTTTAGCCATTGCTTGGCTAGGCACTTGTACTTCACCTTTGGTCACTTTACCGGCGCGATCTTTACCTTCCCAAATATAGGTGTGCAGTTTAGCCGGTAGTTTGGCAGGTGACTTGACAGTTAGCTTGGCAGTTTGTGTGGCCATCATTTACTCTCTGTGAGGCTGGGTTCTGTATTTGACGTTGTCATATCTATTGTCATCGTCATTGTCAAAAAAAAAGTGATAAGTAGTCTAGACAGTGAAACAGGGTATTTAATTCACGCACTTAGTCTTTCGTTACACGGTTAATCTCCTCTAGGCTGGTTTGGCCCATAGCGGCTTTACGTAAACCAGACTTTCGTAAATTGTTAAAACCCGCTTGTTCGGCGGCCTCGGCCAATACTAAGGAGTTACCGCCTTCCATAATAATCCGTTGTAGCTGTGGCGTGATGCGAACAACTTCATAAATACCGACACGGCCTTTATAGCCATCATTGCATTTATCACAGCCAACGGGGCGTCGAATATTCGCTTCAGCTAAGTCTTCTTCTTCAAAGCCTTCTTCAATTAAAGTTTCTATGGGTAAATCGGCTGGTTCGGCGCATTTGTCACAAAGGCGGCGGGCGAGGCGCTGGGCAATCACTAAACTGACCGAGGTCGCGACATTAAAGGCGGGTATGCCCATGTTTAATAAGCGTGTAATGGTTTCTGCGGCGCTATTGGTATGCAGTGTCGACATCACCATATGGCCGGTTTGTGCGGCTTTAATGGCAATTTCGGCGGTTTCAATATCGCGTATTTCACCCACCATAATCACGTCGGGATCTTGGCGTAAAAAAGAGCGCAGCGCTTCGGCAAAGGTAAGGCCTACCTTATTCGATACATGCACTTGGTTAATGCCTTCCATATTAATTTCGACAGGATCTTCGGCACTAGAGATATTACGTTCGGTGGTATTAAGAATATTAAGGCCGGTATACAGCGACACGGTTTTACCGCTACCGGTGGGTCCTGTGACCAGAATCATGCCCTGTGGTTGGTGCATGGCTTTAAGAAATAACTGTTTTTGGTCTTCTTCGTAGCCCAGTGCATCAATCCCCATTTGAGCGCTAGAAGGATCTAATATCCGCAGTACAATTTTTTCACCGTAAAGCGTGGGTAGTGTATTCACCCTAAAATCGATAGCGCGGGTTTTAGATAGTTTCATCTTAATGCGGCCATCTTGCGGCAGACGGCGTTCAGAAATATCCATTTGCGACATGACTTTAAGACGGGCGGCAAGGCGGGGCGCTAAGTTATTGGGTGGCCGTGTAACTTCATGCAAAATGCCATCGGTTCTAAAGCGTACCCGATACGATTTTTCATAGGGTTCAAAGTGAATATCCGAAGCGCCACCTTTTATGGCATCGATTAATACTTTATTAACAAAGCGCACAATCGGCGTTTCATCCACATCAGCAGAATCTTCTTGATGGCGATTATCTTCATCCACCGCTTCAATATCTAAATCTTCTAAACCGGCATCATCCAGGTTGGCGAGTTTATTGCCAAAAGCGGCTTCGTCATCATCGAGGTAGCGTGCAATAGCTGCGGTTAGTGCGGCTTCTTCTACTAAAATGGTTTCGGTGCTTAAGCCGGTATGAAACTTAATTTCATCTTGGGCTTTAAGATTGGTGGGGTCAGACACACCAATAAATAAACGGTTACCGCGTTTAAAGAGAGGAATAGCATGGTGTTGGCGAATAAGTTTAGGGTCGACTAATTCAACAGGAATAGATTCTTTACTGAGGGCATTAATATCAAATAATGGTGAGCCAAATTCATCGGCAATGGCGTTGGCAATTTTATTACCATCGGCAATTTTATTTTGCACCAGATAAGAGACCAGTGACAATTTTTGCTGCGAAGCCAGTTGCAAAGCCTCTTGCGCTTGGGCTTCTTGAATAATTTGGTCCGCAATTAGCCTTCTGGCAACGCCGGACAAGGGCATAACAATACTGGCATTCATTAAATAGTGCAGCCTCTGTAGTTATTAATAGTGTTATCTATATAGAGATTAATCAGGTCAAATTTTTATTACGAACTATTACAAATAAGCTCTCGCTTTTATTAATCTAGCAAGAATTATAGCCATGCAGAAAATAAAATATGGCAATTGCCTCTTTATGCCTCTTTATTAATACGTTATTGAATATTCTAAGAACTCGGTCACAGCGTTTAGTTTAATTTTTTTTATTTTTAGCTGAACCGTTTTAAATGTGCTGGGTCATACACTTCACTTGTAACAATGATAAATATAAAGTCAAAAGCAGTTAAAGGTGGGTTGGCAATGGCATTATCGTGACGTTTTTATTGATCTTGTCTTAGTTCGCAATCAAATTGTGACGCCAGTACACAAATTAAACAAATAAGTCTGCAGGGCTTAGTATTTATGGCTATTGTTCATTTGTCGAACAAACTTATGGTTTCGCTAAAAAACGGTTTTTATTTAATGGAGAGTTTTATTATGAAAAAACAAATGCAAAAAGGTTTTACTTTGATTGAATTAATGATCGTTGTCGCGATTATTGGTATTTTAGCGGCGGTGGCTTTGCCGGCTTATCAGGATTATACAATTAAAGCTAAGGTTGGAGCAGCACTATCTTCATCTTCATCGCTAAAAACCGCTGTTGCCCTTTGTGCACAAGAGAATGGAGGGCTGTTAACTTCTTGTGATGATGGAGCCGCGGGTATTCCAGCCTTTACTGTAACTAAAGAAGTCGCTTCTGCAGAAGTAGATAATGGTGTAATAGAGCTTACCCTTGCAACAGGTATAGGTACGGATGTTGATGGTGACACTATTACTATGACTCCAACGGTTGGTACTTCATCTATAACTTGGGTTAATACAACAACAGTAGCTCAAGCAGCGGCACTTGATTTAATAACGAAAACTAATATCTAGATTTAGTTAAATTAAATTGAAAAAAAACCGCGGCAATAGCTGCGGTTTTTTTTTGCATAAAATAAAGCTAATCAGTTAAAAACCGCATCGATAAATCAATCGCAGTTACATGCTTAGTCAACGCACCAATCGAAATAT
>CAXAHI010000116.1:0-7591 GCA_963968645.1 uncultured Gammaproteobacteria bacterium | reverse complement strand
AATTAAATTACTCGGATAGCTAAAATTCATGTCAGAAAACTCTTCTAAAGTCGGCTTTGTTAGCCTTGGCTGCCCAAAGGCATTGGTTGATTCAGAACGTATATTGACGCAACTTAAAATCGACGGCTATGAAGTTGTGCCTAGCTACGATGATGCCGATATTGTTGTCGTTAACACTTGCGGCTTTATTGATAGCGCCAAGCAAGAATCGTTAGATGCAATTGGTGAAGCACTAAAAGAAAACGGCAAGGTTATTGTTACCGGCTGCATGGGCGCGAAAGCCGATGATATTATTCAAGTGCACCCGAACGTACTGAATGTAAGCGGCCCTCATGCCTATGAAGAGGTTGTTTCTGCTGTTCATGAGCACGTTCCCAATAAACGTATTATTGATCCCTTTGTAGACTTAGTGCCACCTCAGGGCGTTAAACTTACACCCCGCCATTACGCTTACTTAAAAATATCTGAAGGCTGTAACCACCGCTGCTCTTTTTGCATTATCCCATCAATGCGTGGTGACTTAGTCAGCCGCCCAATTGGTGATGTGTTAGAAGAGGCCGAACGCTTAGCCGCTGCTGGCGTTAAAGAGTTACTCGTTATCTCTCAAGACACCAGCGCCTATGGTGTAGATAGCAAATACAAAACCTCATTCTGGAATGGCCGCCCTGTTAGCGCACGTATGCTGTCGCTCTGCGAATGTCTGGCCGAATTAGGCATATGGGTTAGGTTGCACTACGTATACCCGTACCCGCACGTAGATAAAGTGATACCACTAATGGCCGAAGGAAAAATTCTGCCTTACTTGGATATTCCTTTTCAGCATGCCAGCACATCTATCTTAAAAAGCATGAAGCGCCCTGCTGCTGCCGAAAACAATTTAAAGCGCATTCAAGCTTGGCGTAGCATCTGTCCAGACCTCACCATTCGCAGCACCTTTATTGTGGGCTTTCCGGGTGAAACCGAAGAAGACTTTAACTGCTTGTTAGATTTCTTAGATGAAGCCCAGCTCGATAGAGTTGGCTGCTTTCAATACTCACCCGTTGAAGGTGCTGCCGCCAATGCATTACCCGGCATAGTGGCAGACTCGCTAAAACAAGAGCGCTGGGAGCGCTTTATGGAGAAGCAGCAAGGCATTAGCGCTGCTCGACTACAAGCCAAAATTGGCAGCACACAAAAAGTCATTATTGATGGCATCGATGAAGAGAATGATCGCCTGATAGGTCGCTCAAGTGCCGATGCGCCAGAAATTGATGGCCTAGTGCATATTGAAGCCGACGGTGAATTTAAGCCAGGTGATTTTGTTGATGTGAAAATCGACAACGCCGATGATTATGATCTTTACGGAAAGGTCACCTCATAATTTACCGCTATGAACTTAATCCTGCTAAATAAAAACGAGTTAGACAGTCTTGGCCTAGCCATTTTAGTGGGCCGAAGAGCTAAGCATATTTGCGAAGTGATCAAGCCTACTGTTGGCGACCGACTAAATGCGGGTATTATCGATGGCGATATCGGCAAAGTAGAAGTTATCGCTATAACAGGAAGTGACGGAGCCGACAACGAAACCAGCGTTACCTTAAAGATGGACAACGATACACTGCGTAATAGCTCACCAGCAGCTATTGATATCAGCCTAGTTATTGCATTGTCACGCCCTAAAGTGACTAGACGTATTATTGGCCTGTGCACAGAATGCGGCGTAAAAGATATTCACTTTATTAATAGCTACCGTGTTGAGAAAAGCTTTTGGCAAAGCCCGCTACTCAGTGATGATAAAGTGCATAAGCAAATTATCTTATCGCTAGAACAATCAAAAGATACAAAGCTTCCTCGCATACACTTTCACAAACGCTTTAAACCCTTTGTCGAAGATCAGCTGCCAGAAATAGCTAAAGGCAAGCAAGCTTTAGTTGCGCATCCTTATGATGCAAAGATAAATTTAGAAGATAGTGACGATATAGAAGGTAGCGACGATAAGCTCGCAGAATTAGAGACGCAACCACGCATAATTGCCGTAGGACCAGAAGGCGGTTTTATTCCTTATGAAATTGAATTACTGCAACAAGCAGGATTTGATACCTTGGGATTAGGCCCGCGCATTTATCGCGTAGAAACCGTTATTCCTTTACTGCTTGGCAAGCTCGCTTAAGCGCTGAGCCCTTTTCGTAAGCCCGCTATCTTATTCAGGATAGCAAACGCTCGTACCGCCCAAGCCGCAATAACCACCAGGATTTTTAGCTAAATATTGCTGATGATAGCTCTCGGCAAAATAAAATACAGGCGCCGCAATAATCTCAGTCGTTATCTCCCTATAGCCACCCTCAGATAATGCTTGGTTATAAACTTGCTTTGAAGCCTCGGCAATACTGAGATGATCGTCATAGCAGTAAATACCCGACCGATACTGCGTCCCGCTATCATTACCTTGTTGCATACCTTGGGTAGGATTATGACTTTCCCAAAACACTTTCAGTAAATCAGCATAACTAATAACAGCCGGATCAAAAACAACAATAACCACTTCATTATGCCCGGTAGCGCCACTACATACTTCTTCATAGCCAGGGTTAGGCGTGTAACCGGCTGCATAGCCAACCGCCGTTAAATAAACGCCCTCAAGCTGCCAGAACTTACGTTCAGCACCCCAAAAACAACCCAAGCCAAATAACGCTTTCTTATAGCCTTCAGGAACCGCAATATCGCCGGCATCACTCAGCATGACATGATGATTAACATAATGCTCAGCAGGCACAGCGATAGCTGCTGAACGACCTGCCAAAGCATCTGCAGCGCTAACCATGGTTTTTTTATCCATCATTCTGTTGAACATAGCGTTAACCTTTTAAAATAATTATTCGTTTTTATCTAAAGATGTAACATCCTTTAAGGACAGGATATTCTCTATTGGAGTATGACTCTCTAATGGTATGCAGTCGTAGCAAGCAACAGTAGGTTTTTTAGATGAATTCAAAGCCATGGCAAGTCGATAATCCGTATTAGGCGTCACACAAAAAAACTGCCAATCTAATGGGCTGTCATTTAAACAGCTATTCATCTCTATCGTAATATCGGGCTTATTGGCGATACTAAAACCGAATTTACTAAGACCTAGCGATATCCCCTCGCCTCGCGCCTTCATATAAGCTTCTTTTAACGTCCAATAATCAAAAAAACGCTGCCGCTGTTCGGAAGGCTCAAAGGAAGTCAGCTCTGCAATTTCACTGCCAAAAAAATATCGGTCAGCAATTGCCATCACATCGTTATCACGTGCGGTATGCTCTATATCGACACCAATGCGACTCTCAGCCATCGCCAACACAATCCAATTACCCGCATGACTCAAATTAAATTCTAAGCTGTTATCCAAAACCAACGCAGGCTTGCCATGTTCGCCACGTTCAAATACAAGAGATTCTGGCGCAAGGTTTAAACGCCCGCCTAACTGAGTACGTAATAAAGCACGAGCAATTAAATCTTTACGACGATCGGTAGCAAAACGGTAACGTTGATTACGCTGACGCTCGTCATCACTTAAAAGCGCTTCATAAGAATTAAGAAGGCTGTCGCTGACTTCTTCGCAGCGCGTTATTACTAAGGTAATATCGGCTTGAATAAAAGGGTCATTAAGCATTAGCGGGCAAAACGGATAAAATGGGCAAGAAATATTCTAAGAGACACGTTAAGAGTAATGTCTAAAAAGCTGGGCTATCAACAATAAAGCAATTAACGGCAATACCCAACGAGATAATTTAGACTGCTGCTCAGCTTCCATAGGTTTACCAAAGCGCTCTAATACAAACACCATAAAAGCAACGGCGGCAAATAAAATCAATAATAATGTAAATAGATTTTCCATACTAACCTCAAATCTCTAAGCTTTAAGCTTTAAGCTCATAAGTTCTAACTCGGAGCTTTCAGTTATAAGCTCCAACTCAAACTTCTCAACTATGAGCTCCAACACGAAACTACAACAATAAAATTAGAACAGCAATAACTGCCATAGCGACAATCATCGCGCGGCCATCAACTTTTTCAATAATATCTAATTCATTTTTGGCTTCAGAAATCTCATGGCAATCAATCGTTTCATCATCAATCAATGAAGCAGCTCTATCGCCATAAACAATGGCAAGGTTAACGCTATTCAACAATGTCACTACAGCAGTGGCTGTAAACATCTTAACGCTAAGCACCTGAACAACGGCTTTAAAATCACCGCATAAACCAACAATTAAAGCCCATAACCGTGAAGGTACCCAATCCATAAATCCGAGAATGGCATTAGTATCATTCGCATAACTACTGCAGTAACGATAAGGACTTACGCCATCATCAGCATTGTTTTCATCTGTGTCATTACCGTTAAGGTCGTTGCCATTAAGGTCATTCTGGGCAGTAGCGCTCTCGCCTTCTACTTCGACACTACCAGCACTGACAATATGACAAATACGATAAAGCAATGCACCAGGGGCACCTAAAATTAAAAACCAAAATGCAACCGCAAACCATCGATCATAGGCTTGATAACTAATTTTTTGTCTTACCTGATTATGAACACTAGCAAGCTCATTACCCTTAACAGAGTAATATTGATCGGCCGCATCAAAGACGGCTTGTTTATCTAAATGCGTCATCGAAAAACGATAGGCTTGCATTTGCGCTAAGTAATCACCACGACCACAGGCATAGAGTAAAACAACCACATTAATGACTAACCCTACCAAGCCAAAAAACCAACCGCCAAAAATATAAAGCACCAATGCTGTAGCAATAACCGGTAATAGCAGCAACGCAATAATAACGCCCGTATCACCCACACGATTACGATACTCATTATCTAACCATGCATGCCACTGCATTAAAATTTCATCACGCTGAAATAGAGCTGCGCCGCCCCAAAATTGCATGGCCAACCATGCCAGCACTACCGCTATAAATAACATCCTATGACCTCCTAGCTGAGTCGTTAGGTTTTATCTGTCTATAATTTCTATTTCTATATTTTCTATTTACATAAGTTCTATTTACATAAGTTCTATTTAGATAAGCTCTATGGCTATGCACAGCTGCATTTGTTAATCTTTATACTCGTTTAGCGGCCTTAAGTATCACCACTAAAGCAATTAAGAATCGCCACTAACGATTAAGCCATGCTTAAGTTAATCAGTTGCTAATAACTGTCGAAAATAAAGCCAATCAAAGCCAGGTCCAGGGTCCGTTTTTCTACCGGGTGCAATTGTTTCATGGCCTGTTATACGACTCAATGACATCGTCGGGTAATAGTCGAGTAATAAGCGGCTGACCATGGCCAACTGCTCATATTGAGGCACTTCATAGCTATCGGTATCTGTCCCCTCGAGCTCAATACCAATACTGAAATTATTACAGCTTTCACGGCCCTCAAAGCAAGACTGACCGGCATGCCAAGCGCGTTGATCAAAATTCACAAACTGCACAAGCTCACCACAGCGACGAATCAATAAATGCGCTGAGACTTTAAGATCAGCAATACTCTCATAATACGGATGTTCATTCGGGTCTAGCTGATTCGTAAACAACTGTTCAACACCCTCACCGCCATACTCATTCGGTGGTAAAGCAATACAATGTACAACAAGTAAGTCGGGTAACTGCTGCTCTGGTCGGCTATCGTAATTAGGCGATACAACCTGCCTAGCACCCATTAAGAGACCATGATCAATGCGAAAAGTCGCTGAATGAGGTGAATCATTATTAGACATAGCGTGAGTAATGGCTCCATAGTCGCAAGCATTGACGTTAGCTAACCATCATAGCGCGCTGATTAAACAAGGAAAATAGCTAACAAGCGTTTATTAATGTAGATTCTGGCTATTAAGGGACATAAAGCGTCAGTTCATATCGAGTTAATAGCCAGTTAATTGCCCATTAAGGATATTAGTAGCCAGGAAAGAGTCGTGGCGTACTAGCTTTATAACGCTGGTAATCTTCGCTATTACCCCACTTCTTCTCGGCAGCGCGCTCGAGCAAGGGTATACCGCTGCCTTTAATCAATAATAATGCAACGAATATCGGTGACAACAAACCAAGTAAACGCCAGCCATCAAGAACAGGCAATGCAATAAGCGCAATACCTATCCAGAGCATAATTTCACCGGTGTAATTGGGGTGCCTGCAAAAAGACCAAAGGCCGGTGTTAACAAACTGGTTGGCATTGTTAGGATTTTTACGGAAACGGCGCTTTTGCTGATCGGCCACCACCTCCATCGAAAACCCAAGTATCCACAATACGAAGCCCAATACAGAGATAAAGGAAACCCCCGCCATTTGAGGCGCTGTAATGGCCAGAATCGCTGCAGACAATGTGAAAGTAATCCAGACAGCCTGTAAGGTCCACGCAATAAAAAAGCGCTTAGGTGCAACTTTAATCTCCTCAAAACGAGAATCGCCGCCGGCAGCACGTATACGTAAAAATAAAAACAGTCCTAGTCTCAGCGACCAAATAACAATTAACAGCGTTAACAACGCCGATCGCCAATGGGTATAGTCAGTGAATAGCAAGGCAATCAGTATCACCAGCGTATATGTCAGGCTTCCTACCAGGTCATAAAACGACTCGGTTTTCAAAAGCCAAGCAGGAATAAACGCCAGCCATTGGATGGTAAAAATCAAAAGTATTAAAGTCAGCTCAAGCGGCATATATCACCCATTTTTTTATAGCGTTATGCATACAGTATATTTTTATTTTGCCCCAATAAACAACTACCTGCAAAGGGCCGCATAATTGCCCAATAAAAGCTTACCTTGCAACTATATCCCTAACGACCGCTCTAACAGAAAAGCCAAGAACGCATCTAGCAATGAAAACCGGTTTCAGTACGGTATTCAACACCATAGGCTGCTTAGTGTTATTGTGAAAGCTAGAAAGAATTTATTGAGGTAAGCATGAAAAAAGACTCTGACATACTTGATCGTATAGATCGCAAGATTTTGGCGGTGCTACAAAAAGAAGCGCGCATAGCCAATGTTGACCTAGCTGAGCGCGTCAATCTAAGCCCTACGCCCTGCCTTGAGCGTGTTAAACGCTTAGAGAAAAGCGGTTATATTCTGCAATATGCTGCGCATTTAAATCCGAACAAATTGAATGCGGGGTTGGTTGCTTATATCGAAGTATCTCTTGAGAGTACAAAGAGTGATGACTTAGCGTTGTTCAACCAAGCCATTATGTCGTTGGTGGATGTTATGGAATGTAGCATGGTGGCTGGTGGCTTTGATTATTTAATTAAAATCCGGGTTAAAGATATGATGGGATATCGGCATTTTTTGGGTGAGAAATTAGCCGTGATTGCGGGAGTACGTGAGACAAGAACTTATGTGGTAATGGAGGAAGTTAAAGCTACGCATTTGTTGGATGTTCAAGAGTGATGTTTTTTGTGGCCGGGCTGGCCCGATATTTCAGGAGCCTTTTGATTCGCGTCTAAAAAGTTATCTTAAAAATTTGGATTTGGTTTTTTTCGTTATATTTTTTAATCAAGATCGTCGGAGGTGGCCCGACACGCCAGTCACTTTTGTGATTCGCTACGCTCACCCTACGGGACGCCCTTCAGGCGCG
>CAXAHI010000115.1:0-7629 GCA_963968645.1 uncultured Gammaproteobacteria bacterium | reverse complement strand
GGCAAAAACAAAGAAAACAGCCCCCAAGTAAAATCTTCACGAGAAGCCGTAATAATTAATTGTACCCAGCTAGCAGCTAAAATAATGACGCCAGAAAATATGAATAATGCAGAGATCGGATCCATAGCGGACTCCTCAATAAAAGGTTGTCAAAAAAACGGATGCAAGAATAGCAGATTTTTCGCTCAGCTCATTTACCGATTTAGTGATTATTGCTGAACGCTGCTCAATTATCTCGAGTATCAATCACACTTATTCAAGAACAATATAAATGACTTTATATGAGGCTTTTCTTATCTCAGTTAAGCTATCTTTGTTATGTTTAAATAAAGCGCTTTCGTGTTTTGAGCTTGCAAGAATAAATACAATGAGCCGTTATGGCGCTATACTAATAATGTTAGATTTATAAGGCTCTTTGATGAGCCCGAAAAATGACTAAATAATAACCGCGTTATTGCTAACTAATATGATAATTAAAAACTCCATTCCTTCGATAGCTGCAGCTATAAAGGCCGCCTTATGAGCGATCCTAGTCGTATGGAGCGCAATTTAGCCGCGCTCGCTCAATTATCAGATGAACAAAAAATCGCTGCTTTCGATAAAGTAGGGACGGTGGTCGCTGGCTTTGCAGGCTCACTAGAAGATCTCGAAAAAGCGGTAGGCATGTTAATGATGGGCTATCACTTTGGCTGGAAAGTGCTGCTATTAGTGCATAGCAAGCGCACCATTAAGAAATACGAGAAGATACTCGATATTGATATTAAAGAATTTTTTCCTGCTGAGGGGCCTAGTGCTAAGCGCTCAATGGGATTAGATTTAGCTAAGCAGATAGGCAACTTTTGGCAAGTCGTTAGCGGCGATATTAAAGTTGAAAATCGCCGCAGTATTGAAGATGTCGATCCCGATAAAAAATCAGATTAAGGCTTCGTTAGCTTTACCACTAGCGCGCAGCTAGCCAATCCCGTTAGAGCTGGTAACAACCACCTTCCACCACCTTCAGTGAGCAGCATCCACGTGAGAACAAAGGGTTCGTCACGGCTTAAGCCGGCTTTGAGGGCTGCATTTTGAAAGCCGATTTCAAGTTGTCCTAATAATTGTATGGGTACCGATGTCGCTGAAATAAATAACAGTGCAGGTATTGATATAGCGAGAAAATAAAGCCGTTGTTTAAGACAGTTGGCAGGCCACGTTAAAATCACAGTAAATAAAATAACAATGGGTACTAGCGCATGCAAAACGCTGATGCTGGATTGAATCGTTGAGCCGGCAGGCAGTGATCGCTCAGGGGTGATGGGCTTCGCGGTTAATGCGGTGGCATAAAATACGACGTCATCTTCGACAATCTTAATATTGGCGATATATCCATTGGAGGCAGACTCAGTCACGGTTTCATAAAAGGGTAATAGCGTGTTAATGAGTTTATCGCCGGCAAAAAAACCGATCAGTGATAAAGCTAACCAAATAACTAAGCCTTTCGCGGCTAATAAGCCTACTGCTTCGTTGTTCATGCTTTTACGCCTCTTTAGAATCAGTCGCTATTTCGTCTTTTGAGCACCATCGTGTCCAAGCTAGAAAAAAGCCGGCAATTAAAAATATAATCAATGTGGGAGCATAGTAGGTATGAATCGGTGGAAACCAGGCGCGGTTGTACTCGATAACATAAAACAAGCCGACAATACGCACTTGGTTTATAAGGTAAACGGTGAGTGTGCCTAATACAAAGCCAACAATGGTATGTCTAACGCTAGCGCCAAAACCCACAATTGCTGCTGTCAGCATAAACCAAACGCCTGAACCATCGCAGCCTCGGACAATATTGAGCTTGGCCGCTTTAGAAATAATGGCATGATCTTTTACTGTCACGTTTCTATCAGGTGTAAGCGTATTAATCGTGTTAGCAGCAAAATGACCAATCACATTAGGGTAAATTTTAGTGCTTAGTACCTCGTCAGGGACTTTATGATAGGCAAAGTGAAAGGCACCATAAAGTATGGCGGCAATAGCAATAAAACGAAAAGTTTGAAAATCCACGAAAACACCTTTATAAAATTATTATCTTTTTTCAGTATAGCATTGAAATATCAATTGCACTTAATTACTTATGTTATTGATATTAAATGATTTTTTGCAATATTTATACTGCTTTTTTAAGTCTGGAATAGCACGACAGCAGCTATAAAGTAGCCTTGTAGGGCAGGAAGCGATGTAGGTGATGAATTGCGCCTAATTAAATTGCAAGAGTATGAGTGAGCAGGCGAACGGTTTTGAAGGGGGCAGGCTCATAAGTGGTTTAAAGCGCTTTAAACTTGCTAGCCAGATTGTAGTAAGATGCGCTTGCCGAGACGATATGATCTCTTCTCCTCATTTAAATAAGCTATAACATCAATCAATAGGTCACTAGCATGTTGGTAGGATTCAATTTTAAGGTTATTTATAAAACACTATTGTTGAGTGTTTTTCTTTTGGTTATGGCTTGGGGTGCCAATGTTACGGCAGCCGAAGATGTTGTTAGTGATGATGGCCGAGAAGTACGTTTAAACGAAGATGGGACTTGGAGTTTACTGTCACGTGATCGTTTTGCGACAACGCCTGATGGACGACGTATTCGCTTAATGACCGATGGACGCTGGGACTTAATTATCGATCCCGAAGCGCCTCTGGCTAATACGCCTAGATCTGTGAGTGCTGGCGTAGCGCTGTCGCATAATCAAATGGGTAAAAACGCTACGCGTATTTTATTAACTCAGGTTGATATATTAAAAGTAAATACCACTAAGCATAAAGCGACCACCGCAGATACCCGTACGTTTTATTATTTAAACGTGACAAACAATAGCGATCAAGCTATTCAATTAACGCAAGATAAGCGAGACGCTATTTCAGCATCCGACAGTAAAGGTCGACAATACGATGTGGAAGCACTTCGTTTTGGTAGTGATGTGATTGCCAGCGGTGAAAGTCAGCAGCTTATTGTTATTATCGATGGTGCGCCCCGTTGGTATAACGTTAGGTATTTAAGCCTCGAGTTGGCGGCCAATACTTTTGGTCAGCATTCCCGAGTTGTGTTGAGTAAAAATATGCCAGATATTGAAACTAAAGTGGTTAAGGCGTTTTAATTCGACTGTTTTTATTAGCCGTGCCAAAGATAAAATAGGGTGAAGTAGGTAAATAAACGTGGCTATCAAAAAAACATGACTATCAACAAAACATGATTATTGAAAAAAACATGACTATCAAAAAAAACGCTGAGCATAAAAAAGATACATTGTTTTCTCATCCTATGGGAGAAGTGCAGGGTTTTACCTTTGATTCCAATGTTGCGTCTGTATTTCCCGATATGATTCAACGTTCAGTGCCGGGCTATAGCACAGTGGTCGCAATTAGCGGTGTATTAGCGCAGCGATTTTCTCAGCCAGATACACGACTCTATGATTTAGGTTGTTCATTGGGTGCAACGAGTTTTGCTATGGCGCAGCGCGCTGTAGATAATTGTGAAGTGATTGCCGTTGATAACGCGAGCGCTATGTTAGATCAGCTATCAATAACGCTGGCGGAGCAATCATTACCAACGCCTATAAAATTAGTTCATGCCGATATTATTGATGTCGATATTAGTCATGCCTCTGTAGTTGCCATGAACTATACCTTGCAGTTTATTGATATTGCCGAGCGTGCGAAATTATTGACTCGCATACGAGAAGGTATGGTTGATAATGGCGTCTTAATTCTCTCAGAAAAAATTCAATTTAATAGCGAGCAAGTGAATGAACTATTCATTGATTTGCATCATGACTTTAAACGCGCGAATGGCTATAGCGATTTAGAAATAAGTCAAAAGCGTGATGCCATAGAAAATGTTTTAGTACCTGAATCTTTAGCAATGCATCGGCAGCGATTAGTCGACTGTGGCTTTAGTCGCGTTGAAGTCTGGTTTCAATGTTTTAATTTTGCTTCTTTAGTTGCCTTTAAATAATTTTCTATAATGTCCTCTTTAATTATCGTATAGCTCATCATGAAAATACTTGATTACACACCATTAATTGAACGCTTAAGACATGACGAGGTAGATGCTCTAGCCGATGCGCTGCCTTTAGTACTTGAAGCCGGTTTAGATGTTAATCGCTATGGTGATATTCCTCGCTGGAAGAAATCGTTAGGCGCTTTGCCTGATATTGAGATTAGTCATGTTGATATGGCGTCGTCATCTGTACGTGCTGGTGTTGCTGCCGATTGTGATGAGGCGCAATCAATACAGTTGCATGAGTCGTTAATGGGTTTGCATCCTTGGCGCAAAGGTCCATTTTCTGTGGCGGGTATCGACATCGATACTGAGTGGCGCTCTGATTTTAAATGGGATCGTTTAAAAGACAAAATACAATCGTTAGACGGTCGACGCGTATTAGATGTTGGTTGTGGCAGTGGTTATCACTGTTGGCGCATGGCGGCAGCGGGTGCTGAGTTAGTCGTAGGTATTGATCCTACGCCGCTATTTGTTATGCAATATTGGGCGATGCAAAAATATCTACAGAATCCTAACGTCTGGGTAGTACCTATGCGAATGGAGGCGTTGCCAGAAAAATTAAAAACTTTTGATACCGTCTTCTCTATGGGGATTCTTTATCACCGCCGCTCGCCGTTCGATCACTTGCAAGAATTGCGTGATGCTTTGGTGAGTGGTGGTCAGCTGGTATTAGAAACCTTAGTGATTGAAGGTGATGATGGCGAAGTGCTGGTGCCTGAAGGTCGTTACAGCAAAATGGGTAATGTCTGGTTTATCCCTTCGGTACCCACGCTGTGCAGTTGGTTAGCAAAAATGAAGTTTAGCGACATTGAAATTATTGATATTTCTACAACAACTGCTGAAGAGCAGCGCGCAACCGACTGGATGACTTTTCATTCGCTTACGGATTTTCTTGATCCGAATGATTCAACAAAAACAGCCGAAGGTCATCCCGCACCACGAAGGGTAGTGGTGGTTGCAACAGCTTAACGTTTTATCAAATGGGTTTATGTTTTTTAATTCGATGCCTGATGTTGCAATAAACCTAAGCTTGTATCACTGCTATTGGCAAGCCATTGACTAGCAGGAAGGTTATCGAGTTGGCTAGCTTGAATAGAACGACTCAGTGAGCTAGACAAAGCTGTTGCAGCAAGGCGTCGATAAAACGGCAGCTGCTCAACAAAAAAGGGCAGGTGAGACTCAAGTGATTGCTCATCATTATTCGTCGTTTGAAAATCGTGATGGAACTGCTGCAAGTCTGCGAGCAAGTCACTGTGATCGGCCAGCGTTGCCGTTAATTCAATAGACCAAGTCATATCGTATTGCAGTACACAACGGCCCACATAAATTCCTAAATCCAAATTGCCTAGACGTTCAGGTTCTATAAGACTTAAGCGCCAAGGTGAAATAGGTTTATTGTTGACTGGTGGCGAAGGTTTCCAATAAAAATAATAATTATTATTAGGAACGGGCTTAAAAGAAAATTCGGCCGATAAGATCAGTAGGGACGTAAAATACTCGCCAAGAATCCGGTCAGCGGGTTTGTTGGCAAGTGTTAGGGGCGTCATGGATTCCCATGCAGCCAATAACGGTACAGCTCCTTTGCCTTGTGGATTAGGTGATTTCATAACAGCTCAGCGAATAATAACGTTTCTAAAAATGACTATTGTCCGTCATTGATAAGCTAGTTACGTTAAATTACCCTCATTGGTTTACTGCCAGGTCAGTACTTAGGGTTTTATCTTGGGTAATGCATCTAAATCAAGCGCGGTAGAATCAAGAACGATAGCGGGCTCGTCTTCGGTATCTTCTGGTGAATAGCGCTGTCCACTTAGCCAGCTTCGAATGCGTAAAAATAACCGTTTGATCAAGCGCCATAACTTGGGCAGTAACCAAATAGATAAGCCGATAAACACGACTAATAATGCTAATAGCAGCACAGGATGATTCAGCGCCAGCCAGATTGCCCCTACAACACTAATATCTTCAACAATCGAGGCCGTCCAATTACTTACCGGTTCAGGAGAGGTGTTAATGACCATACGACTCCCTGATTTGACTAGATGTGAGGTCGCAGCAACGCTGCCGCCGACAATCGCTGCCGCAAGTATCATGGCAGGTTCAGCCTCACCTACGGCTCCTGCGGCGAGCATAGCGCCAGCGGGCAAACGAATAAAGGTATGCAGCGTATCCCAAACGGTATCGACACCGGGGATTTTATCGGCCCCAAACTCTACCATATACATAAGGCCGGCAGCCCCAATAACTAATGGGTTTTCGAGTAATGCGAGTTCAGCGGGTAGGGCGATATTACCCGACGCGCCGCCAAGGCCTAAGACAAGCAGCACTGCATAAAGGTTAACGCCGCTAGCCCAAGCAACGCCCATGCTGAGTGCGATGATTTCGAGAATAGATTGATATTGGTCCACAGTGCTGGCTCCTGTTTTCTTTAAGGAATATGATGCCACAGTAGCAAAGGAAATAAGACCGTGGCGACAAAAGTTAAGTCCCTAGTGAATCAATAAAATTGTAAGCATTTGAAATAATTGAAAATAATATGAGTAATGTTATAAAAGGGCAGTTTGGTAAAGCGGCGCAATTAAAGCGCGTTAAGCGTTCCAGCCTCTGCCAGCATGGACATCATCGCTGGGAAGTGGATACGACTACGCGATTTGACGTCAAAAAGGGCAAGTTGTTAACGGTGAGTACCTGCAGTAAATGCGGAAAAACGAAAACCTCAGCTGATTAAGCGTACCAGCCTTATTTATTATTTTTATGGATAGGTGAATTGGCAGTTTATTAATCAAATATACGAAGATTTGTGCCATTTTAGAGGTAAATGGGGGTTCTATCGTCCTGAAATTGGGCGTAGTCTGTTTGGAATTGTTAGATTGAGCACGGTTTATCCATTACGTTGGGTGCAGCAAAAAATATTTTTATGTTGCAGCAATATCAATGAGGCCAAAGTTAATGACGACACATTACTGCTATACCGATTCTCCTTTTGGTAAATTGCTATTAGTTGGCGATTTTCAGGGGCTTTCTCACGTTAATTTTCAAGACGGTTCTGCGCCGATGCTTCCTGAAGCTGAGTGGCGAAAGGATGCGGCCTTTTTTGTAAACGCTATTATGCAATTAAAAGAGTATTTCGCTGGTGAGCGAGTGCGGTTTTCATTGCGTTTAAATCCTAAGGGTTCTGATTTTCAGCGGCAGGTGTTAGAGATTGTGTCGCGTATTCCTTATGGTGAGACTTCGAGTTACGGTGATATTGCTCGTATGGTGGGTAAGCCGAAGGCGTCTCGTGCGGTTGGTACTTGTAATCGGACTAATCCGATTCCTATTATGATTCCTTGTCATCGTGTTGTGGGGAGTAATGGTAAGTTGACGGGGTTTAGTGGTGGGATTGAGTTTAAGCAGTGGTTGCTGGATTTGGAAGCGGGGAAACATGAGGTGGAGGCTGAGACGTTGGTTGATGATTTGATTGTGGAGGCTGAGGCTGAGGGTTGAAGGTTGAACTGAATGAGTTTTTGTTTGGGTAGGTTTTTGATTTTTTAGTTCAAGTTCAAGTTCAAGTTCGTCGGGGGTGGCCCGACATGCCCGAGTCTAGATCTTTAAACTTTATTTGATAG
>CAXAHI010000114.1:0-7833 GCA_963968645.1 uncultured Gammaproteobacteria bacterium | reverse complement strand
ACTCTAATTCACTGTTTCAGTAGCTTTATATATATGCTACTTGGCAAGTGAGGGCGGCATTATACGTAGAGACTGGAACCTTGCAAGCCTTTTTTTAACCTTTTTTTGAATAAGTTATTTGACTTACTTTTTGATCAATTTATTGGATCAAAAAATCTAGCAACCACCGGTTCTATTGGCCTACAGCAGTAGTGCTCAATCCAACTTTATTTCCACTCAATTAGGTGAAACACCTTCTTTCCTCTTTTTATGAGGTGGTAGCGACCAAAATATCCCGATTCTCGACGAAGAACGGCGTTTTCGTCCGTTATTTTCTCTCCATTTACGGCAATCGCATTACTTTTAATGAATTTTCTTGCCTGCCCCATCGTCACTTCACCTTTAGGCGTTACCGCAACACCTGACTCAACTAATAGCTCACTGAGTAAATTAGACTCACCTTCTATTAAGGTACTGGGTAATCCATCTAATGCGAGCTGAGAAAAATCTTCTTCTGAAAGACTTTGTAAGTCTCCGGCAAACATTGCTTGCGATATTCTTTGTGCCGCCTCTAACCCTTTATCGCCATGAACCAATTTTGTTACCTCTGCCGCCAATATTCCTTGAGCGGCTTTTCGACCTGTCGCTTCTGCATCACTTATCTCGACAGCTGATATATCGCTCACCCCCATAAAGGTAAAGAAACGAAGGAATCGATAGACGTCTTCATCTGAGGTGTTCATCCAAAACTGATAAAAAGCATAAGGTGAAGTTTTATTAGGGTCTAGCCAGATGGTTCCTGACTCGGTTTTACCAAATTTGGTGCCGTCAGCCTTTGTGACTAAAGGAAGCGTTGCGCCAAACACTTGCGCTTGATGCATTCGGCGGGTTAAATCGATGCCGCCTGTGATGTTTCCCCACTGATCACTTCCGCCTATTTGTAGCGTGCAACCATAACGCTTATATAGCTGCGCAAAATCATAGCTCTGCATAATCATATAGGTGAACTCAGTAAACGATATGCCGGCCCCTTCTCTATCAAGCCGCTGCTTTACCGATTCTTTTTGTATCATGCTATTAACAGAGAAGTGTTTACCAATATCCCTGAGGAAATCGAGCATTTCTATGCCCGCTGTCCAATCAAGGTTATTAACTACCTCTGCGCTACTGGTTCCTGCATCAAAATCGACGAAGGCACTGGTTTGCTTGCGGATCTTTTCAACCCACTGCGCCACGACATCAGGACCATTAAGCTTACGCTCTTCTGCTTTAAAGCTAGGATCACCGATAAGGCCTGTTGCGCCCCCTACTAATACAATCGGCTTGTGACCTGCCAGCTGAAAACGTCGCAATGCTAATAAAGGGACAAGACTTCCTATATGAAGGCTATCCGCCGTTGGGTCAAAACCGGAGTAAAGTGTTCTTGGGCCACTCGCTAGATGTTCATTGAGTGCGTCTTCGGCAGTTAATTGGGCAATTAACTCGCGTGACTTTAAATCCGCCAGTACTTCAGGTGACATAGTAGGCCTAACTCCATATATAGAATGATTAAAACTTAGCGCGGAACGATACACTATCAATGCGTACTTACCACTAGGAAATCTAGAAATTGTTTCACAAAACACCACTAACAACGCTATTCACTCGTGGCTTTTCTCTATCTTTTGATATACTTAAGGGCTATAAACCTAATTTTGGAATGCCTTTAAGCAGCTAAGTGAACCAGATTTATGGCAAAGAACAGACATGCAACACTCACCGCTAATAAAAACACCACTCCGTGGTGGCGTAATTTTCACTCTCGCGTATTTAGCCTTCTATTAAAGCTAACCAAAATAGAAGCCGCTATTCTAGCCTTTGCCGTTTGCTCGGTTGCATTAGGGCTTGGTAACTCGCTGCAATCTGATGCGCCCACGCCTTTAATAGAAGAAGTGAGAGAAAGCAGTAACGCTGCAGATGTTAAGAGCCCAATCAATAATGACCGCACAACCTTTGCTTTAACGCTACCTGACCAAGCAGGGAGACAATTAAAGAGCGTATCCCGTTCAACACCAGAGCAAGCCGCTGTTTATACGCAAGCTAAATTCACGTCTTCTTCAAATAAAGGCCATTTAAATACAGCCGCTTTAAATGCAGCACCCGCAAACACAGCTGAATCTAACATTACTCAAGCCATAGCGTCAGATGCTACATCTATTAAAGAAAGAACGGCTAATCCAACTAAGCGTATACAGCAAACTCTTAAAAAGGGTGACAACCTATCGATGGTTTTTGACCGTGTGGGACTCAATGCGCGCGATGTGTATCAGGTGGTTGAGTCCGGCAGTGAAGGCAAAGCTCTAACGCGTATGTTTCCTGGCGAGCAACTTGAATTTGTTCTTGGCGAGCATGACCAATTAGAACAAGTGATTCGCATTAAATCTCCACTTGAGAGCATTCACTTTATACGCAATAGCGTTAACGAAAAAACGCGCTTTGATATTAATAGAGTGACTCGTACCCCGACTATTCGAAAAGTGTATCGCAGCGCCTTTATTAACGACTCACTTTCGCTATCGGCTCAACGCGCCGATGTCTCGCAATCCATCACTATGAATATGGCGAATATTTTTGGCGGTGTTATTGATTTTGTACTCGACGTTAGAAACGGCGATCAATTCACCGTGGTTTACGAAGAACATTACCTAGATGGTGAAAAAATTGATGAAGGCAAAATTATTGCTGCGTCTTATACCAATCGCGGCACTGAATATAACGCCTTTCGCTATACCGACCCTGATGGCGATACCGGCTACTATAATGAAGATGGTGTTAGCATGCGCAAAGCTTTTTTACGCGCCCCGTTAGATTTTACGCGTATTAGCTCTAGCTTTAACCTTCGCCGACTGCACCCCATTACGAAAGTGGTTAAACCGCATCGCGGTATTGATTATGCGGCACCAAGAGGCACGCCCATTTTTTCTACCGGTGATGGTCGCGTTTCAGCATCAGGCAGAAGCAAGGCCAACGGTAACTACATATTTATTAAGCATGGCGAAGCGTATACGACTAAATATTTGCACTTGCATCGCCGATCAGTCAACAAAGGTCAGCGTGTTAAACAAGGTCAAATTATTGGGCAAGTAGGCTGTACCGGTTTATGCAGCGGGCCACACTTACACTATGAGTTTTTAGTGAATGGTGTTCACCGCAATCCAAGAACTATTCTTAAAAAGCTGCCCAAAGCTAAACGTTTAGATAAAAGCTTAAAAGCTGGCTTTTTAGCCTCCATAGAATCGACTCAATTACAGTTAGCCAGTTATAGCAGTCATATTAAACTTGCTAGCGCACAATGAGACAGCTCTATATTGGTCTGATTTCAGGAACGAGTATTGACTATATAGATGCCGCGCTCGTGGATTGCACTGAGGATAAACCCCTCTTATTAGCACATCATGAACACCCCATAGACTTTCCGACCAAACAAGCCATTGCTGCACTTTGCCTACCTGGCAATAATGAAATTGAGCGTATGGGTAAGCTGGACTTACAGTTAGGCTGCTTGTTTGCCGACGCAGTAAACCAGCTACTCGCCAAAGCTAAGCTCAGCCATAAAGATATTGTCGCCATTGGCAGCCACGGACAAACCATTCGGCACCGCCCACCTAAAGATAACAACTCACCTGGATTTACTCTGCAAATTAGTGACGCCAATACTATTGCTGAAAAAACTCAGATTACGACTGTGGCAGATTTTCGACGCCGTGATATGGCAGCAGGCGGTCAAGGCGCACCTTTCGCCCCCGCTTTTCATCAAGCCATAGCGCCTAACAATATTGAAAGCAGCGTTTTTTTGAATTTGGGTGGCATAGCCAACATCACAGTAGTGAGACAAGGGAATATTGTTAACGGCTTTGATACCGGGCCAGCGAATGGCTTAATGGATGCTTGGATACTCAAGCATAAACATGTCGCGTTCGATAACAATGGTGAGTGGGCAAGATCGGGAACGGTCAATGAAGCCCTGCTTAGCGACTTAAAAGCGCACCCTTATTTTTCTGAAGCCGCGCCCAAAAGTACAGGGCGAGAAGAGTTTCATTTGCCTTGGCTTGAATCGATTCTTGAGAATAAGCATGCAGTGTGTAATGAGGATGTTCAAGCCACATTGATGCGTTTAAGCTGCGAGACAATTTTGGAGGCGGCTTTTGCATCTAATATTGAGAATAACGCAGCGCATGCAACTCAATCTCAGCGACCTTCGATTGTTTACTGCTGCGGTGGTGGGGCGAGGAATTCGTTCTTTTTAGAGACGCTACAAAGTATTTGCGACAGTCGCTATTCGGAATCTACTATAACTATTACAACCACTGATGAGATCGGCATTGGTCCAGACTGGATAGAAGCCTGCGCTTTTGCATGGCTAGCTAAACAACGGTTAGACCAACAGCCTATTATGCTTAACAATGTAACCGGCGCTACACATAATGTGATTGCCGGCTGCATTTACTCAGCATAACTATTTAGAACTATGAAGAGCTATTAAAAGTAGAGCTATTAAAAATATTGATAATTCTCTTGAGAAACCAACCGCTCAGCTTCAACCACCGCATTGTTGGCAACCCCTACAAATGGCTGTAGATCTTTAACAAAAAGATTGTTGCCATTTATCCAAATATCACAGACCTTTATATCTACAACATTCAGCGCTGTTAGCTTAGCGGCGAGATCAACTACCGCTTTATTATTTGCATATTGCTGCTTAAATAAGATGCGCGCCTCGTCACCATGTAATAAAAAAATAATAGGGGATGAGTCTTTTGCTGAGTACTGGCCACTCTCGAACAGCATATTTGCACGGGTTAAAATATCGAGTAACTCTTGCGGGCTATGAACGCTGATATCAGCAAGGTATTTTTCTTCGAGCGTAAGATGCGACTTAGCAGTTACTTCAGAAACACCTTGAATGAAATTAGCACTACTCGCCGAGGACTCAGCAGTAGCTATAGTAGAAACAAACATGAAAAAACTGACAAAAACCTTTGATAAAAACCGTTGGTAAACACTCATGACGAAATCCCTCCGACCTGATAATTATTTTTGTTTTAAGCACACACTGTAAATCTATACAGAAAAAGAAGAACCACAACCGCAAGTAGCATCGGCATTTGGGTTATCGACAATAAATCGCGAACCTTCTAGACCTTCAGTGTAATCAACACTGCCACCCACTAAATACTGATAGCTCATAGAATCAACAACCAAGCTAACACCGTGATTATCAATAATAGCGTCGTCATCGGCGATTAACTCGTCAAACGTAAAGCCATACTGAAAACCAGCACATCCACCACCAGTAACAAACACGCGCAGTTTTAGATCCTCATTGCCTTCTTCATCAACGAGGACTTTCACTTTATTCGCAGCACTGTCAGTAAAAACTAAGGTGTCTGCTAGCGGTGTTGTTGCACTATTCATTAACAATTAAATACCTAAATATACGTGTGAATTAAAGAGGTTATCAGCCATTTAAGCCGGAATCAACATACCCTTCAAGAACCTCATTAGAATCAATAGCTTGTGCTTTCTCAATGCCACTAGAAACTATCGAATCTGACGATTCTTTAGTATAGAGCAAGCCGCCATTAATCTGCGCACCCTTCACCATTTCTATCATCTGGTAATGAACATCACCACACACCACAGCATTTGCAGCCATTTCGACGCGTTTAGAGGAGTAAACATTCCCTTCGATGTTGCCATTAACGATAACAATAGGGGCGCAAACGTCGCCGTGCACTTCACCACTATTTTGGATGCGCACCTGAGATACCTCACAACCTGCCTCGACCACGATATTACCGCGAACGACTCCCTCAATTTCTAAACAGCCAGTAAAACTGACCTGCCCACTAATTTCGGTGCCTTTAGCGATTAAAGTAGTGTTCTCACTACTGATAACGGTCGATTTTGATTTGTTGTTAAACATTAATGCGCTCCTAAGAGATCTTGCCAGTTAAAGGTTTTATTGATTTTTTGTGCTGCCTTACCTGTCGATTCTAGCTCTATCACCATGCTAACAGGCGTTAGATTGTCGGGCAATTTGAATGAGCCCTCAATTGTCTGAAAAAAGCGGAACCGAAGCTTAGCGGGTAACTCACCGGTAAAGTCCGGTAAATCCGATAATGCATACTCTTTAATAGACTCTTTCGCAGTAGAATCACTCGATTCAACCATTAAGCGAATAGAGAGCGCACCTTTGAGCAGTCGATTATTACCGCCGGCTTGGGTCACTAAGGCCTTATAGGCATAGCTATTGGTTCTTTTATTGTAAGAAATATGAAAGCCATGCAGACCCAAGCCTTTCTCTAACTCATCTGGCGCCATTAAACCCCGATAAAAATCGACGCTACTCTGAAGCTCGGCAAGCTTATTACGATAGCCTAGCAATTCTTTTCTCACTTCTTCTGCGGCTAAGCGATCAATTTCTGCTGATTTCTCGGCATTCACCGCACGCTGCTGCTCACCACGAAAAACAGTTTGCAACTTAGCTAACTCGGTAGTGATTAATTTATTCTGCACCACGGCCTGTCGACCATCGGCCATGCCTGTGTTGTAAATAAATAGGCCGCCGACTATTAATAGAGCTAACGAAAAAACAATGGCGCAAGCAAGCGCTATTTTTTTTCTGGGGTTAAGTCGAAAAACAATGGTTCGAGTATTATTCATAAATAATGTCACGGGCCTAAGGCATTAACGCAATATCGCGCAAGCCAAGTGTCTCTTCCCATTGATACATTATATTCATGGCCTGTACTGCCTGGCCCGCCGCGCCTTTTAAGAGGTTATCTTCCACCACGAGAATCACTAACATCTCTGAACCTTCAACAGGCTGCACGCTAATACGACAGTGATTAGTGCCTTTAACACTGCGTGTTTCGGGATAAACACCGGCAGGCAAGACATCAACAAAGGGTTCATTCGCAAATCGCTGCTCAAATAGCGCCTGAAAATCAACACTCATATCTTTAGGCTTACAATAAAGTGTCGAATGAATACCTCGAATAATGGGTAATAAATGCGGCACAAATGTGAGCGTCACTTTTGTATCGGCTGCGGCGTTCAAGCCTTGTTCAATTTCAGGAAGGTGTCTATGCCCCGCTACTGCATAAGCTTTATAGTTATCACTCATTTCAGAAAACAGATTCGCTACTTTTGCTTGTCTACCCGCACCACTCACTCCCGAAGCTGAATTCGCAATTAAGCTATCGGTGTGAATTAAATTATTTTCTAGTAATGGCAAAAAGCCTAACTGAACCGATGTGGGGTAACAGCCAGGACAAGCCAGTAATTTAGCCTCTCGAATATTGTCACGGTTCACTTCTGGCAAACCGTAAACTGCTTGCTCGACTAATTCAGGGCAAGCATGTTTTTCGCCATACCAAGCTTCCCACTGCGGAATATCTTGTAAACGAAAATCGGCAGATAAATCGATAACTCTGACATCCATCGCCATTAGCTCTCGCATCATATGCATTGATACAGCATGCGGCGTGGCAAAGAAGACTAAATCACAAGCAGCAGTTAGCTCGCTGGCACTGGGCGCAGTAAAAGAAAGATTACACTCGCCGCGCAAGTTAGGCCAATAATCAGACAATGCTACGCCTGCTTCAGATCGAGATGTAACTACCGTTAACTCCACCTGTGAGTGACGCAGCAGTAATCGCAGCAACTCAGAACCGGTATATCCAGTCGCGCCAATGACACCTACTCTTATCAAATCGTTGTTACTCGTTGCCACGGTTTTATCCACTCACTTGTTGTTCAATTAATCTGTTGACTCAAAACGCCTCTACTTCAGCTACTGTCTATATCACT
>CAXAHI010000113.1:0-7893 GCA_963968645.1 uncultured Gammaproteobacteria bacterium | reverse complement strand
TTACGTCAAATAACTTAAATCACTGCGTCTATTTACCCACAGTCAACTGACGTAGCGCACTGGTGCAATCAGCGAATTGCTGATTAACACGGTATTTAAGGATAATTTACCCCATAAGACGGCAATCTATTGTTGCTTGCTGATGCATGACCGTAGCTATTTTTTATAGCGCTACACCCGTCGTGTCGTTACGTCTTTATACCGATCAAATTAACCGGCACAGAGGATCAAATGATGTTTAAGAAAAGCCCATTTCGGTGCACACGCACCAAGTTGAAGACGTTAATCGCGTCTACATCCGTAAGCCTCATGCTTACGGCTAACGCGTTAGCTCTACCCACCGATGAAATCAATACAACTGGACTCGCCATTACTGACGATACAGTCACTGTTGGTATTCTTCATTCACTGACCGGCACCATGGCAATTAGTGAAACAGGCGCGCAAGAAGCTGAAAAGCTTGCCATAAAACAGATCAACGATATGGGCGGTATTCTTGGCCGTAAGATCGAGATCATTCAGGAAGATGGCGCTAGTGATTGGCCAACCTTTGCTGAAAAAAGTCGTAAATTGTTAGTGAAAGATAAAGTAGCTGCTGTATTTGGTTGCTGGACTTCTGCATCAAGAAAAGCAGCATTACCTGTTTTTGAAAAAGAAAATGGCTTGCTTTACTACCCAACTTTTTATGAAGGACTTGAACAGTCTAAAAACGTTATCTACACAGGCCAGGAAGCCACACAACAGATCATTGATGGTCTTAACTGGGTAGCGAAAGAAAAAGGCGCAAAAACGTTTTACTTAATTGGTTCTGATTATATTTGGCCACGTACATCTATGAAGATTGCACGTAAGCACATTGAAAACGTGTTAGGCGGCAAAGTCGTTGGCGAACAGTACAAGCCATTAGGTGACACGCAGTTCGGTTCGGTTATCAACAAAATCCGTCTTAAAAAGCCTGATGTTATCTACGCAGCTGTTGTAGGCGGAAGTAACGTTGCATGGTTTAAGCAGTTAAAAGCCGCTGGTATTACTTCTAAGAAACAAACTTTGCTAACTATCTCGGTTACTGAAGATGAAGTATTAGGCATTGGTGGTGAGAACCTTGAAGGTTTCTACTCAATCATGAAATATTTCCAAAGCCAGGACAACCCAAACAACAAAGCATTTGTTGCCGCGTTTAAAG
Source organism: uncultured Gammaproteobacteria bacterium (assembly GCA_963968645.1). Lineage (GTDB taxonomy): Bacteria > Pseudomonadota > Gammaproteobacteria > Pseudomonadales > UBA7434 > UBA7434. The sequence goes on along the minus strand of CAXAHI010000113.1, from coordinate 6,710 downwards.
AAATGTGGGGCGAAGACAGTGTAATTGGTGACGTAACTCAAGCCGCTTACTTAGGACCTTGGTTATGGAAAGCCGCTGTCGAAAAAGCAGGATCATTCGACATCGATAAAGTAGTTGCTGCTTCTGAAGAAGGCGATATTGAATTAACAATGGCACCAGAAGGCTACGTGAAGTTACACCCTAATCATCACCTTTGGAGTGTTGCACGTGTAGGTAAGTGGAACAAAGACGGTCAAGCTGAAGTTGTTTATGAATCAGCATTGATTGAGCCAGATCCATTCCCAGCTGGCTACCAGTAAGCAATTAGTTCGCGATCACTTGATACTTTTTATCTTTATTAAGTTATCCGATTTAATTTATGACGCTTTAGTAAAAAGAAAAACTTCACCGCTAGCTGATATAGGACTTACGAGACCTCTATTGGCTAGCTTTGATTAATGATTCAAATTTAACTAATACGTTTTTGTAAGATATTTTATATCCAATTTTTATGCGTAACGTTTAAAAGCGCAAACACATTTTTTAGACCATCTTTATTTCTATTTTGAGCCTTGAGCTTAAAAAGACGGAGACATCATCATGCTAGGCGGTTACACATACGGCGAACTAGGTTCGATTTTAGCCATGCAAGGCTTTGCAGGATTCAGTCTTTTTAGCGTACTTCTTTTAATGGCTTTAGGTTTAGCTATTATTTTTGGCCAAATGGGCGTTATCAATATGGCTCACGGTGAGTTTATGGCTGCGGGTGCATACACAACGTATCTTATTGCCAGCATAACCGAACAATACTTTCCGGCTTTTATGCCCTACTACTTTGTTTTCGCCATTGTTATCGCATTCTTTGTTGCGGGGGCCCTAGGGTATCTCGCCGAATACGCGCTAATACGGCATCTTTATAAAAGACCACTCGACACCTTATTAGCGACCTGGGGTTTAAGCCTCATTATGCAACAAAGCTATCGCTCTATTTTTGGTGCACGAGAAGTTAGCCCCGCCCTACCCGATTGGTTAATGGGCTCTTACCAGCCGACTGAGATGATTCATATTCCCATTAACGGCATGTTCGTTTTAGCACTTACCGCATTCGTTACCTTTGCTGTTTTTTACCTCATGTACAAATCAAGCTGGGGTTTACGTGTTAGAGCCACTACGCAAAACCGTATTATGAGTGGCGCTGTGGGTATCAATACCAAAAAGGTTGACCGTTACACTTTTGCGCTAGGTTGCGGTATTGCAGGCATTGCTGGTGCAGCGTTTACCACCATTGCTTCTACCGGCCCAACCACAGGCACACTGTATATTGTTGATACCTTTATGGTCGTTGTTTTTGGTGGCGCCGCTAGCTTACTCGGCACTATCGCATCAGCGTTCTCTATTGCACAGGCGCAATCCATTTTAGAATTCTTTATTAGTGGCTCAATGGCAAAAGTTTATACCTTGTTTGCACTTGTACTAATACTGATGTTTAAACCTGAAGGATTATTTGCCAGCAAGGTGCGTCGTTAGTAGTTAACGATGCATTTTATGCAGCAACCGAACACACGCAACTAACCAATATTGTGTAAATATCTTAAATAAAAGATTTGGAGAATATCTATGAGCTTTATCTACAATAAACTAATGGGCGGAAAACAAGGCTTTGTCGGCTTTATTCTTCTCGCGCTATTAGTATTAGTGATATTCCCTCTATGCCTCGATCTATTCCGACTCAACTTAGTCGGTAAATACTTAACCTACGCCTTTCCGGCCGTTAGCTTAGTATTGTTATGGGGCTATGGCGGCATACTCAGCCTAGGACAAGGTATCTTTTTTGGCCTAGGCGGTTATGGCATGGCGATGTATTTAAAACTCGAAGCCTCATCAGCAGCTAATACTGCTATTCAATCAACACCTGGTATTCCTGACTTTATGGATTGGAACCAGATCACTCAACTGCCATGGTTTTGGGAACCCTTCAACAGCTTCGCATTTACCATTGTCGCTATTCTTGTGTTACCTGCAGTGTTTGCCTACGTTATTGGCGCCGCCATGTTTAAGCGCCGCGTAGGTGGTGTTTACTTTGCCATTATCACTCAAGTTATTGCCGTTATTCTAACGGTCTTAATTGTTGGCCAGCAGGGTTTTACCGGTGGCATTAATGGTATTACCGATTTACGCACATTAAACGGCTGGGACATGACCAGTGATAGTGCCAAGTATCTCTTTTACTTTATTAACTGCGCCCTATTACTCACGGTTATTGTTATCTCACGATTTATCCTAACCAGTAAATTCGGTAGCTTACTGCTAGCCATTAGAGATAAAGAAGATCGCGTGCGGTTCTCTGGCTATGACGTTTCTAACTTCAAAATATTCATATTCTGTTTTGCGGCATTAATTTCGGCCATTGGTGGCGCAATGTTTACGCTGCAAGTGGGCTTTATGTCGCCATCGTTTGTGGGCATCGTACCTTCTATCGAAATGGTTATATTTGCCGCTGTCGGTGGACGCATGTCTCTTATTGGCGCCGTGTATGGCACCTTATTAATTAACTTTGGTAAAACCGCGTTTTCTGAATCCTTCCCTGAATTATGGTTATTCCTAATGGGCGGATTATTTATCTCGGTAGTAATGTTCTTCCCTAACGGTTTAGCCGGGTTGTGGCAAGACTATGGTCATTACATTACTGATCGCTTTAAATTTATTACTCGATTATTCAAACGTAAAGAATCTCTACCTTTAGACGACACCGCTAAATCTGAAGCGGCTAACTAAATCGTCTTACTAATATACGGTAGTGGCTTACCTTACTGGAGCAAATATGAGCACATCAACTGATTTAACATTAGCAATAGAAGATCTAACGGTTTCCTTTGATGGATTTAGAGCGGTAGACAACTTAAACCTTTATATCGATAAAAATGAACTGCATGTCGTTATTGGGCCAAACGGCGCCGGTAAAACAACTGTGCTGGATTTAATTTGCGGTAAAACCAAAGCCAGTTCTGGCAGCATTAAGTTTTTAAATAAAGAACTGACTAAGCTCGCTGAGCATGAAATTGTAAGAGCAGGTGTTGGCCGCAAATTTCAAACACCGTCTATTTATGAAAACTTAACGGTATTTGAAAACCTTGAGGTCTCCTACCCTTATGGTCGCACCGTTCTTGGCTCTTTATTGTTTAAGCGCAATGAAAAAGTGATTCAAAAAATACATGAAATCGCCAAAGAGATTATGCTCGAAGATGCGCTTGATACTGAGTCGGCATTACTAAGCCATGGACAAAAACAGTGGCTAGAAATTGGCATGTTACTGATTCAAGACCCACAACTGCTAATGCTAGATGAGCCCGTTGCTGGCATGTCGGTTAAAGAGCGCGAACAGACTGGAGATTTATTAAAAAGAATCTCTAAAGGCCGATCGGTACTCGTCATAGAACATGATATGGATTTTGTTGCACAAATTGCCCAAAAGGTAACGGTATTGCATCAAGGAAAAATACTTGCTGCCGGTCAAATGGAAAAAGTTCAAAATGATCCTAAAGTAATTGAAGTTTATTTAGGTCATTAAGTCGTCGTGGCATTGTCATGGCGTTGTCGTGGCAATGTCACAGCATAGACATAAATCAAGCAATACCCACATTCAATGGCAAGAGAGTCCAAAGAGGTTAGTATGTTAGACGTTTCAAATTTAAAAGTATCTTACGGCCAAAGTGAAGTTATTCATGGCTTAGACTTTTCAGTAAAGAAAAATGAAACCTTAGCTATCATGGGCCGTAATGGCATGGGTAAAACGACGTTATTCAAATCGTTGATCGGTATCTTACCTGCCTCTGATGGTAAAATTGTGGTTGATGGTGTTGATGTCACTCACAATGAAAGTTTTCAGCGCGTTGAAAACGGCATAGCCTATGTGCCACAAGGCCGCATGATCTTTCCAGCGCTCACGGTTCAAGAAAATATTGAAACCGGCATGGAAGTGTCGAAAATGAAAAAAATACCCGATGATATCTATGCGCTATTCCCGGTACTACGCGATATGCGTCATCGTAAAGGCGGTAACCTATCGGGTGGCCAGCAACAACAACTAGCCATTGCGCGTGCACTGGTCACCAACCCTAAAGTCCTTTTATTGGATGAGCCGACCGAAGGCATTCAACCCTCAATCATTAAAGATATTGCCAACGTGCTTAATGAAATTAAGAAAATGCGTGAAATCACTATTATTGTTTCTGAGCAAGTGTTGAGTTTTACCATGGCAGTTGCTGATCGTATTATTGTGATTGATAAAGGCAACTTTATTCATGAAGATTTACGCGACAATGTGAATACCGATAAAATCAAAGGTTACTTATCGGTATAAGTCTTTTAATTAATATTGTCAGCTTAAACGATGGTGGATTTTAGCCACCATCGTTTTTATTGATAAACTTTTATAGCTCTTCTCTTCTCTCCTCGTCTCTAGCAACAAGCTAATCACGTTATACTTGACCTCTAGCCCACGTTAACAAGCCCCTTCAATAGATACATTTTGAATAGGCCTTTAAAGCGCCATTCACATGACCATTAACACCAGCATTAGCAGCAGCATGAAAAATCATGCTCAAGCTAACAACCTTCTTCGCATACCCCATAAACACTGGCTATTCAGCCGACCTACGTCAAATAACGTAATCGCTTAGGCTTGATTACGAATGGTTGTTTAGCGCATAAATCGCGATAGTGAAGCTCTAGGGAAGTATCAATGCAGTCACGGCAGAGCTAATCAATCAATACTGATTAACCATTGATATAACGCAACCCACTCATACATTAAAACAACCGACACACTTCTAGGAGAACAACCATGGCCGAGACGATTATTAAGGTTGACCTTAAACAATCTGCTTATGAAAACGATAAGATCCATAACCGCTGGCATCCAGATATTCCAATGGCTGCAACCGTTAAGCCTGGCGATGACTTTATTATTGAATGTATCGATTGGACCGGTGGTCAAATCGCTAACAATGATGACGCCTCCGATGTACGTGATGTTGATTTAACCCAAGTGCATTTTTTATCGGGCCCAGTCGGTGTTGAAGGCGCAGAGCCTGGTGACTTACTTGTCGTCGATATTCTTGATATTGGCACATTCGAAGACAGCCAATGGGGCTTTAATGGCTTTTTCTCAAAGCAAAATGGCGGTGGTTTCTTAACTGAACATTTCCCAGAAGCACAAAAATCGATTTGGGATTTCAACGGCATGTTCACTAAATCGCGTCATATACCCCGCGTAGAATTTGCCGGCTTAATTCATCCAGGACTAATTGGCTGCTTACCCTCAGCAGAAATGTTAGCCGAGTGGAACAAGCGTGAGCAAGAACTTGTTGATACTGATCCTGACCGCGTTCCACCGTTAGCGGCAATGCCTTATGAAGATACTGCACATATGGGCCGCATGAACGCTGATGAAGCGAAAGTGGCAGCAGCAGAAGCGGCGCGTACCGTTCCTCCTCGTGAGCATGGCGGTAACTGTGACATTAAAGATTTATCTCGTGGCTCTAAAGTGTATTTCCCTGTCTATGTTGATGGCGGCGGTTTAAGTGTCGGTGATTTACACTTTAGCCAAGGTGATGGCGAAATTACATTCTGTGGTGCTATCGAAATGGCGGGCTGGATTCACTTACGCGTGAATCTTGTTAAAGACGGCATGAAAAAATACGGCGTTAAAAACCCTATCTTTAAGCCAAGCCCCATTACACCTAAATACGATGATTACCTGATATTTGAAGGTATCTCGGTTGATGAGCAAGGCAAGCAGCATTACCTCGATGTCAATGTCGCTTACCGTCAAGCCTGTCTAAATGCTATTGAATATATGACTAAGTTTGGTTACTCCAAAGCGCAGGCTTATGCCCTCTTAGGGTGTGCGCCGGTACAAGGACATATTAGTGGTGTGGTCGACATTCCAAACGCCTGTGCAACATTATGGTTACCTACCGATATCTTTGATTTCGATATTCAACCGAATGCTGAAGGACCCAAAATAGAAGTCGATGGCAGTGTTGATGTGCCATTAGCGCCCGATCTTTAAGCGCGCATAACCGGAAAGAAGGGGCAAGGTAATTCCTTACCCCTTCTCTTCATAAATCGATTTATAACTTCATTCATCAATCAGCCAATTATTTATTAACATCAAAAAAATTAAAAATATAATCTGTATAAACAGAGCCAGACAAACCGGAGCCCACAATGCCACTATATGATTACAAATGTTCAGAGCATGGTTTATTTCACGAATTAGTTTCAATGGACAATCACCAAGCACCACAGCTTTGTCCAACCTGCAAAACTGCCTGTGGCAGAGTCATTCTTATGGCACCTGAATTTCTTTCAATGTCAGACGAGCGTCGCAAAGCTCACAGCACCAATGAAAAAAGCAAGCACGAACCCATTATATCCTCTGTCGATAGCCGCGATAAAAAGAACGGCAGTGGTTGCGGTTGTGAACAGCCTAACGCTAAAAAAAGCCAAGTCATGTACTTAGCCGATGGTAGCAAGATATTCCCTTCTCAACGCCCTTGGATGATAAGCCATTAATCTGGCTAACATTCCAAATGTTTTTTATTGACAATATTCTTTATTGATAAAAGCTTATTGATAAGAATTTTATTGATAAGAGTTTAGATTAATACGCCCAACCCTTTTAAAGAACTGATTTATTGTCATGTTTTTATTGTCGTATTTTATTG
>CAXAHI010000112.1:0-8067 GCA_963968645.1 uncultured Gammaproteobacteria bacterium | reverse complement strand
AAAATAAATAGGCGTCTCATAAAGCCGCCTCAATATTCTCTAAAGAGGATTCTGGATCTGGCTTGAGCTCCGGCTCCGGCTCCGGCTCCGGCTTAAGTTTTTCCTCAACTCCTGCATTTTTTGTAACACCTAAAATTTCAACTTGGCGTTGTTCAGATAAAAATTGTTTTACTGCTAATAAAGAATTAGTAATATCTGGCAACGCAACATCGACTGCGATTGTTTGCAGTTGCTGTATATCGGCAATGACCGATTGAATGGCATCGGTGTCGCTCGCAAAATAATCTTGCAACCAACGTTCAGCACGATTAAGGCTATCGCTATACACAGCCTGTCGACCGTCTAACAAGGCGAGTTGCGATTGGTTAATCATTAACTGTAAATTACCACGCAAATAATATTGCTGATCAGGCGGTAGTAACGGCTTAACATCTGAGTTGCGCTGATTAATGACTACTAAACTTTTTAATTCCTGCCAAGTAGCACTGCCAATGGCGTTAATTTTTCGTTGCCATACAGAAACCGTCGAATCATCAACACTGGCTATCTCGACCTTATCGACAGACTCAAACGCGGGCATAGCAATTAAAGGCAGCTTCTCTAATTGCTGTGTTAATGCTGATAAACGTAAAAATACGCCATCTAAATCTTGCTGACCCACTAATAATAGTGCCGCACGATCTTCAGCAATGGCTTTTCGAATATCAAAAAACCTGGGGTCAGCGAGCGTTAATAATATTTGATCGGCCGTCGCTAATAAATTTAAGGCCGTTGCACTGTCTTTTGATATTAAAATACGCTGGTTGGCTAGACGTAATAAATACTCTACTTCGGCTAATCGCCAATCATCAGTAGTGGTTGATGTTAATGACCGTAAGCGCCTGCCATGTGAATCAATAATAAGATTCGCATCTTGCAATGCTGACGATAATTGCTCGCGCTGCTGATCTCGAAGCATGAGCGCCGTTAGAGATTCATTTTGCACACTTTGAAGTGACTGTTGAAGTTTTTGAGTTTGTTGATAATAGCGACTTGAATCTGCAGTGAGTGTCTGCAATTGTTCAGCCTGCTGAAATGATAACCAAGCAATATACGCCGTTGCGACTATAGCAAGTAAAGCAATAATGAAGGTTATCCCAGAAAGCGCAGCTCCTTTTTTATTGGCTGGCTTATTTGACTTGCCTGACTCACCTGACTTGGCTGGCTTGGCTGGCGCCTGCTGAGATGAAGCGGGGGTTTTCTCATCTTCAATAATTACCGCATCTTCAACCTTGTCATTTTGCAAGCCGCTCTTATTCGCTGCAGAGCTCTTTTCATTATTACCATTGCCTTGATCATTACTATTGTCTTTATTAGTCATATACGTTTCCGACTGTAACTTTAATTTACTTTTATGCAAATCTTTTTTCTTTTAAGACTTGCTTGCTTTCAACTTTTTCTCAATCACTTGCAGAAAACCTTCTGCACTTGCATTCACCGCTATCAATATATTTTTAAAACCATAGTGCTCAGCTAAAACTTTAATGCGCTCCGAGGGCACAATTATTGGCACATTCTCTACCGCAGCCTGTAATCGATCTCTCTGTATGTGACGATAAAAATTCTCTAATGTTTCACCACTCGCAAATAAAATTGCAGTTAAATTATCACCCAAAGCCTGTTCAAACTGTTCGCTACTGTAACTAGGATGTTGCCGCTTATACATTTCACAATAATCAACGCTAGCGCCTCGTGATGTTAAATTATCGGCTAATAACTCACGACCACCTTCACCACGAAATATTGTAATGTTTTTTTCATTAACATCTCGCCGACTCAATTCCGCGAGTAATTTTTCGCTGCTATAAGCCGATAAATTGGTCGATAAACTGCTCGGTAATTTTTTCTCTGCTGAATCATGATTTTCAGCATCGGCCTCTAACAACCAGCCTAAATCTTGAATCGCTTTTGCCGTTGCACCACCAATAGGAATACAGGGCAATGACGCTGGCCATGCAAGATCATATCGCTCTAAAAATTCAGCCGTATATTTAACAGCGTTACTGCTAATAAATATAACAAAGTCTTGCTTACCTAATCGCTGCAATTGTTTTTTTATAGATTCAATTTTGGCCGCTTCGGTTACCGCCTCTAAATTTAGCAGCGGTAAACAGCTTGCAGTAATACCTGCATCTGCCAGCACATCGACTAAACGATCGGACTGCCCGGCCGGACGTGTGACTAAAACACGCAATTTAGAATTACTGATTGTCATAAGCCTGATCAAGCAAAGCGCGCGCGCCACGCGCTAATAAGCGGTCGGCAATGGTTTCACCTAGCTGCTCAGCTTGAATCACTCTCTGAATATTATTTTCAATATCGCTATCACCATTAAGCGTGAAGGCTATCTGATGCTGCTCAATTAATAATTCGGAGCCATCGATTGCACCCACTCGGCCTTCTAGTGTTAATGAATCATCAGGACCTAACTCTGCGAAACCAGCAATCGGTACCTGACAGCCGCCTTGCAATCGACAGTTCATCGCACGCTCGGCCAGTACACAGAGCGCACTATCAAAGTGGTGTAACGACTGCAGCAATGCTTGTGTATCGGCGTCGTTACTGCGTAACTCAATAGATAATGCACCTTGGGCAACAGCGGGCAATAAATGTTGCGGTTTTATTGAGTAGCTAATACGGTCAGTAAACCCTAAACGGCGCAAACCTGCGGCAGCGAGAATAATCGCATCGTATTTACCTGCGTCTAGCTTGGCTAAACGAGTGTTTACATTACCGCGTAATGATTCGCATTTTATATCGGGTCGTAATTGCTGTAGCTGACACTGTCTTCGTAAACTTGAGGTGCCGACAATGGCGCCAACGGGCAAATCATCTAATGAGGTAATTTTGGGAGCACTGCCATCAAGCGCTAAAGGTAAAACTAAGGCATCCAGTGGATCTTCGCGCTCGCAAATCACTCCTAGGGTTAACCCATCGGGCAAGGCCATAGGCACGTCTTTTGTTGAGTGTACGGCTATATCTGCGCGACCATCTAGCAAGGCAGTCTCTAATTCTTTTACAAACAAGCCTTTGCCACCCACTTTAGCTAATGGCGCATCCAATATTTTATCGCCCAGCGTAGACATGGGTAATAACTCAACGGCTATATGCGGATGCAACTGTAATAAAGCATCGCGAATGGTTTCAGCCTGCCATAAGGCAAGTGGGCTTTTTCGCGTGGCAATGGTTATGGTTTTTGGCGAGCTATCGGTCATGAGGTATCCAATGTAGGCTGCGGCTTATCAATGCAATAAAATGGCCGCTAATCAATTACCTCTATAATAAGCAAAACCTTAGGAAATGTCGTTTTTAAAACGGTAAGAAAGGAACACTCTCGCTGATGCGGAAGATCTGATCAGCTTTTAAGAATACGGATGACTATCCTCTTTCTACCGCGAAATACCGATTGATTGATGTTTATTCATCATCAAACCGTTTTAAGTAGCCGCCGCATTTCAGGTAAATGGCGACGACTTACAACGGGGGTAATATCAACACCCTCCAGTCGAATCACCGATTGACCACTTACCGCTTCATCTAGCTCTAAACCACGAATATAACGAATGGCGACTAGCGCATTGCGATGCACACGAAGAAATTGATGAGGAAAACGACCTTCCAACTCTTTTAAACTCAAATCTAAAAGCACTTCTCTATTATGTGTGTAAGCACTAACGTACTTTTTATCGGCTATTAATGCTCGTATCTCACTTACTGCTAGTAGTTCATGCCCACTTCTTGTTCGCACGGACAAGCACTCCTCAGATAACCGCTGCCCGATAGGCTCAGGGACTAAATTAGCTAGCTGAGAGCGATTAACAGACTGCGCCTTGGCCAAATTGTCGGCCAACTGCAAGCGCGATACCGGCTTTAACAAGTAGCCTACCGCTTGGGCATCAAAGGCGGCTAAAGCATGCTCATCATAGGCTGTACAAAAGATAACCGCCGGCGGCTGATCTTGCTCACTCAACTGCGCTGCTGCTACCAAACCATCCATCTCTGGCATGCGGATATCAAGTAAAACGATATCAGGAGAGAGGCTCTCATTTGCTGACATCGCTTGCCGTCCATTTTCAGCTTCGGCTATCACTTGGTAGTCTTCTAGGGCATCGACCATGGCTTTTAAGCGCATGCGTGCCGGCTGTTCATCATCAACAATCAAAACTGTTTTTACAGTGGCCGCTTGTATTGTCGGCGCCTGTGCTGAAGCTTCAGATGCTAAGGATTCATGCGCTAAAGCATCATAAATTAACGGGGCGGGCTTACTCATCATTGCTCTCCATCGACTGTGCTCGCTCTTGCTGGCAAGTTTATGGGTAGAATTAATGTTGCTGTAAATGTATGTAAGGACTCACTTAAACGCAACTCTGCGCCTAAAAAGGGATAGCTTGCGACTGCGGCTTGCGGATAAATAACTTCGAGTCTAGCCCGGATATTATCTAGCGCTATACCGTTATGCGTTTTTGGTACTACATGACTCTTAATCAAATCACTCTTGGTTAAATCTGGATGTTTGAATGAAGCCTTATAGCCAGCGTTATAGGGGTTTTCGACATCAATATGCAACATGCCATTATTGACCTGCGCTCGAATTAGCAAAGTCCCTCCTGCTAGCGTATTTTCAATACCATGATAAATGCCATTCTCTATTAACGGCTGAACACTTAACGGCGGTAACTGGCAGTTATCAGGTAAGTTATCGAGCTGCCAATCGACCTGTAATCGACGGCCTAATCGCTGCTGCTCAATACGTAAATAAGCGCGGCAAATATCCAACTCTTGCTGCCAACTCACTAATGCATCACTTTGCGATAAAGAGGCACGAAACAAGGCGGCTAAATCTTCAACGGCTTTTTCTGCCTCCACTGGGGCATAACTGATTAAGCTAGCAATGGTATTCATACTATTGAATAAAAAGTGCGGCCGAATTCGAGCATGTAAAGCCTCTATACGAGCGCTCTGCGTGGTTTTTTGCTCAGCGTGCCAACACTGTTGCATATAGAGATAACGTAAAATAAGCGCGGCTAATGCAGCAATAATCATGACATCACGCAGTAACCATGCGAACGAAAACGCAGCCCATTTACCGCCTTCATAAATCCACTGAGCACCAATATTGCTTAACAAGGTTACGCTTATAATCCAGCCAAAACTGAGCCAACCCGCTACTTTTACACTTTGGCTATTAATGAAAGATCGCCAATAATTCAAACCGCCCATAGATAACAGACTAATCCATTGGGCATATAGCGATAACAACGATAAACGCTGCCAATCAAAAGTGCCTAAAGGACTGAGACTAAAGACATAAAGAATGACGACTAATTCGGTAATTAACAGTATCGCAAGCAATACAGGTAGACGACCAAGATTAGGCAGTAGAGGTGTCTTGCTTGATGAGAACGGCGCTTCCATAAATGCCTATCTATTCTATTTTGCTTGACTGTTTAATGCCTATATAGGCCGTGATAGGGCGTGCGGACGGATTGAGCAATCTGTGAGCACTGCCCTCGCGAATCTCTTTTTTGAGGTTAGCTTTAAGCTGTATTTGCGCTTTTAACGCTCAAGCTATCATCAAGATTCTTTCGATTGCCTTTCTACGAGCTATTAATATCCTATTTACGAACTATCAACGAGCCATCAATAACCCATTAATATCCAATCAATAAGGTATGACAGCCTATTACTTAGTGTAGTTGCCTTAACAATGACGGTAATCTGCCCGCCTCTCGGCATGAGGGCGTAGTTCACAGATTAGCCATAAGATATACTCTAGGGTCTATTTATCTTTAACTAACGGTACCAACATGGGTTCTGATCAACAGCCAGACAATTCTACTGCCGCCTCTAATGGCAATCTTGAAGCCGCTGCGCCTGCCAGCAGTAAAACGCTTTGGGGTGGACGCTTTCAAGAACCTACAGACGCTTTTGTAGAACGCTTTACTGCTTCAGTACAATTTGACCAACGCCTTTACAGCCAAGATATTCAGGGCTCAATTGCGCATGCCACTATGTTAGCGAGCGTTGATGTACTCACTGCCGATGAAGCTAAGCAAATTATTGATGGCTTAAATGCCATTGCTCTCGATATTGAAAGCGGCAATTTTAATTGGTCTATTGCACGTGAAGATGTGCATATGAATATAGAAGCTGCATTAACTGAGCGTATTGGCAGTGTCGGTAAAAAGCTGCATACCGGTCGCTCTCGTAATGATCAAGTGGCCACGGACATTCGCCTGTTTTTACGTGAAGCGATTAATGCCATTGCCCTACAACTTACTCGCTTACAAGAAGGCCTAATTCAATTAGCTGATCGTGAAGCCGAAACCATTATGCCTGGCTTCACGCATTTACAAACTGCGCAACCGGTCACCTTTGGTCATCACCTATTGGCGTGGAATGCGATGTTAGAACGAGACTATTCAAGACTCTTGGATTGCCAAGATCGTCTCAATGAATGTCCATTAGGTGCAGCTGCATTAGCGGGCACTACTTACCCTATTGATAGAGCAATGACAGCCGCAGCGTTGGGTTTTAAAAAGCCAACAGAAAACTCTTTAGACTCAGTGAGCGATCGTGACTTTGCGATTGAGTTTAGTGCCTGCGCGAGCATTATTATGATGCACTTATCACGCTTCTCTGAAGAGTTAGTGTTATGGACATCGAGTCAGTTTGATTTTATTGATTTGCCTGATCGTTTTTGCACAGGCTCATCGATTATGCCGCAGAAAAAAAATCCTGATGTGCCTGAATTAGTTCGAGGAAAATTCGGTCGCGTTCAAGGCCATTTGGTTTGCTTGCTGTCACTTATGAAATCACAACCTTTAGCCTACAACAAAGACAACCAAGAAGATAAAGAACCGCTGTTCGACACTGTCGACACTTTATTAGATTGTCTCAATGCCTATGCTGATATGGTGCCCGCCATTACGGCGAAAAAAGACAACATGCGTGAAGCCGCAGGAAAAGGATTCTCGACAGCAACTGATCTTGCTGATTACTTAGTACGTAAAGGTATTGCGTTTAGAGACTCACATGAAATTGTGGGCAATGCTGTTGCTAAATGTATTGATCTTAATTGCGACTTAAGCGAGCTATCATTAGAGACACTAAAAACGTTTAGCAATGCTATTGAAAAAGATGTGTTTGCTATTCTTACTTTAGAAGGCTCTGTCGCTAGCCGAGACCATTTGGGCGGCACTGCTCCCGCGCAAGTTAAACAAGCCGCCGTTAGAGCAAGCGACGCAATTAAACAAAGATAATTGTTATTTTTGTTTAATTTAAAAAACGAAAAATTTTAAAAGAAAATGGTAATACAACAATGATGAAAAATACTGAACAAAAAAAATTAGCGAAAAAAACGCCGCTAATGTTGTTTTTATCCTTATCGGTATTAACCGCATGTATTTCTGCTTGCGGTCAAAAAGGCGCATTATATTTACCACAAGAAGCGATACACAGTAATGCTGTTGTCACTGATGGCTCGGCTACGATAGATACAACAGCATTAAAAAATATCGACGAATAGAGTATTAATAAATACCGCAGCGCAGACACATAACGCTTGCATGATGACTACTTAAAAAATAGCGAATCCGTTTAGACGGCAGGAATACACTTACAGCATGTCAGAATTTCATTATCACAATAACCAACTCATGGCCGAGCAATTGCCACTAGCCTCTATTGTCGAGCACGTTGGCACGCCCACCTATGTCTATTCGAAAAAAGCGTTAGAGACTCACTATCTTGCTTATCGCGACGCTTTAGATACTGACACATCAACCGCTGAAAAAAAGGGTGAGCATTTAGTTTGCTATGCCGTTAAAGCTAATTCAAATTTGGGCGTGCTTAGCGTACTGGCAAAATTAGGTAGCGGTTTTGATATTGTTTCTGCTGGTGAACTCGAGCGAGTATTATTGGCGGGGGGCGATCCTGCGAAAGTCGTTTTTTCTGGCGTAGCTAAAAAATCGCATGAAATTACGCGCGCCTTAAAAGTAGGCGTACATTGTTTTAATATTGAATCTG
>CAXAHI010000111.1:0-8307 GCA_963968645.1 uncultured Gammaproteobacteria bacterium | reverse complement strand
ACTATCTTTACCGCTAGCTAGTCACCACTAAATAACAAACCAAGGTTTTTTTACCAGCATTTTCAATGCGATGTTCTAAATCAGCACGATAATGTGCTGAATCTCCGGTCGATAATTTACAGACGGTTTCTCCCGCTATAACGTTTGCTTGACCACTGGCAACGGTTAACAATTCTTTGGTTCCTTCATAGTGAGGCGCGCTGACTAAGCTTGCCTTAGGCGCAATTCTTAGTTCATAAAACTCAATGTCTTTTTCCATATGAAGCGGTGATAGGGTGCGGATTTCACATTCGTTATCACAGCGAAATAAGTT
Source organism: uncultured Gammaproteobacteria bacterium (assembly GCA_963968645.1). Lineage (GTDB taxonomy): Bacteria > Pseudomonadota > Gammaproteobacteria > Pseudomonadales > UBA7434 > UBA7434. The sequence continues at coordinate 7,994 of CAXAHI010000111.1, read as the reverse complement.
GTTTGTATCACTGCCATACACCACTTCAATAGGCGATGTTGACCATGGCTGGTCGACAAGTTCGCCAATAGTTATGCCAAATGCCTGCGCAATACGAAAGGTCACCGCCAACGTGGGATTTGCTTGCCCTCGCTCTATCTGGCTTAGCATGGAGCGGCTGACGCCAGAGCTTGTGGCTAACTGGTCAAGCGTTAAGTTGTTGTTCTTACGTAGCTCTGTAACACGATCGCAAAGCACTCGGCTGGCATGATCGACTGAAGCCGTGCTTTTTACTGTGTCTTTTGATTCTTTTGCAGTCATAAAATTAATTTCCTTTATAAGGGAATTTATTCCGATATCTGGGATCGTATCTGTTTAGGTGATTCTACTATAGAGGAATCACTTCTTATATAGTAAACGCGGTGGAGTGTAACTCGGATGAAGGCATTAGTTAAGCAAGAGGCGCAAGAGGGGCTTTGGCTCAAGGATATGCCCGAACCTGAAATGGGTATCAATGATGTATTGATAAAGGTTAAACGAACCGCTATCTGCGGTACAGATTTACATATTTACAATTGGGATAGCTGGGCGCAAAAAACGATTCCTGTTCCGATGATAGTTGGTCATGAATTTGTCGGTGAAATTGTATCTGTTGGTTCAAATGTAAATGATTATAGAGAAGGGCAGATAGTGTCGGGTGAAGGGCATGTTGTCTGTGGTCGTTGCCGTAACTGCATGGCCGGTCGTCGACATCTCTGCGCTTCGACCAGCGGTATTGGTGTTGATAGGCCGGGTGCATTCGCTGAGTATGTATCGTTACCTATGTCTAATGTCTGGGAGCATCGTCCAGGTATTGATTTAGATGTCGCCGCGTTATTTGATCCGCTGGGTAATGCGGTCCATACCGCTCTGCAATATGATTTGCTGGGTGAAGACGTATTAATTACCGGTGCTGGTCCTATAGGAGCAATGGCTGCTGCTGTATGCCGGCATGCAGGTGCGCGCCATGTAGTGATAACGGATATTAACCCTCAGCGTTTAGTGTTGGCTGAGACGCTTGGAGCCACTTGTGTGGTGAACCCTACCACTCAAAATTTAGCCGATGTTCGTCGTGACCTTGGTATGTCAGAAGGTTTTGATGTGGGTTTAGAGATGTCAGGTAATCCTTCGGCGTTTAAAGATCTGCTTGCCAATATGTGTCATGGCGGAAAAGTCGCTATGTTGGGTATTCCTAGTGAGCCTTTAGCGATTGATTGGAATACCGTGATTTTCAATATGCTAACGCTTAAAGGTATTTATGGGCGTGAGATGTATGAGACATGGTACAAAATGTCGGTAATGATTGAGACCGGTCTAAATATTGCGCCAGTCATTACTCATCGGCTGCATTACAGTGATTTCCAAACGGGTTTTGATGCTATGCGTGCGGGTAACGCAAGCAAGGTCATTTTGAATTGGGAATAATCTAAACCGTAAACGAGCAGGCGTTTAGTCACGTTTAATATTTGAGTGTTGTAAAGAAGGAGAGTCAGCGTGTACGATCAATTTCAAAATCATTTGAGTCAAGAGTTAGCGAGCATAGAAGAGGCTGGTTTATTTAAGCGAGAGCGGCTAATTAGCTCGCCACAAAGTACGCATGTCAGTGTAATGAGTGGGTCTAACAAGAGTGATAATAAAACTGTATTGAATTTATGTGCTAATAATTATTTGGGTCTTGCTCAGCACCCTCAAGTGAATGCTGCCGCGAAAGCCGGCTTAGAGGAGTGGGGTTATGGTATGGCCTCTGTACGATTTATTTGTGGCACCCAAACGCTTCACAAGACGCTAGAACAAAAACTCAGTGCGTTTTTAGGTATGGAAGACACTATCCTTTATCCTTCTTGTTTTGATGCTAATGGCGGTTTGTTTGAAACGTTACTCACTGACAAAGATGCGGTTATTTCCGATCAATTAAATCATGCCAGTATCATCGACGGTATTCGCTTATGCAAAGCGAGTCGTTATCGTTATAAAAACAGTGATATGGCAGACCTTGAGGCAAAGCTTCAAGCGGCTGATAAAAACGGAGCACGATTTAAATTAATTAGCACCGATGGCGTGTTTTCAATGGATGGCTATATTGCACGCCTAGATGACATTTGTGATTTAGCCGATAAGTACAATGCGCTTGTACACTTTGATGATGCGCATGCAACGGGATTTGTAGGTGAGGGCGGTCGTGGTACACATGAATACCGTGGCTGTATGGAGCGAGTAGATATTGTCACCGGTACATTAGGCAAGGCCTTAGGCGGTGCGAGTGGTGGCTATACGAGTGCGCGTAAAGAAATTGTAGAGTTATTGCGTCAGCGTTCGCGGCCTTATTTGTTTTCTAACACTGTAGCTCCGCCGGTAGTTGCTGGAGCAATTAAGGCGCTAGAGTTAGTAACTTCATCTAACCATTTACGTGATCAGCTTCATAAGAATACCGCTTTTTTCCGTGAAGGCTTAGCTCGAGAAGGTTTTGAACTGCTGCCCGGAGAGCATCCTATTGTGCCAGTTATGTTGCACGATGCGGCTTTGGCAAGCCAGTTTGCTGATGCCATGCTAGCTCAGGGCATTTATGTTGTTGCTTTTTGTTATCCGGTTGTCCCCAATGGTAAGGCTCGCATTCGTACGCAAATGTCAGCGGCGTTAACAGCTGATGATTTAGAACAAGCGATTGATGCCTTTGCCTATGTAAAACGGAAGCTGGCACTTTAGTGGCGGACTTAGCAGCGTTTATTTTGCTAAGGACATATATTTACCCCTTATGTCTTTTTATTAATTAGCCGCTTAATGCTTAAGCGGCTTTTTTGTGTCCGATAATGCTAAGTTCATCGGCCTAAAATGCCATGGGCTTTCTCTCTTTTATCTAAGACAATTCATCGCAGCTATACATGCACTTCTTGTTCGATAAAAAAGGATCAGCGCCATGTCAGAAGAGAAGAGTCTCTGGGAGGCTACGCCATCACAGGCTAGTAATCTGGGTTATTTTATAATTTGCGGTTTATTGTTTTGGTTAGTTATTCCACTGTTTCTTATTTTGTGGCGTTGGTTACACACTAAAAGTACTAAGTATGAATTAAGTAATCAGCGTCTTATTACGCGATACGGTATTTTAAATAAAAAAACCGATGAGCTTGAGCTGTATCGCATTAAGGACTACCAATTAGAAGAGCCAATTTTGTTACGCTTCTTCTCGCTAGGAAATATCGTTTTAAAAACCTCCGATCGATCGCATTCAGAAGTGGTTATTCACGCTATAGAGAAAGGTGAAGAGCTACGAGAAATGTTGCGTCATCATGTTGAGATCTGTCGATCTAATAAGCGTGTTCGAGAAGTTGACTTCGAATAAAACTAGGGTTTTCTATGTCGAGTTTTGATTATATTGTACTTGCAGTTGGGTTTGGCTTGCTTTTTTTAGGAGCCTTTTCAGGTTATGCATTATTTGCTAGAGCGTTAAAGTTATCAGACAAGTTCGGTGATGAAACCAATATTGGCACGCTATGGGGCTTGTTTTTAATTGGCTTGTCAGGCGGCTTATTATTAACCTGGTTGTCTTTGCCTTAGTTTTTTATGTTAGCTAAAGAGTTAAAAGTGAGAAGCTTATGCTAGATCCAAAAAAACTAAAGTTAGCTGAGGTTGAGTTTTTACAGCGCTTTCCTGGCGGTTTTTCGCACCCAGATATGCAAGCTATAGGTAAAAAACATAACGTCACTAAAATGGTTACCTTTGCGCAAGAAAGCTTCACTAAAAAAGCCAGTAAAGATATAGATAGCTATGCGGAAAATATGGTTAAAGTAGTGAGTCGATCATCGATGGTGTCGATGTTTGAAAAGCCTAAGTTTCGTGATTTTGTTCAACGACTCGACCCTTCAGAAAAAGCATTTTTAGTGAAATCATTGCATCAAATACTGCATGGTAAGCAGCAAGCAGGGTTTGATGCGATGATCGATTTATTACACACTGAAAAGCTGGCCAAATGGAGTTTAATTAGCATTATCCCAGCTTATTATTCACCGAGTACTGAGGTTTTTGTAAAACCGACGACCACAAAAAATGTCATTAAGCATTTTGAGATAAAAGATCTTATTTATAAGCCAAGGCCTAGCTGGGATTTTTACCAGCGATATAGAGCTATTATTAATTCAGCTAAAGACAAGGTAGACAATAGTTTATCGCCATCTAATGCGGCTTTTTCAGGTTTTCTTATGATGGCTATGCCCGAATAAGTACTTGCTCACTTTGTAATAAAACTATCGTTAAAAATCACTTCTCGATTTCTTTCCCCAAATGCTAAGTAGATTGTCCTCGTTTGCCATGGGTTATTTCAGGTTTTTCTTACAGAATATGTACTTATATATTTTTCTCGATAAATAACATTGGTTTTCGAACAATTTTGTTCACGAATTTTTACTGATTTAATACTTAGATTTGTACCTGTTTCTACACTGTCTAGTCGTTAAGTCAGATGATTATTACACACGGAGTATTATTGTTTATGACAGATAAAATACTCAATTCACGGGATATGGATTTCCTGCTGTACGAGTTTCTGAATACCGAATTACTGCTCAATCGACTGCATTATGCCGGCCACTCAAAAGATCTATTTGATGCGACGCTCAAAAGTACTCAAGTTGTTGCCCATAAGTATTATGCTAATCATTATCGTAAATCTGATGCTCATGAGCCGGTATTTGATGGTAAGCATGTACAGCATATTCGCGAAACAAAAGAGGCTTGGGATGCAGTAGTTGAGTTGGGTGTTATTCATGCCCAGCAAAGTTTTGATGAAGGTGGTTTGCAGTTACCCGCTATTATTTGCATGGCGGCTAATCTATATTTAAACGCAGCGAACATAGCGACTAATAGCTACCATTTATTAACCGCAGCAACAGCTAACTTAATTCGTAGCTTTGGGAGTGAGGAACAAAAGAAAATATTTTTACCCTCATTGATGAATGGGAAGTTCAGCGGCACAGTAGGGTTGGCAGAAGTGGGGCAGTGGGTTTTACCTGCAGACATTAATATAAGTGCAACGCTTGAAGCTAATGGCTGTTATCGTATTAAGGGTTTTAAAACGCTTGTTACTAATGGTGATCACTGTCTTACCGATAATATCGTCCATATGGTTTTAGCACGCATCGAAGGCGCACCAGAGGGTGCCGATGGTATATCGTTATTTATTGTCCCCAAGATTTTGATTAATGAAGATGGCAGTCTTGGTGAATTAAACGAGATTGCTTTAGATGATTTATTGCCCAAAATGGGCTGCCGTAATTCAGGTTCTACCGTATTAAGTTTTGGCGTCAATGAAGGTGCAGAGGCTTATTTGGTCGGCAAGCCGCATCGTGGTCTTCATTATGTATCGCAAATAATGAGTGATACCTGTCTTCGTGTGAGTTCTGGTGCAGCTGCGCTTGCCAGTCAAGGGTATTTATATTCACTCAATTATGCGCGTCAGTGTTCACCCTATCGATTGTCTAAAGAGAGCGACTCACTTTCTCATTCAGAAAAGATGATTGAATCTGCCGATGTCCGCCGCATGTTATTAACGCAAAAAAGCTATTCAGAAGGTGCGTTGGCACTGTGTTTATATGCAACGTCATTAAAAGAAGATGAGAAAACAGCCGATACTGAATGTGAGCGACAGCGTGCGGCAGTACTTTTAAGTTTATTAACGCCGATCGTAAAGTCTTGGCCATCAAAATACGGTTGCATTGCGAATGATCTAGCTATTCAGCTAGTAGAGGAGGCAGCTTATATGAGTGATACGCCTCTAGATCAGCTTTATCGTGATCAGCGTATCAATCAGATTAATGAGGGGGCTGAACGTTTACATGCTTTGGATTTATTACTTAAAAAAATTCCCCTACAAAATCAATACGGTTTTGACATTTTTAAACAAGAAGTAAGAATTACTCTGCAGCGTATTAATTCAACTACGGCACTTGAAAGCCTTTTCGCCCCCGTTAATGAAGCACTTGAGCGTTTAGATAGCGTCACTATTCAACTATTACACTGTATTGAAAAAGAACCTGAGCGAGGATTAGCGAATGCTAGTCTCTACCTTGATATGTTTGGGCGCGTCTCTATGGCTTGGGTTTGGCTGCGGCAGGCGTTAGCTGCATGTCGTGCCTTAGATGACACTAAACAAATACTTGTTCAAAGTGAGCAAGATTTTTATCAGGGTAAGCTTCAAGCTGCTCGGTTTTATATTGAGTGGGAGCTTCCACAGACGATTCAGCAAGCGGCTTTATTGAGTGATAACAATCAACTTTGTTTTGGTATGCAAGATCAATTTTTTTGAAACCGTTTTTATAATTGATAAGGGTTTTTATGAGTTTAGATGCTGTTGGTGTTGTGTGTGAAAATATTGAATCTTCAATCGCATTTTACGGGTTGCTAGGGTTAGATTTTAAAGCCTCTGGAGAGGGCCACTATGAGGCTGTTACGCTAAGTGGTTTCAGGCTAATGCTAGACAATGTTGAATTAATTAAGCGTATTAACCCTGATTGGAAAAAGCCTACTGGCTCCTCAGTTATTCTTTGTTTTAAGCAGGATTCCGTTAAGGCTGTGGATGATTGTTATGCAAGGATGATGGCTGCAGGGGCTGTCAGTCAAAAAGAACCTTGGAATGCTTTTTGGGGGCAGCGGTATGCCTGTGTTTTTGATCCTGATGGCCATCAAGTCGATATTTTTGCCGATGCTTAATGAGCATGAGCTTTATGTTGAGCTAGCCCAGATTAAATTTTCGAAAAAATGGCAGGGTGATACGTTTTCTTATGGGTAATTTGCATTTTGTTTTAATTTTATATTGGCGTTTTAATTCATAAAAATCATGATATTGCTTTTGTTCACAATAACTCTCAGTGAGAACCGTTCTTGTTCTAGAGAGCTGATCACTTTCTTGGCCTAATAGTTTTTCTGTGAGCATCGTCATTTCTAGTAAAATAGGAATTTCCTGATCGACGAAGCCTTCTACTTTATAGAGTGCATAAAGTTGAATTAACCAGTCTAAGACTTTGTACTCATCGTCACCTGTTTGCCTTTCGGCTTCAATTAACTCAATGACGATAGGAATCGCTTCTTTATACCGAACTTGATCAAGCAGGAGTTGATGAAATACTTCGCGTGTTCTGATGGTTGAGAAGTGCATGGCTCCCAATTCTTCTGAGGCTGTGCGGTAAGCATATTCAATATTGCCGGCATTTTCTTCAATTTCGCCAGCGCGAAAATAAGCCATGCTGTTATTTTTCATAATCCGTATACAGCGCCTATCTCGATCAGAGTATAACTGGCTACAACCTTCTAACGCGGTCTCGCCTATCTCAATGGCTTTTTCCCAGTATTTGCTATCAAAAGCTTCTTTGCCTTTTTTTATAGTGGCATGTAAGCGAGTGTCTGACCATGATTCGGTATTTTCACTGCTTTGCGGCTCGCTAGTAAGCGGTGTTGATATAAGGGTTGTTTTTGCATAGGAGAATGGCGACGAAAGTAGTTGTGTCACTACAAGCGAAAACGCTATTACGAATGATCGTAACGGAAAATGATTATTATATGGCTGGCTAATTACGGTTATTTTCAAAGACTAACCTCCCTTTTATTTGCCCATAATAGGTAAGCGTTGCTTGTGAGGCAAGCCTTTAATGAAGCGCTCTCCGTAATAAAGCCTTTTTTAGGATCGTATTTTTACAATTGCTGAGAGAATGTAAATGAGAATGGCGTTAGTGTCCTGATTTGTTTATTAACGAGGGATAAATGTTAAACATTTTGAAATGTAAAAATTGTTCTGTTTTTTTTACAGCTAGCGTTTTTTATTAATAAGCTCAGTAAAGTCATAGGTGATTTCATAATAAGTGATATCGAATATATAAATGAGTATCCATAAGTATGATTCCTTATAAAAAGAAATTTTATATGATTAAAATTGATATTTTTGCTTGGAATCGATACTAAAAAGAATAAATTTTAAAACAACGTCACAATCA
>CAXAHI010000110.1:0-8332 GCA_963968645.1 uncultured Gammaproteobacteria bacterium | reverse complement strand
GTAGCTTCACTTTAAAGTTTCACTCTATAGTACCCCGTTGCCATTCATAATAAGGCTAACATTCCTGCTATTGTTTCCACTCACATTTTTGACTTAGGTAGACCGACGCACATCAACACTCAGACTCTCAACACCGAAGCCGCCAATATTCTTGGCCATCTTAATCCCGCGCAAAAAGAAGCCGTTCGCTATATCGATGGCCCATTGTTGGTATTAGCTGGCGCAGGGAGTGGCAAAACCAGCGTGATAACACGAAAGATCGCTTGGCTGATATTGCAGTGCGGCTATCGTGCTAACCATATTGCTGCCGTAACCTTTACTAATAAAGCCGCGCGAGAAATGAAACAGCGCGTCGGCAGCTTATTACCCGGCAGCTCTGGCCGCGGGTTAACCGTTTGTACCTTTCACCATTTGGGTTTAAAAATCATCCAACGTGAAATTCGCTCCTTGGGCCGCAAATCCGGCTTTTCCATTTTTGATGATCAAGACTCCAAAGCCTTACTCAAAGAGTTATTGCTTGATCATAGCGATGCTGCAGCTAATTTGGTTGACCTCTGCCAGTCACAGATCTCCAAATGGAAGAACGACTGCCAAACCCCTGAAGCTGTCGTAGGCACTGCCGAAAGCCCTCAAGAAGCTAGGATTGTAGAACTTTACCGCCGGTATGAGCAAGCACTCACTTCGTATAACGCCGTTGATTTTGATGACCTTATCACTTTACCTGTACGACTTCTTGAACAGAATGAAGAGATTCGTCAACGCTGGCAAAATAAGATTCGCTACTTACTCGTCGATGAGTACCAAGATACCAATACCAGTCAGTATCGTCTGGTTCAAATGCTTGTGGGCAATAGCGGTAGGTTGTCTGTAGTCGGTGATGATGACCAATCCATCTATTCATGGCGCGGTGCTAACCCAGAGAATTTAGTCCAACTTGAGGCCGATTTTAAGGGGTTAAAGGTCGTTAAATTGGAGCAAAACTATCGCTCAACCAATCGAATACTGCGTGCAGCTAACCAACTAATTGATAACAACCCACATATTTATGACAAGAAATTATGGAGCCAAAAAGGCTTAGGTGATTGCATTCAGGTGGTGCAAGTAGCCAATGAAGATGCGGAAACCGAACGTATAGCCAATCAAATTATTGAGCAAAAACTGCAACAGGCAGCGAAGTTTAAAGATTTTGCCGTGCTGGTTCGCAGTAATCATCAATCCAAGTTATTAGAGCTAAAGCTCCAAGCTAAGCAAGTACCCTACCATCTAAATGGTGGCACCTCGTTTTTTTCGCGCGGCGAAATCAAAGATATTATGTGCTACTTGCGGGTGCTGGTTAACCCCAATGATGACTCTGCCTTTTTGAGAATTGTGAACGTACCTCGGCGAAAAATTGGCACCAGTACTTTAGAGATGCTTGGCCAATATGCTACTAAACGTGAATGCAGCCTTTTTGAAGCCATTAATGAGATAGGTTTACAGCAGAGCATGCCTGAGGCGAGCCATGCCAGACTGAGCAAGCTCGGTGATTGGTTCTCTGGATTACAACGCCAAGTTGATAATGGCTTTGCTATGAAGGCGGTTCGTGAAATGGTTGATGATATTGACTATTTGGGTTGGCTGCATCAGAACAGTAGCAGCACCACTATGGCAGAAAGACGAATGGAGAATGTATTTTTTCTGCTCGACTCCGTCAATAAAGGGCTGCTAAAGACTGGTGAGAGTGTAGCTGAGGTAGGTGAAGAGGAAGAAGAGGAACACGCCACGTTAGAAGACGTTATTAAAAATCTCTTATTGCGCGATTTATTAGATCAGCAATCAGAAGAAGAAGCGGATGATAAAGTGCAGATAATGACGCTGCATGCTTCAAAGGGTCTAGAGTTTCCTCATGTCTTTATTATGGGATTTGAAGAAGACATTCTGCCGCATCGTAATAGTGTTGAAGATGACAATATCGAAGAGGAACGCCGCTTAGCCTATGTGGGTATTACGCGCGCTCAGGAAACCTTAACGTTGACCTCGGCGAGAAATCGTAAGCAATTTGGTGAAAAGCTACAGTGCCAGTCGAGTCGATTTTTGTTGGAGCTACCAGCAGATGATTTACAGAAAATTGGCTTTAGTGACGGTGATGGTGGCGCTGCTAATGCGGTTAAAGGCCAGCAAACGATAGACAGTCTAAGAGGGCTGTTTGATTAAAGTAGGCAAAAAAAACGCCTTATATCAATATAAGGCGTTTTTTAGTTATCCAAAAGAATCAATTAATTAATTGACTGTCCTGAATCTCCAGCCGTTGCTTGTGACTGACGGAAGATAGCATCAAAATCAATTGGCGCTAATGATAAAGGAGGGAAACCGCCCTTAACTGCCATGCTATCAATCGCTTCACGCGCATAGGGGAACAAAAAGTTAGGACAAACTGCGCCTAATACATGCTGAAGCTGCTCATCAGCAAAGCCCGTAATAGCGAAAATACCGGCTTGTTGTAACTCAATTAAATACGCAGTCTCATCTTCAACCAACGCAGTAATCGTAATAGTTAATACGATTTCATGAATATTATCACCGACTTTATTGCCGCGTGTATTCACATCCATTTTTACTTTAGGCTGAAAAGCCTGAGTAAAAACTTTAACACCCATCGGCGTCTCAAAAGAAAAGTCTTTTATGTAGGTGCGTTGAACCGCAAACTGTGGACTCGCATCTGCAGCACTTGCCGCTGTTGCTTCATTTTCATTCTCAGCCATGATTTACCTCGTTGTTACGCGCTTGGCGATTAAATTATAAGTAGGTTGTTACGCCTAAACTGTTGCACGTCCATACGTCTATATAGAGAGCAACATCCTGTTGCCCATTATTTCAATTCTTTATTACCATTTTATTCTTACTTCTATTACTGCCTCTATTATCAAAACAGCTATTAAAGGCTGCGTTAATAATCTTAGCCTAGCAGTAAATCCAGCTTGCCGCTGCGTTCTAGCCCTGCGAGCTCAGTATATCCGCCCACATGACTATTATTAATCCAAATTTGAGGCACGGTGCGAGCATTGCTCAAACGTGACATCTCTGCACGCAACTCCGGATTTCCATCAACAGCTAAATCGGTATACTCAACCGATCTCTGTTCTAGTAAATCTCGCGCTGCGACACAATAAGGACAGTTCCGAGTGGTATACATCAGTACTTTTGTAGCATGCTCAGGGATAGAAGACGAATTTAACATAGCTACTTCACCAACGGCATTTGAGCGCCTTGCCATTCCATTAAGCCACCGGCTAAACGATAAACGGCTGGGGCACCTTCGGTTTGAATGCGTTTAGCAACATACGATGATTGCTGACCCATTTTACAAACCAAGACTAACGGTTTATCACCGTATTGCTGTAAATCCGTTTTACCACCGGCATTGTGCTGTAACTGCCACTTAGAAAACGGTAAATTAACGGCATCAACAATATGGCCATTATCAAAATCGGCTTTATCACGAAGATCAATGACAACAGCGGCATCACGGTTAACCATGGTAGTGAGCGCATGGGACGATATGCTTTTACCCGCTCGTCGATTTTCTAACCACGCCAACGCAGCAACTGCGGCGGCAAGTAAGGTGATCAAGAACCATTGTTCAGAAACAAATATGAGAAACTTTTGCATACGACTGTGATTGTTACCTGTCTGTTTTTTTCGGGCGCTAAGTATACACTGCCTTTTTAGCTTATCCACCACCTAAAACAGCCACTCATTACACTTTTCTAACGCCAATGTCGTCATCACCTAACATTCACCCAATGTCCTTTTAATGCTCATTCATTACTTATTCCGCACTGCGTTTCATTCTGTGCTTGAACGTTATCGCTGGAATATTGTTGGACTAGCGGTCTATTTGATATGCCATATGTCCTATATCATCGGTCGCAAAATCGTGGACGATACGATATCGTCAACAATAACAGTTACATAGCTAAGCTCAATAACAGACAAGTGAAGTCGTTTATAAGCATGAATCGAATGCCTACATCATTAAGAACTCTGCCTAACCCAGCCAAATGCTGGATGAATATGATGCTAGCTATAGCGCTAACGGCCCTGCTCGCCAGTAGCACCCTATTTATTGAAACAGCCATAGCCAATGATGCTTCAACGGAAAAAGTTGAGTTTGCAGCCAACGAAGTAAAACTCAGTAAATTACTGAATGAGCTCGAAAGCATCAAAAAGCGTTTATCACGTGATCTTAATCGTCATAACAGTATCAATAAGTCTTTTAGTGATACGGAGATTAAAATCGGTAAGCTTGCGGCTAAGCATCGCCAGTTAACCGAAGAGCAGCAGCAACTGAATAAGCAGCTTTCAGCCTTACGTGACGAGCAAAAACAGTTACAACGCCAGCAAGAAAAACAACAAGCATTAATCGGCGACCACCTGCGCCAAGCCTACCAAATGGGCAGTCAAAGTGAACTTCAGGTCTTTTTAGAGCAAGAGAGCCCGGAGTCTATCGATAGGCAACTCACCTATCTGGGCTATATCAATAAAGCGCGTAATAAAAAAATTCATGAGTATGCCGAAACCGTTAAACAGAAGTTACAAGTTAGCCATCGTATTCGCGAGCAGCATGCCACACTAGAAACTAACCAAGCCTTGCTGGTCAAGCAGCAGCAATCACTCGCCACACTGCAAATAAAGCGCCGCCAACAATTAGAAAAACTGACCGCTAATATTAAAGGCAGTGAAAACCGTATTAAAGCGCTCAATAGTGATAGCGCTGCGCTCAAGGAATTATTGAGTGAAGTAGCAAAAGTTATGGCTAAACAAGCCAAACGCGAAGTCAAACAAAAAGACATTGATGTCGCGGTTCCCGATGGGGATTTTGCGAAAGCGAAAGGCCGCCTGCCATGGCCGGTTAATGGCAAACAACAATTTCAATTTGGCAAGGCGCGCAATAGCTCATCGATTAACTGGCAAGGCGTAACGCTTCGCGCCAATGCAGGCGAAGCGGTTAAAGCCATTTATGCTGGCCGCGTTATTTTTGCCGATTGGTTTCAAGGCCAAGGCCTCTTAATGATTCTTGATCATGGCAATGGCTACATGAGCTTATACGGCCACAATGAAAGTTTGCTGCAAAACGCTGGCGCTTGGGTTGCTGGCGGTGAAACCATTGCAACGGTTGGCAATAGCGGTGGCCAATCGATGGCGGCGTTATATTTTGAAATACGCCACAATGGCCAGCCTAACAACCCTAACCATTGGTGTAGCAAAAACTGAAAATACTCCCGTTAAGCATTCGCCAAGCCGGCGTTTAACCGCTATGATTCACCGCTAATCATTACTGATTTACCCTTTTTTATCTGCTTATATAAGGACTCTTTGTGTTTTTATTCGTAATGTTATCCGTGTGCTTATTAGCGCTATTCTTATTGCCACCATTTATGTCGACATTAAAGACTCAGGCACCTCGCTTGCACTTATTAGCGCCATCCCTTTTTGCCTTCTGCTTTTTGGCCTTTATGCCGGCTACTTATGCACAAGACGACTTATTATCAGATGACATGCCAGCGCTCTCCTCTGACAAATCATCTGACAGAGCTCCAGACTTAACACCCAATCTAAATGATGAGCAAGCGCCCGAACTCAAACAAGAATTACACCCATCTATAGATTCTGTTTTGAAGCCATTAATACCTGAAAATGCCTTAACACCTACCGATGACGCAGAAATTAAAGGCAAGCTCGCCCTCGAAGACTTACGCGCGTTTGTGACAGCCTTTAATCATATTCGCAACGCCTATGTAGAAGAAGTTGATGACAAAACACTTTTACAAAACGCAATTAAAGGGATGTTGACAGAACTTGATCCTCACTCTAATTATCTTGAGCCTGAGTCTTATGAAGATTTACAAGTAAGTGCCACAGGAGAATTTGGCGGCCTAGGTTTAGAAGTGGGTGTAGAAGATGGCTTAATTAAAGTTATCTCTCCTATTGATGACACGCCAGCCCAAAAAGCCGGTATGGAAAGCGGTGATTTAATTATTAAAATTGATAACCAGCCAGTTAAAGGCTTAGGCCTTGGCGAAGCCGTGAAAAAAATGCGCGGCCCTAAAGGTAGCTCCATTGATTTAACCGTGGTCCGACAAGGTGTTCCTCAACCGATTGAGCTAACGCTTATTCGAGATGTTATTTCAGTTGTCAGCGTTCGTACCCGCGTGCTTGAAGAACACTATGCTTATTTACGTATCGCGCAGTTTCAAGGTAATACCGGCGCCGATCTTAAAAAGGCATTAGCTAAATTCAAAGAAGAAAAAACCATTAATGGCGTTATTCTCGATTTACGTAATAACCCTGGTGGCGTTCTACAAGCCGCGGTTGAAGTGGTCGATGCCTTTGTAGAAGAAGGTTTAATTGTGTATACCGAAGGCCGTATTCGCGAATCGGCCTCACGCTTTGAAGCGCGCGCTGGCGACGAAACATTTACTTGGCCATTGGTCGTGTTAATTAATGGCGGCTCAGCATCTGCATCAGAAATTGTGGCCGGTGCATTACAAGATCATAACCGCGCTGTTGTATTGGGCACCAACAGCTTTGGTAAAGGTTCGGTACAAACTGTTATTCAATTATCAGAAACACGCGGCATGAAACTCACCACTGCTCGCTACTTCACACCTAAAGGTCGCTCTATACAAGCGCAAGGTATTGTTCCTGATATCGTAGTAGAGCGCGCCAAAATCACCAAGATAAAACCCAAGGGTCAAATATTTGAAGCTGATCTTCATGGTCATTTAGAAAACACCAATGACGGAAGTGGAAGAAAGCAGACTAGCGAAGTGCTTAGTGCCGACGAAGAACTCGTGACTAAAGACAACCAATTGTATGAAGCGCTGACCTTGCTAAAAGGATTGAATATTTTGAGTGGCAATAAACACTCACAGCACTAAATATCATACACAACTAAAATTGATAAGCACCACCATCAATCATCATGGCGAACAGCCATGAGAAAGCTATAGGTTTTTATGCACAGACAAACAGTTAAAGCGGTTTTATTGAGTTTTATAACCGTATTTAGCGCGAGCCTTATGGCCCAATCAATTTCCATGATGGCGCAGCCCACGCCACCATCGCCTACACCTTCTCTCGCAATTATTATTGATGACCTCGGCAATAATTTAGCCAGTGGTCGCCGTGCAGTTAACTTGCCGGGCGCCATTACCTATGCCATTTTGCCTCATACACCGCAGGCAATAGAGCTTGCAACCTATGCCAACCACGTTGATATAAATAAAGAAGTGATTATTCATATGCCAATGGAAGCTGTTGGGCATAGGCATATGGAGGGGGATATAGAGAGGCATATGGGGCCAGGCGGGCTCAACATGCACCAAGATCAAGAAGATTTTATTCACACCTTACAAGCCGCTATACAAGCGCTGCCGCAAGCTAAAGGCTTAAGTAATCATATGGGTAGCCAACTCACCTCGCAGCCAGACCGAATGCATTGGTTAATGTCAGAACTAAGTAAAACACCTTTTTATTTTATAGATAGTAAGACCACTGATAACAGTGCTGCTATGCAAGCGGCCGATGAGCAAAAAATTCCTTATTTAGTCCGTGATATTTTTCTTGATCACGATCCTGACCCTGCCGCGATTGATAAAGCCTTTAAAAAAGCATTGGCATTAGCTATTCAATCGGGATCGGCCGTATTAATTGCGCACCCTTACCCATCAACTTTAGATTATCTTGAGCATGCACTGCCAAAACTCAGCGAAGCGGGTGTGGTATTAGTAAATGCTAGCCAAGCTATTGCACAAAAAACCCTTCAGCAGCAAAATCGGGAAGCTCCCTTACTTGTCAGTAAAGTTATTATTAATAGTCAAAACTCTCTCTAAGAAACAAGTTAAGACTGAAAAGTAAAAATTCTTTATTGGTCTTGTGTCCAATATCTTATCGCTATAAGATTCCGCTCACTTAATTGCAACAGCAATTATATTGAGCGGGAGAATGGATATGGCTCAACAAAACCGACTAGGCGAGATGGGTTTAGTACCCAGTCGCAGTGATCGATTTTATTTACTTGAAAGTGTTTGGTTTTTTGCTACGCGCGAAGGTGCCGCGATTGGGCCGTTTGGAACGCATCAAGAAGCGTTGAATGGTTTGACGGATTTTTTGGAGTTTTTAACGTTGGCTGCGCCAACCACTAAAAAGCAGCTTGAGAAATCTATGGAATATTAAGGTCGTCGGGGGGGGCGGCCCGACAGGCCAGAAGCCTACTGCTTCCTGTGTACGTATTTAATAGCAACCTTCAATTCTGGGTTTTTATCTTTTTTGTTTACGTTTTCAGTTCAAG
>CAXAHI010000109.1:0-8334 GCA_963968645.1 uncultured Gammaproteobacteria bacterium | reverse complement strand
ATAATTTCTCTATATTTGAGATGGAATTTTCACCCTCAAACGTGTCTTACTTACACACCCATTTTTATTAGATAAAAAACATGACTAAAGACATCACAACCACAGCCGCGAACCCCATGACTAAAAAGCTCCCCAACGTTAAGTTATTAGCAACGGGCGGCACCATCGCGATGAAAGCCGATGCAATAAGCGGCGCTTATATCCCTGCGGTTGATGGCAGTGATTTGCTGGCTGCTGTGCCCGATATTCATCAGTACGGCTCCGTTGTTGTGAGCAATATCTTTAATATACCCTCAGCACATTTAGGCCCCAAGCAATGGCTTGCGCTTCATTCAGCTGTTAATACCGCCATTACAGACAGCAGCGTAGATGGCGTCATTATTTCTCATGGCACCGATACCATGGAAGAGACCGCTTACTTTTTGGCGCTAACTGTTAATACCAGCAAACCTATTGTTTTGTTTGGCGCTCAACGCGGCGCCTCCGATACTGATAGCGATGGCCCACGTAATTTACTCAATGCCGTTCGTGTTGCTGCTAGCCCAGAAGCGCGCGACAAAGGCGTAATGGTGGTAATGAACGGCCAAATTAATGCCGCGCGCGATGTGCGTAAAACCCATACCACCGATGTTGAAAGCTTTCAGTCTGGTGATGTAGGATTTTTAGGGCGTGTCGATAACGATACTGTGAGTTTTTACAGACAGCCTATTCAAAAACAATTAATAGCATTAGACGCCGCGTTACAGCGCGTTGATATTATTGCCATGTATGCTGGCGCCGATGGGGCGCTGTTAACGGCCGCCGTTAAGGCTGGTGCAAAAGGCATTGTGATTGCCGCGGTGGGAGCGGGCAATGTTAACCCAGCGATGTTTAAGGCGGTTAAAGCCGCTATTGCCACAGAGGTAAGTGTGGTTGTTTCAACCCGCGTACCTAATGGCCGTGTACAACCCATATATGGCTTTGAAGGAGGCGGGCAAGATTTAACAGAAGCGGGCGCTATTTTTGCGAATGATTTATCACCGCAGAAAGCCAGAATCTTGTTAATGTTGGCATTACAGCATTCTACCGATACAGCAGCACTTAAGGATTTGTTTCGTTAAAGGCGCTTATTTAGCCTGTGTTACTTGTTTCGCTTATTAATAAATAAGCGTTGATAAGCTCGTTTTTATAACCATTCTGTCAGCTCTTTTATCGCAAGCCGATACGTTGTTATGACTCACATTAACGTTTTCTCGTAAATAACTAACAAATTTTTTGGCTGGGATTGTTGTCTATAAGTGTGTCTCAATGAAATACACCTATTAAAAATGACAATTCAACTTGGCGTAAGCTCGGTCATCCATTATGAATTTATCAGAAAAAGAAAAGGTTTCTAGCTCTGTTTCTAGCGCTGCCCCTGCATCAAGAGTGAACAAGGAATTGTTAAACAAAAAACCAAATAATGGAGCTGGCAGCGTAAAAGGCCCTTCGTTTAGTTGGCTAAAAAGCACTGCTAAAGACTATGCAAGTCGATACTCTTTAAGCTCATACTCTTTAAATCCAGACGCTGTAAGCGGAAAGTCATCCTTACAGCAGCATGAGGGTTTAAAGGCTTGCTCATCTCCCCGATGGTTTTTTAAGCATGAAGGCGACTCTGATGAGAATAATAACTTTATAAAAGGTTATAACTAGTCTGCTTAAAAAATCGCTTTATTATTTCAACCATAACTAAAAACATTAACTTTTAGCAGTTACTACTGTCTTAAAATGCTAAGCCGTATGGCCCCGTATGCCATGGACTTTACCCCCTCTGATCGTCAAGCTGAGGCCTCTACCTATTAGCGATGTTGGGTGTATTCTCTATGGCCAGCGAGTAATGAAGCGGGTAATGAAACGGGTAATGAAAAAGGGAGCGATTTAACAACACTATGATAAATAACTATTTAATGGGCGTAGCACTATGAATACACATATCGATAATGATTACGAGCAAGTAGTTTCGCGTTTAATACTTGAAAGCCCGCAAGTAAAAATTACAAGCGTTGCTTCAGATATGCTGCTGAGTGATATTAGCGTTGATTCTTTAGAGAAGTTATCCATCGCAATGGATTTAGAAGAGGCCTACGATATTGAAATATCAGATGATGACGTTGAGCAGTTTACATCCGTCTCTGATATTGTTGGGTATGTAAAGTTGGCTGTTGCCGAACGAAAAGAAAAGACTCAATTAATTGCAGATTCTGAGACTAGTGATCCTACTGAGGCTAGTGAAAAGCAAGCTAAGCAGTCTGTTGATAATGACTCTGCAGATACATCTGAAAGCGCTGATGCCGTTTAATTATATGAGCCCTATATGGACTAGTACTATATGGCCTAGCACTAAATAAACTGACACCAAATAAACTGACACCAAATAAACTAGCACTGAATAATATGTTTAAAAAAGGCGGACTAATTTTTTAGTCCGCCTTTTTTTATTCTTTCTTATATTTTCTTATATTGCTTGCCGTAAAGTTCTCTGTCGAATTAAGGTTTCATTAATTCAATAACGCTCGAGAAATCCTTTTTACCATCACCCATGGCTTGTTTTTGTAAATACAAACTCTGTGCCAGTAAGCCTAAAGGTGTGCTGCTTTTGCTGTTCGCAGCGTTGTCCATTGCCAAGCCTAAATCCTTTGCCATTAAATCGACCATAAAGCCGGGCTTAAAATCATTAGAAGCCGGTGCGGTTTTCATGACGCCAGGGTAGGGGTTATACACTTCTAGTGACCAATTGCGGCCTGAGCTCTTTAACATGATTTCAGATAAAACCGATGGGTCGAGTCCGTTATTAACGCCCATTTGTAATGCTTCGGCTGTGCCTGCCATTTGAATAGCTAACAACATGTTATTGCACATTTTGGCTATTTGCCCAGCGCCATGGTTGCCCGCTAAAAATAATTGCTTACCCATGGCCGATAAAATAGGTTGTGCGCGCTCAAAAGCTTCACTGCTGCCACCACACATAAACGTTAGCGTGCCTGCTGTGGCCGCTGCAACTCCGCCAGATACTGGCGCATCTATCATGCTCAAGCCTTTTTCTTTTGCGGCAGTGGCTACTGCATTAACAGAGGCAACATCTATGGTGCTTGAATCAATTAATAAGGTGTTTTTGTCGAGTAAATCAAGAATGCCCGCTTGTTGGTTACTGCCTAAGTAAACGCCAATAACATGCTTGCCTGCAGGCAGCATGGTAATAACGACTTCAGCGCCTTTTACGGCTTCGGCTGCAGAGGCCGCAACACTGGCTCCGGCTAGGCGTAAGGTTTCTAATGCGTCGGGCATTAAGTCAAATACGGTGACTTGATGCTGTGCTTTGACTAAGTTGATAGCCATTGGGCTACCCATATTACCTAAGCCAATAAATGCGATTGCTGTCATTGCGCTAACCTATAAATTTGCGAGTGGATTTTTTTGCCATGGCGATATGAAAAACTGATCGATAAATTCAATCGGTATATCTTCAACACAGGTGAATTGCCATTGCGGTTGTTTGTCTTTATCAATCAGTAAGGCTCTAACGCCTTCAATAAATTCGCTGTGCCTAGCCAGGTTTCGCGATAATATGAGTTCTTCATTAAAAACTACTTTTAATGGTTTTTGTTTGGCTGCTTTTAATTGCTTTGCGGTAATGGCTAAACTAAAGGGTGAGGCATAGGCTAAATTAGCTTTTGCTTTTAATAGCCAGCTATTGTCGGTTTCAAAGTTGCTAATGGCTTTAACAATGCTACTCAATGATTCGCCATGGCAGAGCTGATTAATGGTTTCTAGGTTTTGTTCTATATGGCCTAGTGGCAATGCAGACAGCGATTCTTTCGCAAAGCTGTCTAAGGCTAATTGAATTAAAATATTATTTGCTTCTGCGCTTGTTTGCCATTCAATGGCTATAAGCCGACTGATACTTTCATTAAACTGTGCATGTTCAATGGTGTAGTCTGCTAAGCCTACATAGCAGCTATCGATGGCATTTAAGGATGCGCTTGTTAAGGCTAAAAATAAGCCGGTTTCGCCGGGCATTTTATTTAAGAAATAACTACCGCCCACATCGGGATATAAACCAATACTCACTTCTGGCATGGCTAGGCGAGTTTTTTCGGTAACAACTCTATGCTTGCAGCCGGCAAATATACCGAGGCCGCCACCCATAATAAAACCATGGCCCCAAGCAATAATGGGTTTGTTATATGCGTGTAGTAAATAATCTAAGCGATATTCTCGTTCAAAAAAATGCGCTGCCGTTTCATCATTGTTTTTGTCGTTTTGGTTTTCGCTCTTATTTCCTTTCTCATCTCCACTATTTTTTTCACTATGGATTTCGTTCAGGGCCGCGTTCTGTATTGCGGTTTGGTAGAGGGCTTGTACATCACCGCCTGCGCAAAAGGCTTTGTCGCCGCTGCCTGAAATTATTACTAAAACAAGATTGTCATCATATTGCCACTGCGTGAGCTGCAATAACATGAGGTCAATCATATCTAAGGTTAAAGCATTGAGTTTAGTGGGTGTGTTAAGTGTGATATGCCCAATAAGACGACCGTTGTCCGTTGCAATTTCATTAAAAAGAACGGGGTCTTCAATTATTTCTGCTGCGCTATTCTCTGTTAGCATTATTGATTTTTCCATTCAGGCTTTCTTTTTTCTACAAAGGCGGCAACACCTTCTTTTTGATCATCGGTACCCCATAACAATGCAAACTTTTCGCACTCTTCGCTAATGGCTTGGTTAAGCGGTTTGTCACGTGATGACATAATTAGTTCTTTACAATAACGCACGGCTAATGGGCTTTGTTTTGCTGTTTTGGCTGCGAGTGTTTGCGCAGTTTCAACGACGGTGCCAGCGGCAACTATTTCACTGATTAAACCAATCGATAGTGCTTGCTCGGCGGTTAATCGCTCTCCTAAAAGTATCATTCGTTTAGCCCATTGCTCACCCACCAATAATCCTAAATGCTGTGTGCCTAAACCGCAGGGCAATAAGCCAACACTGCACTCAGGTAGCGCCATTTGTGCATGCGGCTCGGCAATACGAATATCACATGCAAGCGCGGCCTCTAAACCGCCGCCCATAGCAAAACCGTTAATGGCGGCAATAGAAACGCCTTGGTAGTTTGCTAAGGTCGTAAAGGCATTGGCAAAGGCATGGCTAAAGCGTTCACACTTAGCGTTATCATTATGATTAAACTGGTTAAGGTCGGCACCCGCAGAGAAGAATTTTTGACCGCTGCCAGTAATAATTAAGGCGTAATTGTTTTTGTCTGCATTGAGCTTGCTAATAATATTAGCTAAGGCATCTAAGCTTTCAGGTGTCCATGTGTGCGCTGGTGGATTATTTAAAGTGAGTAGGGCGGTATGACCTTGCAGCTCTAAATTTAAGGCGGGGTGAGAAGCTTCACTCATTGTATTTTCTCCGTTCCTTCATCGGCTAATAATCGGCGAGCAATAAGCACGCGCATAATTTCATTGGTGCCTTCTAATATTTGATGGACTCTGGCATCACGCTGGTAGCGCTCAATAGGAAATTCTTTTAAATAACCATAGCCACCGTGTAACTGCAGGGCTTCATTGCAAACATTAAAGCCGACATCGGTGGTAAAGCGTTTTGCCATAGCGCAGTAAGTGGTTTTTTCGGGATGGTTTTCATCAATTTTACAGGCGGCTAAACGCACCATTTGCCTTGCAGCTACAAGTTCGGTTGCCATATCGGCCAGCTTAAATTGCAATGCTTGAAAGCTACTTAGCGGGCGGTTAAATTGTTGTCGGTCATTCATATATTGCTGCGACAAATTCAGTGTTGCCTGCGCTGCGCCCAGTGAGCAAGCAGCTATATTAATACGGCCGCCATCTAGGCCGGCCATAGCTAGTTTAAAACCTTCACCTTCATTACCAAGAAGATGGTGAGCAGGAACACGAACATTTTCAAAAGTAATAGCGCGAGTCGGTTGGCTATTCCAGCCCATTTTCTCTTCGTTTTTACCGTATGTAATACCCTCGAGGTTAGCGGGTATTGCTAGGGCGCTAATGCCCTTAGCGCCTTCTTCAAAGGTGCCGGTTCTTACCATGGTCACTAACATGTCGGTGCTGCCGGCACCGCTTATAAACATTTTGGAGCCATTAACAATGTAGTGGTCGCCATCTAATTTGGCGCGAGTGCGCAGTGATGCAGCATCGCTACCTGCGTTAGGCTCTGTAAGGCAGTAAGACGCGAGTTTCTGCCCGCTAGTCAGGTCGTTAGCCCAATCTTCACAAAGTGCCTCTGTGCCCCATTTGCAGAGCATCCAAGTAGCCATGTTCTGAATAGAGATAAACGCGGCGGTAGAGGTGCAGCCACGGGCGAGCTCTTCTAAAATAAGTGTGGCATCGAGTCGACTTAGGCCTAAGCCGCCCCAAGCTTCTGGGGCGTACATGCCGCAAAAACCTAATTCACCAGCAGCCTTTATATGGCTAACGGGGAACATTTTTTCGGCATCCCATTTTGCTGCATTGGGTGCAAGTTCGCCTTGAGAGAAATCACGCGCTGCCGATTGAAAAGCAAGCTGCTCGCTGGTTAAATTAAAATCCATAAGTCTTTAAATCTCTTTGTGGTGCATATTCTTTGTCGTTCGCGTTGCCATTAAAATATCGATGAGCGCTAGGCGGCGCAGGCTATTTCAGTTTTTCAATAACGTCACCAAATAACACTGCATCAATGGGTAGCGTTTTGGCTTTAATAAGTGGTTTGGAAACCCATGTGATATTGACAAGGTGACGCCAATAAATGTTCTCATTGGTTGAGTTATTGCCCCAGGTGCCGCAACCCAATGAAAACGTTTGGCGCATGCCGTTCCACAAATTGCCGCTGTTAGACGGTGCTTGAGGCTGGTTGACCATAACGCGAGAGGTTTTGGTCTGCTCGGCAAGCGCTAAAATGTTAGCGTCGCTATTGGAGTAAATGCCGCATGAGTGCCCCATGCCTTGATAACTTTGTATTTGATTGGTTAGCGCGATGGCTTCAGTAATATTGTTAACCCGATAAAACGCCATAATCACAGAGAGCTTTTCGCCTGAGTAGGGATGCTCTGGGCCAGTGCCGGTTTCGGGCATAATAATAAAGAGGCGATCATCGGGAATTTCAACACCTGCCATTTCGCATAACACTTGTGGCTTAAGCACTACGGCTTTTGCGTTGAGATGGCCATCTTCCCAAAGTACATTGGCAATTTTTGCGTAATCATCGCCAGAGGCAAGATAACCGCCTTGAGCAATTAACTCTGCAAGAAGCTCATCGTAAATAGCGTCAATGGCAATAACCGAGTTGTCTGATGAGCAAGAGGCCGCTAGATCTAAGGTTTTTGATAGCCGAATTTTTTCGGCAGCAAAAGCAATATCGGCGGTTTCATCAACGGTTATTACCGCGTTGCCTGCGCCAACACCTAGCGCGGGGGTACCGCTTGAATAAGCGGCATGCACCATCGCTGGGCCGCCTGTCGCCAGAATAAAATCACACTGTCGCATGAGCTCATGCGTTTTATCTAAAGTGGGTGTGTCTATCGCTATTACCAAATCAGCGGGCGCACCGAGTTTTTCGAGCGCTCTACGCATATTATTGACAATCATTCGGTTAGTTAGTTTGGCTCTAGGATGCGGGGCAATAATAATAGAGTTGCGGCCTTTAATGGCATTGATGGCCTTAATAACAGGCGTGGCTTCTGGGTTGGTTGAGGGCGAGAGTGCGCCAATAACCCCCATGGGTTTAGCGATTTTAATAATATTACGTTCTTTGTCTTCTTCAATGATGCCAATCGATTTGTCATCGATAATATCCATTAAGGCCGCGCGGGTCTTGACGGATATTTTTAAAAATTTACCGTTGTAATCACCTAGCTGGGTTTCATCAACGGTGTATTGTGCAATCTCTTCGGCGACTCCCGGTTGCGCGCAAGACCACACCATAGCTCTAATCAACTCATCAACCTGTGCTTGGCTATAACCTTCAATTTGCGCTTGTGCTGCACGTGAGCGGGCAATAAGGCCGGCAACTTCTTGGCTGGCTTCCGTATTACTGTTAAGCGAGCCATTCCCGTCAGCGGGGTTTGTGCTGGTTTTCTTTGCGTGAGTGTTGGTGTCTACAGATGTTGATGCATTGGTATTCATACGATAAGCCATTCAGGAAGTCATAGGAGGGTATTTGGCGAGCGAGGGGGCCGCCGAGCTTTGCTAATGCTAGCAATCTCCTAAGGGAACCGTAATTCAATATGTTGTTCTATATATGGACTATGTTGCTGTGCCTGCTCCTTTTTTATTAGCAGTAGTTGGAATGGACCTGAGAATTTAAGAGCGAATT
>CAXAHI010000108.1:0-8508 GCA_963968645.1 uncultured Gammaproteobacteria bacterium | reverse complement strand
CGGGGTGGAGCAGTCTGGTAGCTCGTCGGGCTCATAACCCGAAGGTCGTTGGTTCGAATCCAGCCCCCGCTACCAATTTCGTCTTAGCCTTCAATCTGAACAACACCTTCAGCAATACCTAACCATCTAAAACTCAATCAGATACGCGTTTAAATCGCTCAACTTGTTTGCCTTGAAATTCAATAGTTTCTGCGAACATGGCTAATGGCCGAACCCACAAGCCAAACTCACCATAAAGCGCTCTGTAAACCACCAGATATTCTAATGTCTCACTATGCTGAGCAACTTCCATTACTTGATATTGCGGGCCTTTGTAATGCTCATATAAACCGGCTGTGATTGTTTTCATGATTAATCTATTTTCCGCTTAACTTAATAATGAGTGAGTAAAAGGGATTGACTGAAGGAGTTGATAGGTTTTTTAAAAAAGCTAACTCACTTTTTCTAAGTGCTCAATAATTAATTGCACTGTCTCTTGACCCCGAAAGCGATTCACGTCTAAACGATAAGCCGCCCTCACCTTTTTAACCGATTCGTCTGGCCATGCTTTAATATCAATATTAAAAGCAATCGCATCGACAATTTGACCGGAACCGTCGTCCATACCTAAAACTAGTTTTAAATGCTTACTGCCGACAATGCGTTGCTGTACAACTAAAAACTCATTATCAAAAATCGGCTCAGGAAAAAGCTGCCCCC
Organism: uncultured Gammaproteobacteria bacterium; assembly: GCA_963968645.1. GTDB lineage: Bacteria > Pseudomonadota > Gammaproteobacteria > Pseudomonadales > UBA7434 > UBA7434. The sequence continues at coordinate 7,809 of CAXAHI010000108.1, read as the reverse complement.
AAGGCGTCGCATAATGAATAAGTGTGGCGTTATCGATACTGATTTCATCGGGCGCTAATGCACCATCACTCATTACGCATGACTGAAGGTCATCTTCCGTTAGCAACCGACTGGCTTCTTTATCAAACGCTTTGGAAAAATCAGCAAACTTATCTTTTTTAAGGCTTAAACCGGCGGCCATTGCATGACCACCAAATTTATCGATTAAACCCGGGTTATGTGCAGCGACTGCATCTAAGGCATCGCGAATATGAAACCCTTTTATTGATCTAGCCGAGCCTTTTAATTCACTGCAGTCTTCGCTGTCATTCGCTAACGCAAAACAAATAACAGGACGCTGATGTAGATCTTTTATGCGCGAAGCTAAAATACCCACAACACCTTGATGCCATTCATCATTAAACAGACACATACCAATAGGTAATTCGGTGCTTTTATCTTGCTCTAAACGTGCAAGCGCTGTTTCAGCCTGTACTTGCATGCCCTGCTCTATTTGCCGTCTATCCTGATTCATTGAATCAAGTTCGGTGGCTATATCCTTTGCCATAGCGACATCGTTTGTTAATAAACAAGCAATACCAATAGAAATATCATCTAACCGGCCCGCCGCATTTAAGCGCGGACCTAAAGCAAAACCCATATCAGAAGCAATTAACTTAGCCGCACTGCGACCCGACACTTCAATTAATGCACGAATACCGGCACTGCATTTACCCACTCGAATTCTACGCAGACCTTGCTCAACTAAAATGCGATTATTTTTATCTAACGGCACTACATCAGCAACAGTTCCCAAAGCGACTAAATCGAGAAAGTCTGCCATGTTGGGTTCTTTACGTTGATCATTAAACCATTGTTTTTTTCGAAGCCCAGCCCTTACCGCTGACATAACATAAAAGATAACACCTACGCCAGCCAGCGCTTTACTCGGAAACTCACAGCCATGCTGATTCGGATTAACAATAACATTGGCATTGGGCAATTGATGACCCGGTAAATGATGGTCCGTGACCAAAACATCAATACCTAACGCTCGGGCCGCAGCAACACCATCAATACTTGAGATACCATTATCAACGGTAATAATAAGCGAAGGATTTTGCGGTTTAGCTAAGTCAACAATCTCTGGCGTTAGACCATAACCATACTCAAAACGATTAGGCACAATAAATCGAACATCACTGTGGCCCATGGCTTCAAAAGCCCGAATAGCTAAGGCGCAGCTGGTTGCACCGTCTGCATCAAAGTCACCCACAATCAATATTCTAGAGTCACTTTCCATTGCTGCAATAATTAAATCAACAGCAGCATCAATACCCATTAGGAGAGAAGGTGATAAAAGTGACGACATTGATAAATCGATATCATCACTGCAACGTGCGCCACGCGCCATAAACACGCGGCCTAACATAGGAGAAAGATCTATCGGAAAACTGGCGTCAGCAAGATTAGGTACGGCGTGACGCTGAATTGAATCAGCCATAGCGGTTACAACTGATCAAACATAAAGGTATTTACCACGGCTTTATCACAGGCTAATACTGTAAACCTTTCTTCGCGCTCGAATAAGTCACCTAAGTGAGGTGGAATAGTTGCTTGCACGCCAATATTGGATTGCTCAATAGCATCAGGAAACTTGGCTGGATGCGCAGTGGCTAAAATAACCATTGGCTGCTCTGGATTTCTATTACACAATCTTCCTGCGCCGACACCGGTTGCTGAATGTGGGTCGAGCATATAGCCAATATCATTAAAGGTCTTTGAAATAATGTCACAGGTTGCTGCATCATCAATCGATGCGCTTGAAAATAATTCGCGCGCTGAGGCCATGGCATCATCATTAAGCTCGATAGATCCGCTATTAAATGCGTCCATCATATTACGAATACAATCGCCATCACGGTTATACAAATCAAATAACAAACGCTCAAAATTACTGGATACACTAATATCCATGCTTGGCGACAAGGTTTGATGAAGTGCTGTCCGCGAGTAAACTGAATCGGTCATCACGCGGTGCAGTACATTATTTTTATTGGTTGCAATGACTAACTGGCTAATGGGCAAGCCCATTTTCTTTGCTAAATAACCAGCAAAAATATCACCAAAGTTACCCGTAGGCACAGAAAAAGCCATTGTCTTAGCCGGAGAGCCCAATGATAAACCTGCATAAAAATAGTAAACAATTTGCGCCATAATGCGCGCCCAGTTAATTGAATTAACTGCGACTAATTGCATTCCATCAGGTAAAAAAGATTGATCACGAAAACTGGCCTTAACGATATCTTGGCAATCATCAAAGTTGCCCTCTATCGCAATGTTGTAAACGTTATCTTCTAACACTGTCGTCATTTGGCGACGCTGCACTTCAGACACCCGGTTATGCGGATGCAAAATAAAAATATCAATGTTATCGCAACGACGACAACCTTCAATGGCGGCTGATCCTGTATCACCCGAGGTCGCCCCCATAATAACTACACGCTGGTTGCGTTTTTTCAAAAAATAATCAAGTAAGCGACCAAGCAGCTGCAAAGCAAAATCTTTAAACGCTAAGGTTGGCCCTTGAAATAATTCAAGAATCCATTCGTTACGATCTAACTGTATTAAAGGCGCAATGGCTGGGTGAGAAAAATCTTTGTAGGTCTCTGCCAAAATGGCACGAAGATCGTCATCTGGAACACAGTCGCCGACGAAGGGTGAGACAATTTCAAACGCCAATTCGTGATAAGCCAAGCCTGCCCAACCACTAATTTGATCGGCAGAAAACTCAGGCAAACTTGCAGGCACATATAAACCACCATCAGTGGCTAAACCTGTTAGCAATACTTGCTCAAAATTTAATTCTGGCGCATTGCCTCGCGTACTTATATATTTCACTGTCGCTCTCTAACCATTGTTGATTAAAATAAAAAAATTAACTGTGCTTTTAAGCCAAGCTGCTAAAAAAAACTGCTAGCCCAAGCTTTCAACACGAATAAAATGAATACTTTCTTGCACGGCATCTAAGGCTTCAATACGCTCAACTGCCGCCATAAACTTCGACTCTAATGTACGATCCGTAATAAGCACAATAGGAACCTGTCGAGAAGACGCTTCTGCGCCAACTTCTTGCTGCACAGCTTCTTTTTGTAACACGGCCTCAATACTGATACCCGAATCACTCAAAGCTTGTGTAATATGCGACAGCACACCCGGCTGATCACTCACATTAATACGCAAATAATAAGCCGTATTGATATCACTAATCGATAACATTGGCAGTGCCGAGAGTGACTCCTGAGCGACACCCAATGCAGGCACACGATTAGCGGGTTCTGCATCAATGGTTCGTACAACATCGACAACATCAGCAATCACAGATGAAGCTGTCGGCTCAGCTCCCGCTCCTGGACCATAATATAACGTTGGCCCAACGGCATCGCCTTTCACTAAGACGGCATTCATAACACCATCAACATTAGCGATTAAACGACGCTGAGGAATTAATGTGGGATGCACACGCATCTCAACACCCTGCTCAGTTTTTCGCGCAATACCAAGATGCTTAATGCGATAACCCAGCTCACCAGCAAAAACGACATCTTGCGGCGCAATAGCTGAAATACCTTCGGTAAAACAAGCATCAAAATTCAGCGGCATGGCAAACGCCAACGAAGCCAGAATCACTAACTTGTGCGCAGCATCAATACCTTCAACATCAAAAGTCGGATCAGCTTCGGCATAACCTAATTGCTGAGCATCCACCAACACATCATTAAACTGACGGCCTTTATCACGCATTTCAGTAAGAATGTAATTACCCGTGCCATTAATAATACCGGCTAACCATTCGATTGAGTTGGCAGCTAAACCTTCACGCATGGCTTTAATAATAGGTATGCCACCAGCAACCGCCGCTTCAAATAAAACACTTACGCCTTGCTTTTCTGCCGCTGCGAAAATCTCATTACCGTGCATGGCAATTAACGCTTTATTGGCAGTTACAACATGCTTACCGTTAGCAATTGCCTGCATAACAAGTTCTAACGCAGGTTCATAGCCGCCAATTAACTCAATAACAATATCGACATTAGGATCATTCACAACCGCAAAAATATCACGACTGACTTTTGCTGACCCAACATCACAAGCAGGGTTGTCACGCCTTGCGCCTATATGAGTAATGGATACTTTACGACCGGCACGTGCAGCAATAGCCGCTTCATTGCGCTGCATAACATTAACAACACCAGAACCCACCGTGCCTAAACCGCATATACCTACATTAATAGTTTTCAAAACATCTTCACTTTATTTATCAATTGAAAAAATCATAAGTTTGTTAACGCAAAAGCGCAGCTAAATGGCTGCGCTTTTTAATAAGCTCATTTAAGCCTTACATTACAAGCCTAAGGCTTCAGCCAGTTTATCGGCTGGCATGTAACCTGGCAACAATTTACCATCGGCTGTTACTAACGCTGGAGTACCTGCTACACCCAACTGACCACCTACACGAAAGTGCTCGGCAACAGGATTAGGCTCGCAGACATCATCGGGGATATTTTCACCATTTTTGAGCGCTGTGAGTGATTCAGTGGGACTATCAGCACACCATGCTGAAGCAATTTTACGATAACTTGGAGAACCGATACCTGCACGTGGGTAAGCAAGGTAACGAACCTCAACACCTAATTCATGAAGCGCTGGCATTTCTTGATGCAGCTTTTGACAGTAGTAGCAATCGACATCAGTAAAAACGTAGACATAAGCTTTGGTTTTTTCCGGTGAAAATACCACCATGTCATTTAAACTCATTTTCGATAAAGCTACCGCACGCTCTTGCTCCATCTCTTGCTCACCCAGATTCACTAAACCTTTACTACCCACCTCAAAAAAATCACCGGCAAAAAAGTAATTGCCATCGGCGGTTATGTAGATTGTAGGGCCGTTAACAATATTCGATTTATAAATACCCTTAACTGGCGTTCTAGACACTTCTCCAAACTGAAAGTCGGGACGTGCTTTTTTCAATTTTTCTAATAGCTGTTCATCAGCAGATTTAGCGACTGCCGCACCAGATAGCGATAGCTGTGAAACTATCAAACATAATACAATCAATAACTTACGCATAATACCCTCATAAATTTAATGCTAAACAATATAACTATATGCCAGCACCAAAAGACATAATAAAATCGTTAGGAACCAACAAATTATAGCTAAAATATGGCAGTTCGCACTGTCTAACCACTTAATAGATTACGAATAGACATGCTCGTTCCCAGTCGCTATCAACAAAGCCAATAAGACATAGATTCAACACTATTATTGTAACAGTTTATTAACGCGAAGAGGCATCATGCTCTAGGGTGATGAGCCGCATGAAGCTCTTGTAAACGGTGCTTCGCCACATGCGTATAGATCTGCGTTGTTGAGAGATCACTGTGACCCAAGAGCATCTGTACTACGCGTAAATCAGCTCCATGATTCAACAAATGCGTCGCAAAAGCATGACGCAAGCCATGGGGCGACAAAGGGACTTGTAAATCAATGCGCCGAGCATAAAGCTTGATCCGATACCAAAACGCTTGCCGCGTCATCACATCACCTCTTCGACTCGGAAACACCGTGGCACAGGCTTGGTCTACCTTGGCCGCTTTTAACAAAGCCACTCGGGCATCTTTATAATATTCCTGCAGATAGTGCGCAGCCTGATCACCCAATGGCACCAACCGCTCCTTACCACCCTTACCTAAGACTCGAACCACCCCTTGGCGTAAATTAATAGCCGGCATTTCAAGGTTAATCAATTCTGACACACGCAGCCCGCTCGCATATAAGAGCTCGAGCATTGCTTTATCGCGCTGCTCAACCGCTAGTGACAAATCGGGTGCTGCCAAGAGTTTGTCTACCTGCGCTTCTGTTAGCGTTGTCGGTAATGGACGGCCTAACTTTGGCGGTTCGAGACGCAAAGCGGGATCAACCGAGACTAAGGACTCACGCAAACAAAAACGGTAAAAGCCACGCAAGCTAGAGACTAGGCGCGCCTGAGATCGAGGGCTCTGCTTGGCCAAGGCTAAGCGCGCTAAATTAGCGACTAAATCGGCATAATCAGCCGTCAACAATCGCTTGCCATTGGCATAAAGGTATTGAGCAACTGCACGTAAATCTCGCGAATAAGCCTCTAGCGAATGCTTACTAAGGCCACGCTCAACCCACACAGCATCGATATAGCGCTCAATCAACAGCTGATCGTCATCGGCTATTGGTTTAGCTATTCGGGATGTTAAAGGTGCTTTAGCTGGCATAAAAAAATGGATTCGCCGCAATAATTTTCATCAATACTCTCGCTAACATTCTCTATTAATCAATCGCTTAATCTATCTTGGTGCTAAATGAATATATGGACTCATTATGAGCCACTCATCGAGTAAATCAAATCATCACTCATACCGCCACTTAATCTCATGATTTATAGTGCTAAACATGACTGCGACAATATGCCACATAGAAATTATCTGACCAAAGTTTAAAATACAATCTTTAAATAAACTGCCTATTTATTGATACGGACCACTTTTTATTATGCCCGCTAAAATGTTACTGAAACTTTCAGCCTTGTTCTTTTTTAACGCACTGCTCAGCCAATCTGTATTTGCCAATACAAGCCATAACCATATTAAGGCACATGCGCCTATTGGTGTTATGGGTGACCATATGCATGAGAGCGGTGAGTGGATGTTCTCTTACCGATATATGAGCATGTCGATGGAAGGTAACTTACAAGGTGATAACAGCGTATCTCCAGAGACTATAGTTTCTTCGGGCTTACCGTTACGCGTAGTCCCTATTGATATGACTACCGATATGCATATGTTGGGCGCTATGTACGCCCCTAGCGATAAACTCACGCTAATGTTAATGGTTAACTATATTGAAAAAGAAATGGACCATCTCACTTTTCAGGACATGAGTGGTATTAATCGTCTTGGCGTATTTACCACCGAGACATCAGGTATAGGCGATACGAAATTAGGCGCTCTTTATAGCCTACGAAGTGGGGACAATACGAATATCCATTTGAATTTAGGCCTCAGTATCCCAACAGGAAAAACCGATTACACCGATCAAATCCTAACACCTATGAATACAACCCCTAGCCCAAGACTCCCTTACCCAATGCAGTTAGGCTCAGGCACTTATGATATCCAGCCAGGCATCACTTATGTCGGCACACGCGACTCATGGGACTGGGGCAGCCAAGTTAAAATGACTATTCGTTTGGATGATAATGACGAAGGTTATTCGTTAGGTGATCAAACTCAAGTAACTTCATGGGGCGGCTACCGCTTTACTCACTGGCTAACGGGTTCATTAAGGCTCACTTATACTCATGCTGATGAAATTAGCGGTAAAGATGCGTTAATTAATTTACCGGTGCAGACATCGAATCCGGATAATTTTGGTGGAGAGCGTATTGATTTCGGTGTTGGTATTACACTTATTGGTTCTGAGGGCGCACAAAAAGGTCATCGATTGGCGCTTGAATATGAAACGACTATCGATCAGGATGCGAATGGTATTCAGATGGAGATGCAAGATATGCTGACGATTGGGTATCAGTTTAGTCTTTAAAATAATGGCTTTTTAGTTGCTGGTAAACCTTTTAGTCACTGATAAGATAGTTACTTAAAACCGATGGTGAAAATCATCGGTTTTTTTATGGGCGGTTTGGCGGTTGATTTTATTTGGTGTTTTTTAGAGTTTTAAATTCAAGGTCGTCGGGATACCCGACAGCTAGAAGCATTTTGATTCGCGTCTAAAGAG
>CAXAHI010000107.1:0-8539 GCA_963968645.1 uncultured Gammaproteobacteria bacterium | reverse complement strand
TATATCGGGATCAATCTTCGTCAGATTGTGTGCTTTCTTTTGGTTACTTTTCTTTGCACAAGCAAAGAAAAGTGACTGGCATGTCGGGCCACCCCCGACGACCTTGATTGAAAATTCAAACAATAAACAAAAAAACCAGAATATAAGAACACTATCAGATAGAGCTTAAAGATCTAGATTCTGGCTGTCGGGCCACCCCCGACGACCTTGACCTTAAAACTCTAACAAAAAAAGTAAAAACCCAGAATACAGCATAAACTATAAATAGCGTTTAAAGTCCTAGCTAGGAACCCTCAGCATTTACTGGCACTTCATATTTAGTAATCTGAATAATCAGCCCCATCATCGGGTGATCCAAAAAATGCACCTCAGCGCGCTTCATCTTCCTATGCTCTTTAAGCACATAAGTCTTACTCGCCTCAAAAAGATCAAAACTTAACTCCGTGGCCTCACTGACCAACGCCTCAATATCAGCATCAAGCGCTTCAGATTCTAAAGGCTCATCAATAACATCGTCATCAAATGGTAATGGTCTAAGTGGAGCATTTACCGATGAGCTATCTTGCTCAAGCGTAAATTCGTAAAGCGCTTCATCCTCTAACAACTTTGCCAATGCCGCTTCACGAATCGCTGTATCTTCAGCAATACGAACAACATCTAGAGGAAAATCAGGCACTGGGTTTACATCAATTATCTTAGCCGCTAGTAAACTATTCTCAGTCGGCTCTGCAGTAAATTTATCCCATTGGGCATCATTACGTAAAACATATTGCGTTAACCATAAGTCACTGGTGATATGCAGATAACGATCTTTATTAAGTTTAATGCTGCCTTCTAATTCACGATGATTATCAAAAATCTCGCCGCCAGAAATAGGAATGGAAGGCGCTATTTCTGCAGCCCCTAATTCTTGATGCCAGGCTTGATGGAATAATACTTTGTGATTAGATCGGCGCCCAATAGACGTGGCCATATCTTTTAATAAATGCGTTTCTGAATCTACATACTCTAATAGTGGCAATGATGCTAAGGCTTTTTCTACTGCGGTTCGTATGTCTGCAGGTTGTTCTGAGTTCAACTCTGATTCTGGAATTGATTTAACGAGCTCTTCTCTTTGAGGCACAGGGATATTAACGGTGCCGTCATTGTTTTCTGAAGTAACAGGCTCTAGCCGTGCGGGATGTAAAAATACAAGTTTGTCGGGATAGCTTAATTCAGATTTGGCGCTCCAATCCTCAGCGACTTCACTATTAGTATTGTCATCGTTATCGTTAAACGCATCTAAATTATTACGGTTGGTAAAGATAATCAACTCAATACGATAGACATCTTCAAATTCAGGAAGCCTTTCAGCTTTAGATTCACCTAAAGCACTGCCGGCATAAAAAAAGCTAAGACTGCATATAAGCAGCTTTGCGAGGCTAAGAGTTCTTGTTACGTTATGTGTTGGCATTATCGGCGTTGGTATTTCCTAGCTGATCAACAAGTTCAGATATCCATTGGATTCTTTGCTGAGATTCTGGCAGAAACTGGCTAAACGTCAAGCGAGTAGCCCCCGAGAGCTTGAATGTTTCATAGTCGTTTTGCACTAAGCCCACAATGGTCATTGGGTTTACCGCTGTATTACTGGTGAAATCAATATAACCACCATTTTCACTTGCATCAATCTTGGCTATGCCAACGCTGATACAGCGGAGTTTTATCTCCATAATAATAAATAAATTTTTAATCTCATTGGTTAATAGCCCAAAGCGATCAATCATCTCTACTTGAAGATCGCGCAGCTTTTCACGGCTATCAGCGCTGGTAATACGCTTATATAAAATAAGACGGTTATGGACATCTGGCAAGTAGTCGTCTGGAATTAATGCTGGTAGGTGAAGGTTGATTTCACCCAGTATGTTAAGCGGCGCCGCTAAATCAATTGATTCGCCATTCTTTAACGCTGTAACTGCTCGCTCAAGCATATCAAGATACAAGGTGTAGCCAACGGATTGCATTTGTCCGCTTTGCTCATCGCCTAGTAGCTGCCCAGCGCCGCGAATTTCTAAATCGTGTGTGGCTAACATAAAGCCTGCACCTAAATCTTGTGCTTCTTCAATGGCCTCTAAACGCTTAGCTGCATCGCGCGATAAAAGTTTTCTGCCGGGAACAAATAAATAGGCATAAGCTTGATGATGTGAACGGCCAACACGGCCGCGTAACTGATGCAGCTGTGCCAGACCGAATTTATCGGCGCGCTCAATAATAATAGTGTTGGCATTAGGGATATCAATGCCTGTTTCGATAATGGTTGAACAGACCAATATATTAAAGCGACGATGATAAAAATCAGACATCACTTGCTCAAGCTCACGCTCTGGCATTTGCCCATGACCAACCGCTACACGGGCATCGGGCAAGAGGTCACGTAGTTCTTGAGCCGATCGTTCAATGCTGCTTACGTCGTTATGTAGATAAAAAACTTGTCCACCACGTAAGAGTTCACGTAAAAGCGCCTCTTTAAGAAGGCCATTTTGCTTTTCATGAACAAAGGTTTTTACCGAAAGTCTTTTTGCTGGTGGTGTCGCGATAATGGATAAATCACGAAGTCCTGCCATCGCCATATTCAATGTTCTTGGAATAGGCGTTGCTGTCATGGTTAAAAGATCAACGTTTGCACACAGGTTTTTTAGTTGCTCTTTTTGTCTTACGCCAAAACGATGCTCTTCATCAACAATAACAAGGCCGAGATCTTTTGCCTCCATATCCTTTTGAATCAGCTTATGCGTACCAATAAGAATATCGGTAGCGCCACTTTTAAAGGATGCCATAACCTTGGTCTGTTCTTTACTGGTTTTAAAGCGTGAGAGGGTATCAATAGCTATTGGCCAATCAGCAAAACGATCTTGGAAGTTTTGAAAATGTTGCTGGGCGAGCAGGGTGGTTGGCACTAGCACCATTACTTGTTTGCTGTTACTGGCGGCAAGAAAGGCTGCCCGCATGGCTACTTCGGTTTTACCAAAGCCAACATCGCCACAAACTAATCTATCCATTGCGGTTTCTTTTTGCATGTCATAGATAACGGCTTCGATAGTTGTTTTTTGATCAACCGTTTCTTCAAATGGAAACTTATCGCAAAAACGATCATAGTCTTCATCATTGACTTCAAAGGGAAAGCCTTCCATCGATTTTCGTCGCGCATAAATATCGAGTAACTCTGCGGCAACATCATGAATGTTAGCAATGGCTTTACGCTTGGCATTGCCCCAGCTTTCGTTTCCGAGCTTATTGAGTGGCGCGGTAGATTCATCGCCACCCATATAGCGGCTAATCATATGCAAGGAGGTAACCGGCACATAGAGTCGGTCGCCGCCCGCATATTCAAGCGTTAGAAACTCAGCATCTATAATTTTTCCTCCGCCACCATCAATTGGCATATGCTCTAAGCCAAGGTAACGACCCACACCATGATCTAAGTGGACTATAGGCGAGCCAATGTTTAGCTCAATTAAATTATGGATGGCTGCGTCAGCCAGCATATTTCGTTCTTTATTGCTGCGGGCTTTAGGTTTAATGGTGACACCGAAAAGCTCAGGTTCAGCTATTACGCTAATGCCGCTGGCAGGGAAACTAGCACCACGGTTAAACGCTGCTACCGCTATACCTGTTTGCGGTGTGTCATTATTGTTCTCGACAGCGGTTTTAAAATCCTGCCATGTATCACAGCTCAGCGCGTTAATACCAATGGCTTTGAGCTTGTCAGAAAATATTTCTCTACGACCTAATGACTCAACGCAGAATAAAACGTGTCGTGTGTCGACACTGTGTTTAGGAGAGCTTGTTAAAAATGCTTGTAAGCGAGTTAATGCATTTTCGGCATGATCATCTATAAGTAATTGCGGGTTAGTTGCGGCACCGCAGCTAAAAAGGCCACGGGACGTATTTGGCTTTTTATCTAATACTTTTGCGGTAGTTGTGATGCGCGCAAAAGCTGACATTTTTGAAAAACACTCATCCACTTTTAAATAAAGACTGTCAGGCGATAATAATGGACGTGTTGGATCAATCGCCTGCTGTTCGAAGCGATCATTAACGTTATTTAAAAAATCAGTGGCTGTTTTTTCAAATTCAGGATAGCTGAATAATAAGCTGTTCTCAGGTAGATAATCTAACAGCGTATCAGTGCTGGCATAAAACATGGGTAAATAGCTTTCAATACCGGCATAAGGGATGCCAGCCAATACATCTTCGTAAATAGGACACACTAACGGGTTATGCTTGAACTCGTTATGCCATTGATCACGAAAATGATTAATAGCTTCTTTGTCTAAGCAAACCTCAGCAGCAGGTAAGATCTCTATCCTTGTTATTTTATCCAGTGAGCGCTGAGTGTCGGCATCAAAGGTACGCAAGCTACTAACTTCGTCATCAAACAACTCTATTCGATAGGGCAGCTCACTGCCCATGGGGAATATATCTAGTAAAGAGCCACGAACAGCGTATTCACCGTGTTCATAAACGGAGTCTCTATGTTGATAACCTGCGTTATCCAGTTGAATCTTAATTTGCCTAGCATCGATTTTTTGATCTATTTCTATCACTAGACTATCGCGGTTCACATAACTACGTGGACACACCCTTGCTAATAAGGTTGACGCGGTAACAAGGCAAACGCCATAACTTTCATTTTGCAGATGATAAAGCGTCTTTAGGCGGTCAGAAATAATATCTGGATGCGGTGAGAAATAATCATAAGGAAGTACTTCACGGTCTGGGAATACGCGAAGGCTAAATTCTGAATTGTCAGCAGCAAAAAAGCGTAAGGCTTCATACCACTCCTGAGAATCGTAGGCATCTTTGGTGATGACTAAGGCAAAGCGCTTTTCTTGCTCCAAGCTGGCCAGTAGCGCAACAGCAGCTGACGCACCGGGCAAAGAATGCCATGCATGAATTTGGCCAACAGAGGGCGCTATAGAGGCGGGGAGTAATTCCAAAGACATGTGTATTTAAGCGTTTCTTATGCAGCGGTTAATTAGTGGGTGAAATTATGCCGTATTGATACGCCTGCGTATAGATTGCGATCGGGGCCTGATTCATAGAATCGGCCGCCAAAGGCGTTGATTCGGGCATTGGCAGAATAGACCTCATTAAATAGGTTACTAATACCGATAAAAGGCTCGATGCTTAAGCCATTAATAGTGAAGTTATAGCCACCACGTAAGTCCGTTACTAGCGATGAATCCATAGTCTCCGTGTTAGCGTTATCTAATGAGAAATGGCCCAGATAAAGCGCCTCTATCGTGGCGAATAATCCCGCCTCATGCTGGTAGTTAATGGCGACATGTAAAGTGTCTTGCGGTAAACCTGGTAACTCATTTCCAGAATAATCATTATTATTTTTATCAACGAATTTTTTGAAGCTAAAATCTGAATAGGTATAAGCAAGTGAGCTACTAAAGGCTTCACTTAATTGGCTTTTAAGAGAGAGTTCAATGCCACGCCGTGTAGATTCACCTGCATTAATGAAAATGTCTCGTCCAAGATCATCTTCAATCCCAATTATCTCTTTCTCAACATCAATACTAAATACAGATAGTGTGTATGCGTGCTTTTGAGCATGGCTTGATTCGTTTATAAAGCTGCCTTTAATGCCAATTTCATAGCTTGTAGCAACTTGTGGCGCTAACTCTGAGTTTAGGCCGGTCTCATCCACTAAAGCCAACTCTGTAGTAGTTGGGGTCTCAAATGATGTCGATATATTTGCGTAAATAGATGTTTGATCATTCAGCGCATAGCTACTCGCTAGCATAGGGCTTAATTGATCTAAACTTCTGCTCGCTGAATTATTTTCTCGGAAATCATCGACACTGAAACTGATATTGTCATAACGTAAACCGCTACTTAATAACCAGCGGTCATTTATTTGAAGTTGGTTTTGTAAATAAACAGCATGGCTTGTTACCTTTTCTGTTTGCTTCAACACTTGGTTGCCACTTAGCCCATTAAGGTTTTCAAAGCGCTCACGATCATCATCTTGAAAATCATAGTCAACACCTACAACGCTGGTGCTGCCCATACCCGCTAAGGTGTTTTTATGCTGATACATTAAACCACCACCATTGTAATAACGGTTTATATCAATAACGCCGTTTCCAGCAATCGGTATTCGTCCTTCAAAATCACGCCAAACATGATAATTACGAATACTGAGTTCGCCGCTACTGCCTAGATTACGCTGGTAGATTAAACCAATGCGGGTTTGCTCTAGGGCCTCGCCAGCGTTTAGAGCGATGTTTCGGTCTCTTGCTGCTGTCCTGTCACCTAACAATGTCGCTAAGTTGACACCGCCTGGGTCATTCGCTTGTGGCTGTTCGGTATGGTTAACGGCTATTTTAAGCGTGCTCTCATCTTTAAATATATACCGTGTTCGGCCGTTAAATAAGCTATTTTGATGCTCACTGTGCTCACGATAACCTTCGATATCGAGGCGGCTAGCGCTCATAATATAGCTAAGCTGCTGGTTATCACTTTTACCATTAATATGAACTTGGTTTTTTCTATAACCATTGCCGCCAATTGCTAGTCGCGCCTCAATGCCAGTGTCAGAGCTGTCAAAATTTGATTCAATACGAATAACGCCACCAGAGGCATTGCCGTACAGTGATGATGATGGCCCACGAAGCACTTCTATACTGCCAATAGAAGCAAGGTCAATACTGTCGATGCCACCTTGGCCGTCTGCTAAAGTTTCAGGGATGCCGTCGACTAAAATTTTAACGCCGCGAATACCAAAGTTAGCTCGCGCTCCAAAGCCACGAATTGAAATTCGTAAATCTTGTGCGAAGTTAAAACGGTTTTGTAATACTAGGCCAGGAATGCTGGCCAGAGATTCATCTAAGCCTAGCTGTGTTTGTGCGCGAACAATCTGTTCCCGTTCAATTCTATCGATTGCAAAGGGCGCTTGAATAACAGAAGTAGGAATGCGTGCCGCATCAACAATAACCTCTTCTACGATCTGCGTTAATGCCGAAGGGATATAGCTGACAATGAGCAATAAAATAAAAAAAGGCTTAATGCTAAATAACGGTTTAATAAGAATTCCTTTACCATTAGAAGAAACGAATGCCTATGAATGGATTATTTTTCATCTCTATTCAGTTCGACAATCAAGAATAGCGTAGCAATAGATCTGGCGACAAAGAAAAACAACAAGCCACCAGCGGCACCCCATAGATGGGCATCGACAATAACGGGATTATTAATAAATTGCTCTGTCATCTGAGTAAGATTGTTAGTTGGCATTAAATCTGGCATCTGTTCTATGACCAGTTTAATGATAATAGCGACTAACCAAGCAATACTTGCTCTTGAGCGAAGAGCGGCATAAACAAATAAACCATGTAATGCCCCAGAAAGTCCCACTAGCCACTCAGTTTCTGGGCTGTAATAGAAAATGCCATAGGCCGACGCAACCGCTGAAGCGGCAAGCGCGATTATCCATAACAGTGACTTAAAGGCGGAAGGGAATATCAGGTATATAAATACTAAGCCAGAAATGTTCAGCATTAGATGTTGAGCATTAAGATGAACGAAGGCATGACTTAGCGCAAGGATTGGCTGTTGATCGAAAAGAAACCGATCGAAACGCCAAGACGCAAGCAACTCAGCTTGAGTAAAAATAAATAACAGCGCAGCGATGAGTAAAGCCATTGCTAATTGGGGCAGGCGCTCCAAAAGTAGCTGATACTTGGCTGTAATATTGTTCGATTTGTCGTTAGAATTATCCATTAATCGAATGATACACTTTATTGCTAGCTATCGTTATCATTGATGGCTGATTAATCATTAATTTGTATAGCTTTTTTTTACCCGCAGATAATGGTGAGTTGGCTATTCATTCCCACGAATCCTATTACTTAAGAGTAAACTCTCCATGAAGATTAGTATCATTTCCGGCAGCCCACGCTCTAACGCTCAAAGCAGTAAAATAGCGCGTTTTATTGCTGAGTCTCTCTCAAATATGGACGACTGTTCTGAAACGTATCTATTGGATTTAGCTAATAACCCACTTCCGCTTTGGGATGAATCTATTTGGGCCGGCGATGAAGCTTGGCAGCAACGTTTAACGCCTATCTCTGAACAACTTGCCAGCAGTGATGCCATAATTATTATTGCGCCAGAGTGGCATGGCATGGTGCCAGCCGCGTTAAAAAACTTCTTTCTTATGTGGGGTAACGGTGAATTAGCCCATAAACCAGCTTTATTGGTGGGCGTTTCTTCTGGTGAAGGTGGAGCCTATCCGATAGCTGAATTACGCACCAGCAGTTACAAAAATAATCGTATCTGCTATTTACCAGAGCACTTAATTATTCGTGATGTTGAATCTGTCTTTAATTCGAATATTGATGATAACGATCCAAAATCGCAAATCTACCTACAAGGTCGTTTAGATTATTGTCTTCAATTATTACTGAGCTACGGCGAAGCATTTAAGCAGATTAGAGCGAGTGAGACGAGCAGTCTTGCGGTATACCGTAATGGTATGTAGTTGCAGATT
>CAXAHI010000106.1:0-8587 GCA_963968645.1 uncultured Gammaproteobacteria bacterium | reverse complement strand
CCACCCCCGACGACCTTGAATTTAAAACTTAAACCAATAAACAAAAAAAACCAGAATATAAAAACACTATCAGATAGAGCTTAAAAATCTAGATTCAGGCTGTCGCTCCCCCGACGACCTTAAAATTAAAAATTAAAACTTAAAAAAACTAAAACACCTATTTCAATCTAAAAATCATCCAAAAAAAAGCCGCTAAAAAAAGCGGCTTCTTCCAAACAGTTACTCTCAAAAATAAACTCAAAAGCAACCCATCAAATAAAATATCAACTTAACCAGCAGAACGTCGAGCAACAACCGCCTCAGCCAACTGCGCCAACGTCACCTCAGTATCATCCCAGCCAATACAAGCATCAGTAATACTCTGCCCATAAGTCAAAGCCTGACCCTCAACAACCTTCTGCTGACCCTCAACCAAATGGCTCTCAATCATCACACCAAACAAAGATGCATTACCACCAGAAATCTGACCAGCAACATCCGTACTCACATCCATTTGACGCTTAAACTGCTTACTACTATTAGCATGACTAAAATCGACCATCACCTTATTATTAACGCCCGCCGCAGCCAACTGCTCAGAAGCACCATTAACATGCTCAGCGCTATAATTAGGCTCGGTACCACCGCGTAAAATAACATGACAATCTTTGTTGCCCTTAGTCGCAATAATCGCGGAGTGACCAAATTTAGTGACCGATAAAAAATGGTGAGGGTTATTGGCCGCACCAATACCGTCAATAGCAATTCGAATACTGCCGTTAGTGCCATTTTTAAATCCAACCGGACACGACAGACCCGATGATAATTCTCTATGTACTTGTGACTCAGTTGTACGCGCACCAATAGCACCCCAACTGGTTAAGTCCGCAACATACTGCGGTGATATCACATCTAAAAACTCACCCGCTGTTGGCAAACCCATATCATTAATATTGCATAGCAATTCACGAGCAACTCGTAGTCCTTCATTAATTTTAAAACTGCCATCCATATGCGGGTCATTAATCAAACCTTTCCAACCTACTGTTGTACGCGGCTTTTCAAAATAAACGCGCATAACTACTTCTAACTCACCCGCATATTGCGCACGTAACACTTTAAGCTTCGCGGCATACTCTAAGGCAGCCTTGGTATCATGAATTGAACAGGGGCCAACAATCACTAATAAACGATCATCTTTGTCCGTTAAAATATTGTGAATCGCTTGGCGCGAGTCAACTACCGTGGCTTCTGCCGTTGTTGAAAGCGGATAGCGCTCCATTAAGGCTACCGGTGGCAGCAATTCCATAATTTGGTCAATGCGAGTGTCGTCAGTCTGATGATTCACGTTTTAAGTACTCTTGTTTTTGGGTAAATAATTTAGCTTATTATGATTGTTTAATACTAGCCGAACATTCTAACGGTTCCAGTATTGGGTGGTAAAACAGGCCTTTAAGGGCATTATATTTATAATTCAGTACAAATTTTAGCCTTTCGACAGCAATTCCCTTAAATCGATGATTCCGGCATTGGCTCTCGATACATAGGACGCCATAACGAGTGAGTGATTAGCAAACAATCCAAAGCCGCTACCGTTTAATACCACTGGGCTCCAAATAGCCTGCTGAGTTGACTCTAACTCACGAATAATCTGCTGCACACTTACGCGTGCATTCTTCTTTTCTAACACATCAGCAAAGTCGATTTCGATGGCTTTTAAAAAGTGAATCAAAGCCCAAGTGGTGCCTCTGGCTTCAAAAAGTACATCGTCAATTTTATTCCAAGGCGTTTTAATCTCTACTTCTTGTGGCGAACGGGTGGATTGTCCTGCCGCTGAATCGCCAGCTAAATCAACATTTAAACGTTTTTGTCCAACACTGGCACTTAATCGCTGCGATAAACTCCCTAATCGAGTTTCAACCGTTGCTAGCCAAGCATTTAAATTATCTGCTCGGGCATAAAACTGAGAAGTGCTCTGATCAGGATCGGATAAACGCAGCAAATACTCGCGTGTGTATTCAATACCCTCACGATACTCCTCTTCAGAGCGAGGCAGTATCCAACTATGATTATCAAAATTGAATCTGGGCTCGGCAATGGCTAAATCAATATCTTCGGTAGATTGCGACTGTGAACGACTAAAATTTTCTCGCATAACACGAGCAAGATCACGCACTTGAACCAACACACCAAATTCCCAACTAGGGATATTATCTAGCAACACCCCCGGCGGTAAAATATCATTAGATAAAAAACCACCGCGCTTGTCTAATAAGGTACTGGCTACTTCAATTAAGGCAACAGCGGTGACAGATCCGGTTACCGTTGTGCGTTGCTCTTCTTCGCTGATTTGCGCAGCACGCTCAGCGACATCAAATAGCTCTGGTTCACTGGACCACATAAAAGAAAAAACCGTACAGAGAAGAATATAAACCACCAAAAAGCCGCCAATAGCACGCGGAATAAAGCCGCTATCCCACCAGTCAGCAATATCATCTTTGGTCATTTTAATTCGATCAAACATATCCATCAGTCGTTCTTTTCTCACTCTTTATGCTGTTTGTCTTTCTATTGCTTGCCTTTCTATCGCTTGTCTTTCTATTGCCTGTCTCTCTATTGCTCGTCTTAATGCCACGTCGTAACAATACGATAGCGACTTAAGGCCTTTATTTAAAGCATTAAAAACTCGCATGGCATTACACTTTGCTAGGCAAATTCTGCCTCAACGAGATTGACTAAAACGAACTCGCTTTAGCCTTAACAATAACAGATTTACCCGACTCAAGTTGCAGCTCTATATCCATTGTATCGTCTATGTCTAAGCCATCTTTCACGCCAAATAGCATTAGATGGTAGCCTCCCGGTGTAAGTTCAACCGACTCGCCATTAGCAATACTCAATTGATCTACTTTACGCATTTTCATCATGCCATTAACATGTGCATGTTGATGAAGCTCAACCCTGTCGGCGCTGTCGGAGCGCAATGAAGTCAGCACTTGAGTCTCGCCACTGTTGTTCGTCATCATCATATAGCCAGCAGTCATCGAACGGCCTGGCGGCATTAATTTAAAAATCGCATCGCTAATCGTTAGTGCCGATACTGCTTTTTCGGCGGCCTGAATTGGCAAGGCTAAAAGTAAGACGGCAGTACACAAAGCTAATGCCTTAACCATAGAGTTGATACGTAACAACATTTAATTCTCCAAAAATATTTTTTTAACAAAATAGCGCTGTTCACACTATAACATTGCTGGTCTTAAGTTCATGCCGATTCAGAGAGCAGACGGAATTATTGCCGTAGACCCTAGTCGAAACATTAACAAGACAAGCGGCAAAAGCTAAACCCAGTTAAACTAACTGCCTAAATAGATAATAATGATTATAATAATCCCGTTCTTTATTGCCTAATTAGCACCTTAAATACGCCATTTTTCAATACTGAGATCATCAATGACAACTAATAATCTGACCGCTTCTTTGTTATTAATACTCGCCTCAATAGCCACGAATGCGGTCGCTGGGGGATTAAAAAGTGATGCCAACTCACAATTACGTGGTAATGATGTAACGAATAACGCGTTTGATAATGCTACAACCTTTCTCGCCGTCGATGATGCATTTTCGTTTTCACTGAGTAAAGACGACGATACCGCCACATTAGTATGGATTATCGCTGCTAATCATTACCTTTACCGTCATGCTTTTGCGGTCAGTATGGATATTCACAAAGCGGATGGCAGTATTGAACAGCAATCATTAACCACTGCAACAACCTTTAGCCAAGGTATTAAAACAACCGATGATTATTTTGGTCCTGTTGAGATTTATTATTATCAAGCCACAGCCCAGCTGCCTATAAAACACATTTCAAATCTAGCTTTACTCAGCGATGCAACGAATAGCCAGCCGCAATTAAGTATCCAATATCAGGGCTGCGCTGAAGCAGGCCTATGCTACCCCGTGCAAAAACGGAAAATTAACTGGCCATAGTCTTCAATGCCAAATAATTATCTTCAAAAAATGCATGATATCCCGTTAATTGTCGCTAAATTCGCCCATCCATCTAAAACGCTCTTGCAATCATCCACTTAAGACCCTAGCATAGCGTTTCTTGAATATTTTCAAGCTATTGCTATTTTCCATTCATAGATCGAGGTTGTTTTAAGAAGATGCCTACCATTCTTGTACTGAACGGCCCCAATTTAAACCTACTCGGAACCCGAGAGCCTGAGCAATATGGCACCGATACACTGGCTGATATTAATGAGCGATTAGTCGCTATAGGCCAACAACACGACTGCCAAATTGAGACATTACAAAGCAATGCCGAAGCTGAACTCGTTGAGCGCATACATCAGGCGCAAGGCAACACTGACTTTATTATTATTAATCCCGCAGCGCTTACGCATACCAGCGTCGCATTGCGTGACGCCCTTCTAGGCGTTGAAATTCCATTTATTGAAGTGCATTTATCCAATATTTATTCCCGTGAAACCTTTAGGCATAAGTCGTTTTTATCTGACGTTGCTGTAGGTGTTATCTCGGGGCTAGGCGCAAAAAGCTATGAATTAGCTTTAAGCGCTGCTATCGAGCGACTTAACGCCTAATCGATAGCGCTAAACCTATATCTAACAACCTTTACTATGTTGCACGAAGAGCAGCATGACAACCCTAATTAAGTGAGAGCCTATTTATGGATATTAGAAAAGTTAAAAAACTGATTGAGCTATTAGAAGAATCTAACGTTCAAGAAATTGAAATTAAAGAAGGCGAAGAGTCTGTTCGTATTAGTCGCGGTGGAAACACTGTACAAATGGTCGCTGCACCCGCTGCCGCGCCAGCGCCAGTTGCCGCAGCTGTAGCTGCTCCAGCCGCTGCACCAGCGCCTGTAGAAAGCGCCGCACCCGCTGGACATGCAATTTGCTCACCCATGGTAGGCACTTTTTACCAATCAGCGTCACCAGAAACACCGCCATTTATTAAAGTTGGCCAAAGCATAAATAAAGGTGATGTCGTTTGTATTGTTGAAGCAATGAAAATGATGAACCAAATCGAAGCTGACCAATCAGGTGTTGTACAAGCTATTTTGGTTAAAGATGGCGAGCCTGTCGAATTTGATCAGCAGCTAGTCATTATTGCTTAATTCAATGCCGTGTTTACACGGCATCTATTATTACGCTACGCCTAAAATGATTATGCACTCTATCGTCAGTGACCCACAGGATTCATCAACATGCTAAACAAAGTCGTTATCGCCAATCGCGGTGAAATCGCATTAAGAATACTTCGCGCTTGTCGCGAACTCGGAATAAAAACTGTCGCCGTTCACAGCACCGCCGATGCCGATTTAATGCACGTCCGTCTCGCCGATGAAGCTGTCTGTATTGGGCCGGCCTCATCTGCACAAAGCTATTTAAGTAGCCACGCCATTATTAGTGCCGCCGAAGTCACTAACGCCGATGGCATTCACCCTGGCTATGGCTTTTTAGCCGAGAACGCCGACTTTGCTGAACAAGTCGAAAAAAGTGGCTTTAAATTTATTGGCCCAACAGCCGATGTTATTCGCATTATGGGTGACAAAGTTGCCGCTATTAAAGAAATGCAAAAAGCAGGCGTACCTACGGTTCCTGGCTCAAACGGCCCATTGACTGATGATGCTGCACGCTCAATTCGTATTGCTAAAGAAATTACCTACCCCGTTATTATTAAAGCGGCTGCCGGTGGTGGTGGTCGAGGTATGCGTGTTGTTCATGAAGAAGCGAGCCTCATTAGCTCTATTGCTTTAACTAAAGCAGAATCAAAAGCAGCGTTTGGTGATGACACGGTCTATTTAGAGAAATTTCTTGGCAATCCTCGCCATGTTGAAATCCAAGTACTTGCCGACGGTCAAGGCCAAGCTATTCACTTAGGTGATCGCGATTGTTCATTACAGCGCCGCCACCAAAAAGTGATAGAAGAAGCACCGGCACCTTTAATTCCTGATGACTTAAGAAAGGCTGTAGCAGAATCATGCACTAAAGCCTGCGTTCAAATTGGCTATCGCGGTGCAGGCACCTTTGAGTTTTTATACGAAGATGGCGGCTTTTACTTTATTGAAATGAATACCCGCGTACAGGTAGAGCATCCTGTATCTGAAATGATTACGGGTGTTGATATTGTTAAAGAACAGCTTTTAATTGCCTCTGGCGAAAAACTTTCAATGACGCAAGACGATATTACATTTACCGGTCATGCGATTGAATGCCGAATTAACGCTGAAGATCCTGAAACTTTTATGCCAAGCCCAGGTTTGATTAAGCATTATCATGCGCCCGGCGGAAACGGTGTACGTGTTGATTCACATATATATAGTGGCTATAAAGTGCCGCCTCATTACGATTCACTTATTGCAAAAATCATTACCTATGCTGCAGATCGCGAGACTGCATTAACACGCATGTCTAACGCTTTAGATGAGTTGGTTATTGACGGTATTAAAACGAATACTGCACTGCATCAAAGACTCGTTAAAGATACAGAGTTTCGCTGCGGTGGCGTAAACATTCACTATTTAGAACACAAACTAGAAAGCGAAGCTAAGTAGCCCCGGTGAGCTGGCTGCAACTACACATTGATACCAGCGCGGCCAGCGCTAGCGATATTGAATCGGCACTTTTACAACTCGGTGCCGTTTCGGTTACCTTGCAAGATAATGCCGACCAACCGCTTCTTGAACCCGGTGTCGGTGAAACGCCCTTATGGGATGCGATTCAATTAACCGCATTGTTCGATGGCGATAGCGATTCAGAAAAAATTATCGACCGCCTGCTAAAATCAATCGGCGGCAGCCCTCCTAATTACCGCTTTGAAAAACTCGATGATCAAGACTGGGAGCGCAGTTGGTTAAACGATTTTGAGCCTCTGCAATTTGGCAAAAGGTTATGGATTTGTCCCAGCTGGTATGAACCACCCGAGCCCGATGCCATTAATATCGCTCTTGATCCTGGTCTAGCTTTTGGCACAGGGACACATCAAACGACAGCACTGTGTCTCGAGTGGTTAGAGCAAGCTTCATTAAAAGATAAAACCATTATTGACTATGGTTGTGGCTCCGGTATTCTCGCTATTGCTGCGCTGCTGCTTGGTGCCAAGCAAGCCATTTGCGTCGACAATGATCCTCAGGCATTAGCTGCCACACTTTCAAATGCCGCACAAAATAATATTAGTGATGCCAGTTTAGTGGTTTGCAAACCTGAAAAGCTTTCGGCAATACTCGCCGAGCAAGGCATAGCAGCTAACGGATTCGATTTAGTGATTGCTAATATTTTAGCAGGACCACTTATCTCCCTTGTCGATAACTTAACAGGCCTACTCAACAGCGAGGGCGAAATTATTTTATCCGGCATCTTAGATCATCAAGCCACCTCAGTCGCAGAAGCTTATGCGCCTCATATCGCTTTTGACCCGTTCGCCAATCGCGATGAATGGATGCGTCTAAGTGGAAAAAAATTATCGCTAACTAGCTAAACTAGATACAGCTCTCAGTTAAGTTCGACCGATGTTTATATAGTTATGGTTTTTAACAGACTCTATTTGAATAGCATCACCCTTTCTTAAGCCTCACCTATTCAATAGCGTTTATTAATAGAATCCATTTATCATCTATTTAAGAGTTTCTGCTCGTCAGCCATAAAGCACTGGAAGCGCCTTTACTCATGATCAGTCAATGCCCTAACTGTAAAACTCGCTTTGTTGTCGGCGAAGCGAAACTGAATATCGCCGGTGGCAGCGTGCGCTGTGGGGCATGTATGCAGGTATTCTCTGCAATCGATCATCAAATGATTGATCATCGAAATGCGCCTATTGATGCGCTTAGAAAAGAAACGCCAACGACAAGCAGCAATAAGGATATTACCGATGAGCAGTTCAATGATTTATTACCCACATCAGACGACATTCCCCAAAATGATGAGCGCATAGATCCATCACTAGACTCTATGGCAGGCTTTGAGACCCCGCCAATAATAGAAGCACCGCCTATTGAAATGGATATACGTGAAACGCCACCCCTCAAAAATCGATTACTCGGCATTGTCGGCGTCATTTTCTGCCTAGTTTTGGTTTTTGCGCTAGGCCTGCAATGGTTGCTGGCTCATCCCAACCAATTTAAAGACCATCCTCGCTGGGGAACAAGCTATCAATTGGCTTGCAAGCTCTCTCATTCCTTTATCAGTTGCGACCCTAGTGATAGCAAAAACGCTCATCAGACACAATTACTCAGGGTTGTTAGCAATAGAGTGATTAGCCACCCCGAACAGGAAAACACTTTATTACTTGAAACCGTTATTCTCAATACAACTGAGCGGCCACTGCCCTTTCCTATTATTAATGTGCAATTCAGTAATATAAAAGTACAGCTGCTTGATGAATTCAATTTTACTGCCGCCGACTATTTACACGGCGAACTCGAAAACGCCCAACAAATCGCTCCGGCAACACCAGTCCATATTGCCCTTAAAATAAGCGACCCAGGCCCCACGGCGGTCAATTACACAATCGAACTAAGATGAATCGTTATATTCTCTGCATCATCCAAGCTGAAGGCTCTATTATTTAGGCAGCAGGCCCT
>CAXAHI010000105.1:0-8608 GCA_963968645.1 uncultured Gammaproteobacteria bacterium | reverse complement strand
ATTTACGCTGCAATAATTTATTTAACGCGCGACTCAAAATCGATTTCTCAATTTGTGTTTTGCTCGACACTTCATCTGCCGATGTCCCCGGGTATTCACCCAATACCGCCATAATCCGCCATTCTGTAATCGATAGCGCAAACTTATGCTTATACGTTTCAGCAATAAGGCTGCTCACTTTATTCGACAAAATTGACAGCCGATAGGGCAGGTAGCGCTCTAGCGTAATAATCGATTGATTTTCAATTGTAAATTTTTTCATGTGACTCTGCATAATTATTGACATTAGTTGCAATGCCAACCAATAATAGTTGTTATTGCAACTAATACGGTTGGTATTACAACTAATTGTAGTCGATATCCCATCACATTACAGCGATTACTGATTTCTTATGCGCTTTTACTCTAACGTCGCTTTATGCGCTAGTAAGAGAGCATTCCAGTATTACGCAGGAGTAGAGCATGACTGAAAGCGTTAACACTAGCCAGAATTTAAACGAGAGCCTGAGCGAGAATCAGAACCAAAGCCTGAATAACCCTATGGGTTTAGATGGCTTTGAGTTTGTAGAGTTTGCCGCGCCCGAGCGAGGTGTACTAGAGCCCGTATTTGAAACCATGGGTTTTAGTCATGTGGCTACTCACCGTTCTAAAGCCGTTGTGCTTTATCGCCAAGGTGATATCAATTTTATTATTAATTATGAACCCAAAAGTTACGCCTGGTATTTTGCGCAAGAGCATGGCGCTTCGGCATGCGGTATGGCTTTTCGTGTAAATGATGCGCAGGCAGCATATCAGCGCGCTCTTGATATGGGCGCGCAGCCAGTCGATATTCCTGTCGGCCCCATGGAATTACGCTTGCCAGCTATAAAGGGTATTGGTGGTGCGCCGTTGTATTTAATTGATCGCTATAAGCCGGGCTCATCTATTTACGATATTGATTTTATTTTTAATGAAGGTGTCGATAGAAATCCTATTGGCTGTGGTTTTAAAGTAATTGATCATTTAACCCATAATGTTTATCGCGGCCGTATGGATTACTGGGCCAGTTTTTATGAGCGCATATTCAATTTTCGTGAAATCCGTTATTTCGATATTAAAGGTGAATACACCGGCTTACTGTCGCGCGCCATGTCTGCACCCGATGGAAAAATTCGTATTCCACTTAATGAAGAAGCTACCCAAGGCGGGCAAATTGAAGAGTTTCTTCAAGCCTATAATGGCGAGGGTATTCAGCATATAGCCTTTGATTGTGATGATTTACTCGCCTGTTGGGATCAACTAAAGGCGAGGGGGGTACCGTTTATGACCGCGCCGCCCGATACTTACTACGACATGCTTGATCAGCGTTTACCGAATCATGGCGAACCTATAGATGAACTTAAATGTCGCGGCATTTTGTTAGACGGCTCAACTGAAAATGGCGATAACCGTTTACTACTGCAAATTTTCTCCGATGCCTTAGTCGGCCCTCTGTTTTTTGAATTTATTCAGCGTAAACGTGATGAAGGATTTGGTGAAGGAAACTTTAAAGCCTTATTCGAATCCATTGAACGTGATCAATTGAGTCGCGGCGTACTCGGTAATCAGGAGGCAAGCTAATGAATATTCAGCGTATTCATCATGTGGCTTACCGATGCATTAACGCCAAAGAAACCGTAGCATTTTACCAGCATCTACTCGGCATGGATTTTAAGCTGGCTATTGCCGAAGACAAAGTGCCTTCAACGCAAGCGCCGGATCCTTATATGCATGTTTTTTTAGATGCCGGCAATGGCAATGTGCTGGCGTTTTTTGAATTGCCGAATTCACCTGTTATGAGCCGCGATGCCAATACGCCCGAATGGGTGCAGCACATAGCATTTGAGCTCGAAAACCTTGAAGCATTAATGTCGGCTAAGGCGACATTGCAAGCGGCAGGTGTTGAAGTACTGGGTCCAGTTAATCACACCATTTTTCAGTCCATTTACTTTTTTGATCCTAACGGCCATCGCTTAGAGTTAGCGGTTAATACCGCAAAGCCAGGCATGTTAAATGAACTTCACCGTGTTGCACCGGCCATGTTAGAGGAGTGGAATAGAACCAAAAAAGCCCCTAAACATGCTGACTGGTTGCACGAATGACGCCTAGCTGCCGCAGTTTTTTGCACATTTATTAATGGAAAACATTATGAAACTCGCTTCTTTAAAACACCGCCGCGATGGTCAATTGATTGTTGTTAATCAAGCGCTCAGCCATTATGCCGATGCCAGCCACATTGCACCCACACTGCAGGCCGCGTTAGATAATTGGCTAATCTGTCAGCCGCTTTTAGTATCCCTTTACCAGCAACTTGAAGCAGGTGATATTAAAGGGAAAACATTTAACTCATCGCATTGTGCCTCGCCATTACCCCGTGCTTACCAATGGATAGATGGCAGCGCTTATGTCAATCATGTTGAGCTGGTTCGTAAAGCGCGCAATGCCGAAATGCCTAACAGCTTTTGGGTAGATCCTCTTATGTATCAAGGCGGCTCTGATGCTTTTCTTGGTCCCTGTGATGCTATTCAAATAGCGGATGAACAATGGGGTATTGATTTTGAGGCCGAGATAGCCGTTATTGTTGACGATGTGCCAATGGGGGTGTCCGAGCAAGATGCCGCTAAGCATATTCAGTTATTGATGTTGGTGAATGATGTGTCGCTGCGTAATTTGATTCCTGCCGAGCTGGCAAAAGGTTTTGGTTTTTTCCAATCCAAACCGTCTAGCGCATTTTCGCCAGTGGCTGTTACGCCCGCCATGTTGGGTGATCAATGGCGCGATGGCAAAGTGCATTTGCCCTTAAAAGTTACGCTTAATAATGAAGTAGTAGGTGAGCCTAATGCGGGTGCGGATATGACCTTTAATTTCTCACAGCTAATTGCACACGCGGCACTATCGCGTCCTCTTTGTGCAGGCACCATTATTGGTTCTGGCACCGTGTCGAATCTTGATCGGTCTAAGGGTTCATGTTGCCTTGCCGAAGTGCGCATGCTTGAAACCATTAACCAAGGCAAACCGAGCACTGAATTTATGCGCTTTGGTGACCGCGTTGAAATAGAAATGCTTGATACTCAAGGAGCATCAATTTTTGGAAAAATCGATCAAAACATTGAACCTTACAATGCTAAATGATGCCCCTACAATGCTTGATGATGACCCTACAGTGGCCGATGATGATCCGATTTTTCGTTTGCTTATGGAATATCGTCAAGATACTCGTGACCATAAAATCGACCTAGGCATTGGTGTTTACCGCGATGAAAATAATCAATCGCCGGTGTTTGCTGCCGTTAAGGCCGCCGAGCAATGGCGTGTCGATACCGAAACGGAAAAAGCCTATATCGGCCCATTGGGTGATTTAGCCTTTTGTGGTGCAGTGACATCTCTGGCATTAGGTGAGCCGTTAGCGGCTAAGTTATCAAGCCGAATAGCTTTTGCTCAAACACCGGGTGGGGTTGGAGCGCTGCGATTAGCCTTTGAATTACTACATAACAAAAAATCAGATATGACTCTATGGCTAAGTGAGACCACTTGGCAAGTTCATCGGCCCATTGCCGAGACTGTTGGTCTTAATATAAAAACCTACCCCTATTATGTTGAGCGAGACAGTTTATCGGGTGCATCTGTTGAATCGAAAGACCTCACGACTGTTGGTCGGAGACCCATTGAGCACACCTTAAAAAAATTAAGTGAGGCCGCAGTGGGTGATGCGATTTTATTGCAAGCCAGCTGTCATAACCCAACAGGCTTAGATTTTTCGCCGCAAGAGTGGGATGAGCTCGTGCAGCTCTGTCTTAATAAACAGTTAACTCCTATTATCGATATGGCGTATCACGGCTTAGGTAAAGGTTTAGACGCCGAGCGTTATGGCTTGCAGCTATTTGCGCAGCGAGTACCGCAGTTAGTGCTGTGCTACACCTGCTCAAAAAACTTTGGCTTATACCGTGATCGCGTAGGTATGTTATTGGTGTTAGCCCAAGATACCCACCAACAAGCCATTGCCGAAAAGCAGCTTATGCAACTAGCCACTCGACATTATTTTACGCCGCCCGCACACGGTGCGAGTTTGGTGAGAAAAATACTGCAAGATAAATCATTAAAAGCGCGTTGGTTAGCTGAGCTAGAGCAAATGCGTTTGCGGTTAATTACAGTCCGGCAAGCCATGGTTAATGGTTTAGCCAGCAGTGAAGGTGCAGCACTAAGAGATTGGCGTTTTTTAACGGATGGCGATGGCATATTTGCACTGTTTCCATTAACCGCCGAAGAAATTGAAACGCTGAAACAAGAAGAGGGCATTTACATTGTTGATAATGGTCGAGTTAATTTGTCAGGCTTAAATCCCAGCAATATTCCATCAGCGTTAGCGGCCATCATTAAAGTGATTGATCAGAGTTTAATAAATCAATTAAATAGTATCGGTGAACAATATGTCAGTTAATAAGCCCATTAGCGATGCTGTTAAAGGGGCGGATAAAAAGTCCGTTAGTCCATCGGATAAAAAGCCCGGCGCAATGGAAATGTGCTTGCATAATTATCATCGTTCATCAGCCGCATATCGCGTGCGTATTGCCTTGGCGTTAAAGAATATTCATAGCGATACCATCGCCGTTAATCTATTGGAAGGCCAGCAGCAATCACCTGAATATCTCGCTATTAATCCACAGGGTTTGGTGCCGGCACTTTGTATTGAAAATAATGTCTTAACTCAATCGCTGGCCATTATTGAATACCTTGATGAGCGCTATCCTACACCGGCGTTATTGCCAGATGACTTACTCGCTAAAGCGCAGGTGCGCGCCATGGCACAGCAAATTGCCGTGGATATTCACCCGCTCAATAATTTGCGGGTATTGAATTATCTTAAAGAAAATTTTAAATGCAGCGACAGTGAAAAAACGCAATGGATAACGCATTGGATAGCGCAAGGTTTTGCCGCGTTAGAACAGATACTAGCAGCGCAACATAAACATACGGATCAAACGCCTAGTCAATATTGCTTTGGATCTCAACCAAGCCTTGTCGATATTTGTCTTATTCCGCAAGCCTATAACGCAAAACGATTTGGCGTTGCTATGCAGGCTTACCCCAATATCAATGCCATTGTTGATCACTGTAATAGCTTACCTGCGTTTATAGCTGCTGCACCACATCAATAGCCGCTGCACCCAATTAATAGCGGCTGCACCAGATTAATAGCACCTTAACGAGTGATGCTTAAATGGTTAAATTAACCAAGACACAAATGCTTAATGATTCAGTGCTTAATGATTCAGCGCCTAATCAGAGTTGGACTCCCGATAGCTGGCGTACGCATACCGCCTTGCAGCAGCCAGAATATAACGATAAAGACGAGGTGCGCAGTGTAGAGTCGCAATTACAGGCGCTACCGCCGCTGGTCTCTGTAGCAGAAATAGAGCAGTTAAAACATAAGCTAGCCGCCGCTGCCAACGGTGAGGCGTTTTTATTACAAGGCGGCGACTGTGCAGAAACTTTTGCCGATTTTTCTACATCGGGCATTGAAGATTTATTTAAAGTGTTAATGCAAATGTCTGTTGTGCTCACTTATGCGGGACGCGTACCCGTTATCAAAGTAGGGCGCATAGCAGGTCAGTTTGCTAAACCGCGAAGTACCGATGCTGAAGTTAGAGACGGTGTTTCTTTACCCTCATTTCGCGGAGACATTATTAACGGTATTGAGTTTTCAGCTGCAGCGCGACAGGCCAAGCCTCAACGCATGTTACAAGCCTATGAGCAATCAATGGCAACCCTCAATTTGTTACGCTCATTTACGCGTAATGGCCTAGCCGATTTACATCAAGTGAATGCATGGAATTTAGATTTTGTGCGCGCCAACCCAGCGTGTGAACGTTATAAGCAGTTAGCCGATCAACTGTGTGATGCGTTGGCGTTTATGGAAGTCTGTGGTGTCAGTAGCAAAACCACACCGGCACTTCGACAAACAGACGTGTTCACATCGCATGAGGCTCTACTGCTTAACTATGAACAAAGCCTTATTCAGCCAGAGAGTAACGGCACAGCAACAAACGCTTACTATGCCATGTCTGCCCATATGTTATGGGTAGGCGAGCGCACTCGTCAGCTTGATGGTGCGCATATTGAATTTTTACGTGGTGTGCAAAATCCCTTAGGCATAAAAATTAGCAGTGCCATTAAACCTGCTGAGCTAAGCGCATTAATCCATCGTTTAAACCCAAACAATATTGCAGGCCGTGTAACCCTAATTAGTCGCATGGGCGCAGACAATACCGCGCTTTATTTACCTGCCTTAGCACAGCGTGTCGCCGATGAAGGTCATAAAGTGGTTTGGTCCTGTGACCCAATGCATGGCAATACCATCAAAACAGCCAATGGCATGAAAACACGTTCCTTCGACAGCATTATGAGTGAGATAGAACAGTTTTTTGCGGTGCTACCAGTTTACGGACAATACCCAGGTGGCCTGCATCTTGAAATGACAGGCGCGCATGTTACCGAATGCGTGGGTGGCGCTTATCATATTTCCGAAACGGATTTAGCCAGTTGTTATAAAACGCAATGTGATCCGCGCTTAAACGCCCAGCAAGTATTAGAACTCTCTTTTAGGGTGGCTGAACTAATCCGTGGTGATACAGCGCGTACTTAGCTTTTTTAGCGCTTAATTAATGGCGTTTAATTAATTGTGTTTAATTTATTGTGTTTAATAAGAGCGGCTATACATTTTTTCAACACCATTTAATTTTAGACGCAACCATTTAATTTTAGACGTAACACTTAAATTTTAGAAGCAACAACTCAACAGATAACGGCCCATTTATGAATCAACAAAGTATTATTAATAACTTGCCTTCACATTTGCAGCCCTTTGCCGCATTGCAACATTACCAGCGTTATTCCGCGCGTGATCATGCCGTTTGGCGTTTTCTGTTACATCAATTACGACAGAATTTAGCGCAAACAGCGCATGCGGTTTATATCGATGGCTTAACGCGAACAGGTATTTCTCTTGAGGCCATTCCTCGCATTGAAGACATTAATAGCTGTTTAGAAAAGCTGGGTTGGCATGCAGTAGTTGTTGATGGTTTTTTACCGCCGGCAATTTTTATGGAGTTTCAGGCGCATAAAGTGCTTCCTATTGCTGTCGATATGCGCAGCATAGACCATATGTTATATACGCCAGCGCCCGATATTGTTCATGAGTCAGCGGGGCATATCCCTTTTATTATTGATGTTGATTACGCTGAATTTTTACAACGTTTTGGTGAGCTCGGTATGCACGCCATCGCCAACAAAGATGATATTGCCGTTTATGAAGCAGTGCGGCATTTATCTATTGTTAAAGAAGCGGTTGATAGTAGCGAGCAAATCATCACCGACGCTGAGCAAGCACTAGAAGCCGCTATTGCTGCAAATCATGAGGTATCTGAGGCGGCTTTATTAGCGCGGTTACACTGGTGGACAGTGGAGTATGGCTTAGTAGGCGAAGTGGATGATTATAAAATTTTCGGTGCCGGCTTATTATCATCATTGGGTGAAAGTGTTAGTTGTCTCGATAATGCGAAAGTGAATAAACTGCCTTTAACCGTAGACGCAATAGCAACGACCTATGATATTACCCAGCAGCAGCCACAATTGTTTGTCACTAAAAACTGTCGTCATTTAACGCAAGTGTTAGAAGAGTTTGGTCGGCAAATGTGTGTTAATCGCGGCGGTCCTGCCAGTTTGCAGCAAGCCGTTAAAGCGCAAACCGTCAATACCGCTGTGAGTAATAGTGGCTTAGCTATTTCGGGTTCTTTTAGTCATATTATCAGCGATGCTGTGGGTAATGTAACTTATATTAAAACCACGGGAGCCACCCAGCTTTCTTATAAGCATAAACAGCTGCCTGGTCATGGCATTGAGTATCACGCAGAAGGTTTTGGTTCACCGCTAGGGCGGTTGCAATCGCTAGAGCGTTGTCTGTCTAGCTACACCATCGATGAATTAAAGCAGCAAGGTATTGCAGAGGGCTTGCATGTAACGTTGAATTTTTTATCGGGTATTTGTGTGGTGGGTGAGCTAACTCATATTGTTAGGCGAGAGCAAAAAAATATTCTAATGCGTTTTGAACAATGCACAGTTACCGCATTAAATGGTGATGTTTTATTTGATCCAAGTTGGGGTGCTTACGATATGGCAGTAGCCGATGCTATTGATGCTGTTTTTGGTGGTACGGCAGATCCGCAGCACTATGCATTATATGCCGCGCCATCGGAACAAAGCACCCAAATGCCCAGCTATGATGACAAAACCCTTACCGTTTTTGCTTTATACCAGCAGGTACGTGATTTAAGAGAATCGCTATTAGTGAATTCTTTTAATCCAGCCAAACAGGCCGCTTTATTAATACTACTCACGCAGATTATTCAGCAAGCCAGTGATGAATGGTTGCTGTTGTTTGAAGCCATTGAGCTTATTGATAGTTTAAAAGAGCTCGATGGTTTATTACCGCTGCGTGAAAGTTTATATGCTGCCTTGGTTACCGAGGGTGATTGTGCCAATCAAGAAAATCGCTGTCTCATTAATTATGCGATTTCACGATTGTCGATGTCGT
>CAXAHI010000104.1:0-8631 GCA_963968645.1 uncultured Gammaproteobacteria bacterium | reverse complement strand
GCAACCTCAACCATCTCGAAGTCTTCTTTACCGACGCCACATTCAGGACAGAGCCAATCTTCAGGTACATCTTGCCAAGCCGTTCCTGGTGCTATGCCATCTTCTGGCCAACCTTTGGCTTCATCATAGAGCCAGCCGCAAACCAGACATTCCCATACTTTCATTCAATTACCCTCTCATTTTCTGGAACACTATCGACTGGCAATGTATCTCGCTAATTATTGGCGCGGCTTATCCAGCGAATAGCCCACTTTACTTGCAAGTTATGTTTCAATACCGCATTCTCATCCACAGCATTTATTATTTTATCGCCAACGGAAATCCATCCATTGTACGACCAACAACCGATACGATTCCACCCACAAGGAAGCATCTGGCGCAATTTTCATACTCGCTTCGGCGACGCCCTGCCTGTGGCTAATCGTGAGTGGTTGCTCGATAGTAGCTCTTTAACCCAACGGCTCATTAAAGCCAGTAACCATCAATTTTCAGTTCAAGTACTTAGTCAACAATGGGGTAATGCTTCATTATCTGAATACAACTTATTGGGTTGCCCACCTCGGCTACGCTGTCTTATACGCGAAGTGTTATTACTAGGGCATCAACAACCTTGGGTTTATGCGCGAAGCGTTATACCCGTCAGCTCATTAACTGGCCAACTAAGGCATTTGCGGCACTTTGATAATAGACCGCTCGGGCAACTACTTTTTAACACGCCAGGCATGCAGAGAAGCCCCTTTCAAATTGCCCGCATAGCGACGGCAGATTTACCCCTACACGCAACACTACCGCTAAGTCTAGATAAAGAAAACCCAATACTTTGGGGGCGAAGATCTCGATTTGTGATTTACAATAAACCTTTACTTGTCAGTGAAGTTTTTTTGCCCGCCTTTAAACCCTAATAGGCTGCCATTCTAATAAATGAACCGCCTGACCTTAAACACAAATACTTTAGAACTGTAGATTGGCTTTTATATGCTAGCGTTAACTCGTCATAACATAACAAATTACTTACAACTAATGCGTGCCGACAAACCTATTGGTTTTTACTTAGTCATTTGGCCTGCCTTATGGTCACTATGGATTGCTGCCGAAGGCAT
Source organism: uncultured Gammaproteobacteria bacterium (assembly GCA_963968645.1). Classification (GTDB taxonomy): domain Bacteria; phylum Pseudomonadota; class Gammaproteobacteria; order Pseudomonadales; family UBA7434; genus UBA7434. The sequence goes on along the minus strand of CAXAHI010000104.1, from coordinate 7,531 downwards.
GCCCGACCCATTATTAATTATTGTATTTATTATTGGAGCGCTCTTAATGCGCTCGGCAGGCTGTGTTATTAATGATTTTGCCGACCGAAATATAGACGGCTTTATTGAGCGAACAAAACAAAGGCCTTTAGCAACCGGACTTGTAACACCCAAAGAAGCCATACAGCTGTTTATATTGCTATGCGTAGCTGCTGCGACTTTATTATTGTTTACTAACCGTCTAACGGTTTTAATCGCCTTTGTAGCTTTATTACTTGCTGCGCTTTATCCGTTTACTAAACGCTTTACGCATTTACCACAAGTCGTATTAGGAATGGCTTTTAGTTGTTCAATACCCATGGCTTTCGCGGCACAAACGAATACACTGCCAGCTATTATTTTGCCACTGTACAGCGCCGTTATGATTTGGGTAATTGTTTATGATACGTTTTATGCCATGGTCGATAGAGATGATGATTTAATTGTTGGCGTTAAATCTACAGCGATATTATTTGGTCGTTACGATCGACTAATCACTGCCTTCTTACAAGTTATTTTTATTGCCTTGATGATAAAAATAGGTATGTCACTTGAACTAGGCCGTATTTATTATGCCTCTATTTGTTTGTCTTCCGTATTTTTTGCTTATCAACAATTACTTATTAGTCATCGAGATAAAAATAAGTACTTGGCTGCTTTTCTAAATAATAACTTTGTAGGTCTTGCCATCTTTTTTGGGCTCGCCGCCGATTTTGCATTCTATATATCAATTTAATCGCGCCATCACTCTAAAGCGTCATACCCGGTAATTTAAATGGAAGTCCGCTTTTATAATCGCATTGAAGATATTGGCCAGACGCTTTGGAATAATCTCTGCGGCACTGACTATCCGTTTATCCGCTATGAATTCTTGCATGCATTAGAATCCGCTGGCAATGAAGCTCTTTCGGTTAGCCCCGCTTGTACAAAAGAGACTGGCTGGCAACCCTACCATGCTATTGTTTTTGATGGCGCTACCGCTGTAGCCGCTGCGCCACTGTATTTAAAATACCATTCCTATGGCGAATATATTTTTGATTGGTCTTGGAGCGAGGCCTACGAACGCAATGGCTTAAATTATTTCCCTAAGTTACTCGGCGCTATTCCTTATTCGCCGGTTAGTGGCTCTAGAATTGCGATTGCTGATACGGCCTTAGATAACAGTGACGCGATTTACCAATCATTAATAGCTGCCTGCATTGATCAATGCGAAAAACTAGACCTTTCTTCCTTACATTTTTTATATTCAACAAAAACGGTTTCTGACGCTCTCACCCAACAACAGATGACACAGCGACATAGCCATCAATACCATTGGTTTAATGAGAAAAAAGATGGCCATGAGTTTAGTGATTTTGAAGAATTCTTAGGAGAATTTAAATCACGCAAACGTAAAGATGTGAAAAAAGAGCGGCAATGGGTTAATGACCAAGGCATTAAATTATTACGCCTTACTGGCTCTGATATTGATGACGCACTATGGGACACTTTTTTCGATTTTTATCAGCATACCTACGCTAAACGATCAGGTCATGGCGGTTATTTGCCTAAAGCCTTTTTTCAGCGTATTGCTGAGACTATGCCCGAACAAATATTGTTAGTAATCGCATTACAAGATGATGTAGCAATTGCTGGCGCACTGAATTTATTTTCTTCGGATACTTTATTCGGTCGTTATTGGGGCTGCAACCAAGATGCTGAATTTTTACACTTTGAAGCTTGCTACTATCAAGGTATAGAGTTTTGTATTGAGAAGGGCTTAAAAAAATTCGATGCAGGTGCCCAAGGCGAGCATAAAGTTAAACGTGGCTTTAAGCCTGTCAATACTTGGTCTAACCACTGGATTAAACACCCTGAATTTAGAATGGCTATTAATCGCTTTATTAAAAATGAAGCCGATCAAGTTAAAGCCAATATTGCCACCACCACACAGTGGCTTCCATTTAATAATCGCTAACTGCAATAAAGCCGTATAATGCGGCCAATGACTTTTTTTATTTGGAGATGACGCGTGTCGAATCAAAGACCCTTTTCTGTTCTCGGTATTCAACAAGTGGCCGTTGGTGGTCTAGACAAAATAAAGTTACGTAAGTTTTGGATTGATACCTTAGGCTTGCGCTATACCGGCAGTTACATAAGTGAAACTGAAAATGTCGACGAAGATATTTGTGAGCTTGGCAACGGTGTCTTTAAAGTCGAAGTGGATTTAATGCAGCCACTTGATGCGACTAAAAAACCCAAAGTCCATGTGCCTGCTTTAAATCATATTGGTTTGTGGATTGATGATTTGAATGCGGCTGAAAAATGGCTGACAGAACAAGGTGTACGCTTTACGCCCGGCGGCATTAGAAAAGGCGCTGCGGGTCACGATGTTTGCTTTATTCACCCTAAAGGTAATGAAGATTTTCCGATTGGTGCTGAAGGCGTATTAGTTGAACTCGTACAAGCACCCACCAATGTTATAGAAGCCTTCGTGACTATCGCAGAGGCTAACGGTTCGACCTAAGTTTAAGCTCAGTAACTGAGTCTATCCCCCTATCGCCATAAATATATTAGGCAATATAATTGAACGCAAAACATGAATAACAAACATGGCGAGCATAGGCGCAAAATCTAAACCGCCCATGGGTGGAATAATTTTTCTAAACGGCGCCATAAGCGGATCACTTATTTGTCGCAATAATGAAACCGCAGGATTATAAGATTGAGGTGCAATCCAACTCACGACAATGACAATAATAATAGCGAAGAACGCAATTTTTAAACTGATATTGATTACGCCAAATAAACCTAATAATAAAAATAATACGGGATCTACAGTCACAGTCCCTTTAAGTAGCATCATTAAAACAAGACCAACAATTTGAACCAGTAATGCTAAAACTATAGAGGGCATATCGACGCCCCATAAGCCTGGAATAAACCGCCTTAAAGGCTTTAGCAATGGATCTGTAGCTTTAACAATAAATTGCGAAATAGGATTATAAAAATCAGCTCGAGCTAGCTGCATCATTAATCGCAGCAATACCAACATAGTATAAAGCTCAACAACCGAGCTAATTATTAATTCTAATATTTGGTTAATCATTTAAATTCGTTCTCGTTTGCAATTTGAATTGATAAAAAATTATAAAGGCACTTATTAATATTCGGCTATAAAAAACTAGCCCAATTCTTTAGCGAGCGCTTGCGAACGCGTAAACGCTGCCTTCATTGCCTGTTCTACCGTATCTTCTATCTTATTGTCTATAAAGCTTTCTATGGCTGCCTGAGTTGTTCCGTTAGGTGATGTTACACGCTTACGCAATTCAGCTACACCAACATCACTTTCTAAAGCCATTCGCGCTGCGCCCAAGGCTGTTTGATGTGTTAACTGTGCTGCTGCTTCAGCCGTCAAACCTAATTTCTCACCGGCCGCTTGCATGGCTTCCATAATTAAAAAGAAGTAAGCCGGGCCGCTTCCTGAAACAGCAGTCACTGCATCTAATTCAAGTTCTTGTTTAACCCAAACAACCGTACCAACCGCCGATAAAATAACATCGGCTGTTTTATGCTGTGCTGTCGATACTGCATCGGTTGCATATAAGCCCGTAGCGCCCACTTGCAGTAATGAAGGAGTGTTAGGCATACAGCGGACAATCGGGACACTTTCGCCGGCCCAGCTCTGCAAACTCTCACAGCTAATGCCCGCAGCAATAGATATCAATAAGGGTTTATTACTATCGAGTTCACTCATGAGAGGCGCTAATACTTCACGCATCACCTGAGGCTTAACCGCCATAATAACAACATCGGCAGCTGCAATAGTTTCGGCATTAGAGGTTGATGTACTGACGTCACCCAGTTCTGAAATAGACGCTAAACTCGCTTCCGTACGAGCACTACAAGCAATATGAGTAGCAGGGTAACCCTGCTTTAACAAACCGCCGATTAAGCTGCGCGCCATATTGCCCGCACCTATAAAAGCGATTCTAGCAATATGTGTGTCTGCGTTATTTGAAGATAAATGATCTGCTGGCTTGGTCAAAACAACTCCGGTCTTCTATTTGTTTTTGTATGCGTGTTTAGTTTGTATGTTTGGCGTTAAATTCTGCCGCGCCATTATGAACTGCGCGCACCAAAAATATCAGTCCCTACGCGCAATAAAGTTGCACCCTCGGCAATGGCCGGCTCGATATCGGCAGACATACCCATCGACAAAGTATCAAAGTTCGAGACATCACTGAGTTGCTGCGCCTGCTCAAATAACGCATACATGCGCGCAAAGCTGGCTCGCGTGCTTTGAATATCGTCTGATTTGGCGGGTATGGCCATAAAGCCACGCAAACATAAATTCGGCATGCCATTTATCTGTTCCACAGCCGCTAGAACGCCCTCAGGCAACAGCCCCGACTTACTGGCTTCGTTATCGATATTAATTTGTAAGCATATATTGAGCGGCGGTAGGCCTTCAGGGCGCTGATTACTTAAACGCTGAGCAATGCTGACGCGATCAACGCTGTGCACCCAATCAAACAAGCTCGCAATTGAGCGCGTCTTATTCGACTGAATGGCACCAATATAGTGCCAATTAAGCGACATTTCTCGAAGTTCATTAATTTTAAGCTCAGCTTCTTGTAAGTAGTTTTCACCGAAATCTTTAATGCCGGCTGCTATAGCAACTTGAATGGCACTAACGGGCTGTTTTTTACTCACAGCAAGAAGTGAAATAGTCGAGCTTTCACGCGAATAAAGTGTGGCTGCCTGCTTAATTCTTGCACGAACATCGGCAATATTTTGATCAATAGCTATCATTTGGTTATAGATTCACCTACCAGAGCAATTGCTTTGGCTTAACAATACAAATAGTGGATTTTAATCGGTTTACCGCAATAGTTCAGCAACTGTCATGCAGTTATCTAACAACGCGTTAAAAAGCTTGTCTATTAACAATTAACTCAGAACAAGCTTTTACCGACTCGCTTATTTCGACATTTTTTTGATCATCAAATTTTATACCAATCGCTTCAGACAACAGGACAATTTATGGATATCACTGAATTATTGGCTTTTAGCGCAAAACAAAATGCCTCTGATTTGCATTTATCAGCCGGCTTGCCCCCCATGATACGCGTAGATGGTGATATTCGCCGCGTTAACTTGCCAGCCCTCGAACAGAAAGAAGTCCATGATCTTATTTACGAGATTATGAATGATGGCCAACGAAAAGATTTTGAGGAATTCCTCGAAACTGATTTCTCATTTGAAGTGCCTGGCGTAGCCCGCTTTAGGGTTAACGCATTTAACCAGAATCGTGGCGCTGGCGCTGTATTTAGAACCATCCCCTCAAAAGTACTGTCGATGGAAGATTTAGGCATGGGACAGGTGTTTCGCGATATCGCTTCAGTCCCGAGAGGCTTAGTACTTGTAACGGGCCCCACTGGCTCAGGTAAATCAACCTCGCTAGCTGCCATGGTCGATTTTATTAATGAGCATCGCTATGACCATATTCTAACTATTGAAGATCCTATTGAGTTTGTTCATGAAAGCAAAAAATGTTTAGTGAATCAGCGTGAGGTCCATAGACATACGCACGGCTTTGATGAAGCACTTCGATCGGCACTACGTGAAGATCCCGATATTATTTTGGTAGGTGAATTACGAGATTTAGAAACCATTCGTCTTGCACTTACCGCAGCCGAGACTGGCCATTTAGTTTTTGGCACCTTGCACACTACCTCTGCAGCAAAAACTATCGACAGAATTGTAGATGTCTTTCCTGCTGCTGAAAAAGACATGGTGCGCTCAATGTTATCTGAAAGTTTACAGGCAGTTATTTCTCAAACATTAATCAAGCGCAGTGGCGGAGGCCGAGTTGCTGCCCATGAAATAATGATTGGCACACCCGCTATTCGAAATTTGATTCGTGAAGATAAAGTGGCACAAATGTATTCAGCAATACAGACTGGCGCAAATCTTGGGATGCAAACGATGGATCAATGTCTCACAACAATGGTTGCTAACCGGACCATCTCACGTGACGCAGCGAGAGAAATCGCCAAAATGCCGGAGAGCTTCTAAATGGATATTTATCCACTGCTTACCTCTATGGTAGAAAAAGGCGCTTCTGATCTTTTTATTACTGCAGGTGTCCCACCGAGTATAAAGCTTAATGGCAAAGTGGTACCTATAAGTAATACACCGCTATCACCAGAAGCAACGCGTGAAGCAGTATTGAGTATCATGAACGAGGATCAACGTAAGGAATTTGTAAAAACCAAAGAACTCAATTTTGCAGTAAGCGCACGGGGCGTTGGTCGTTTTAGAGCGAGTGCTTTTTACCAACGTAATTTAGCCGGTATTGTTATTCGTCGCATAGAAACACATATTCCCCAAATAGATGATTTAGGGTTACCCGACATTGTTAAAGATTTATCGATGACCAAACGTGGCCTTGTTGTTTTTGTTGGCGCAACGGGGACAGGTAAGTCGACATCACTGGCATCGATGATTGGACATCGCAATCAAAACAGCCGAGGCCATATTATAAGCGTTGAAGATCCGATTGAATTTATTCATCAACATGATGGCTGTATCGTGACTCAACGTGAAGTAGGTATAGATACAGAAAGCTTTGAAGTTGCTTTAAAAAACATGTTACGGCAAGCCCCTGACGTTATTATGATTGGTGAAATACGTACCCGCGAAGCCATGGAGCAAGCCATTACTTTTTCTGAGACAGGTCATTTATGTCTTTGCACATTGCATGCGAACAATGCTAACCAAGCGCTAGATAGAATATTGCATTTTTTCCCTGCAGAGCGTCACCCACAGCTTTGGATGGATTTATCGCTTAACTTACGCGGCATGATTGCTCAACAGCTTGTTCCTACGCCCGATGGTAAGAGTCGTCGTGCTGTGGTTGAGGTGTTATTGAATACGCCGCTTGCTGCTGATTTAATTCGTAAGGGTGAGGTTAGAAAATTAAAAGAGTTGATGAAACGTTCTAGTGAGCAAGGAATGCAAACCTTTGATCAAGCGTTATATGTACTTTATACGCGGGGTGAGATTACTTATGAGGATGCTATTGCTCATGCGGATTCGGCGAATGATTTAAGGTTGATGATTAAGCTTGAGCGGGATGATAATGCTGAGGTGCTTGAGCAGTCGACTCGAGGGTTAACGTTGGAGGCTAATGATGATGGGGGTAAGCATTTTCGTCGATAATGGGATTTTTAGCGGTTTCTATTAAAAGTTTCTGGCGCCGCCCGATAACCTGAGTCTTGTGCGTGAGCTCTTTAATGGTGACGCTGTATTTTGAGGGCTTAGTTTTTTTGTTTGAGTTTTAAAGTCAAGCGAGTCGGGGGTGGAGCGGCAGCCAGAATCTAGAATATTGTGCATAAGATTTTAGTGGTGATGGGTTATTCTGAGAGTTTAGTTTTTTGTTTGAGTTTTAAAGTCAAGGTCGTCGGGGGTGGCCCCGACACGCCAGTCACTTTTCTTTACTTGTGTAAAGAAAAGTAACCAAAAGAAA
>CAXAHI010000103.1:0-8707 GCA_963968645.1 uncultured Gammaproteobacteria bacterium | reverse complement strand
TGTCTAAATGATTGTATGAGTAATTAGCTGGCGACCCAGGTTGATGATCCCCATTGGCCATCACCCGACGAAACGCCAATAGTGATATTGGCCACGTCATTCTCAATAAAGAACGTATCTGCGCTAACCATTTGGTCAAGAATATAATAAGAGAACTCTTCGACGGTGGTGTTACGTATATCCAATATGCGCGTGTCGTCGGCTATAAAGACCATCACTTCATCATTAAAATGAACATGATACTGTTTGTCAATATGTTCGATTTTAAGGTGCGGAGATTTGCCGGGTAACAACATGTATTCATCGAGCGCATGACAAATAGTGCGCAGTCGAGTTTTGATTTCTTGGTAGTTAAAGCACATGCCGTTGTCATCAACCGGAGCGGTGACCTCGGCGCGGACTCTAAAGTTGTGTCCATGCAGGCGTTCACGATCGGTACCCGAGAAAATAGTAAAGTGTGCGCCAGAAAACTTTAAGGCTTCTTTACAAATGTTGATGGTGGTCAATCGATGAGACATATTTAATCCTGATGTTTTTAATGAGCTAAGTATTGGGGGCGGCTATTGATTAAATGAACGGCCAAATTGTATTGAATTCCCATTACCTAACGCGCTTAGTGTCAATATACCTTTTGAGCCAGCCAACTGGATCACTTTGTTATTATCATCTGCTTGTTACTGGCATTGCTGGCCAGAGTATATTCGACTATCAATTAGGATGTATTGAAAAATTGTATTATTTCGACGATTAACCCCGTTTTTTTCGTTAGCCGTTATACTGGCTGCGTATGCTGGTCATTTATATTATTATTGAATTCTATTGCATTTTATTTCTATTTTATTAGCTTAAGAAGCTTAAGAGTTGTTCTATGACAAAAAAAGCCCTTGTGATTACTGGTGCGAGCCGTGGTATTGGTCGAGCAACTGCTCAATTATTTCTTGATGATGGCTATCGAGTCATCAATCTATCGCGACGTGATCCTGAATTAGCCGGCATTACGCATATTGCTGCCGATTTATCTCATACTGATTGGACACAAAGCATTGCTGCGGCGTTAGCGGAGGCCGTGGAGGGTATTGAGCAGATAAGTGTTATTCATAGTGCAGGCTTGTTGCTTAAAGATAATATTGATTCTGTGACTGCCGAGGATTTGCATCAAGTGATGCAAGTTAACGTTATAGCGCCTGCGCAATTGAATCAATTGTTATTGCCCTCTATGGGGGCGGGCTCTTCGATTATTTACGTGGGTTCAACCTTGTCTGAAAAGGCCGTGGCTAATAGCTGTTCTTATGTCACATCAAAACATGCCATGGTCGGTTTAATGCGTTCTAACTGTCAGGATTTAGCGGGTAAAGGGATTCATGCTGTATGTGTCTGTCCGGGCTTTACTGAAACGGAAATGCTCAGTGAGCATGTGGGCGGTAGCCGTGAAATTTTGGATGATATTGCCAGTGGCGTTACGTTTAATCGTTTAATTGAGCCGGGTGAAATGGCGCGTACTTTAAAGTTTGCGGCTGAGAACCCAGTAATGAATGGATCGGTAATGCACGCTAATTTGGGTCAGATAGAGCGTTAGCCGCTGATGCATTAAGGCGGTTTAATTTTGCTTTAACCGCTTGGTCCAATGTTTTGAGTGTTTTACTCTGCCAATAAAAGCCGGTAAGAATAAACACTAAGGTGACACAGCCGGTAATCGTGGCCCATTGCACGCCAATATGTTGTGCTAAGAAAGCCATGGGTAATACACCCAACGGCGTTAATCCATAGGCCATCATCATTAGCGATGATGTGCGCCCGCGTTGTGCGTCATCAACTAACAATTGTGTGGTGGTGGTATTTAAAGTTTGGCTGGCGCTAGAGCAAATATTGGCAAATACTAATGGGATTAGCGCTAAGTAAAAGTTACTGGTCAGTGAAAAAACAATAATCAACACGCCAAAGAGTAGGGCGTTCAGTGTCATCAGTTTTGTACGATCTATCCGCTCTCCACGTTGAGCAACCCAAATAGAGCCGATAACGCCACCTAAGCCAGACATTCCCATTAGTATCCCTAAGCCACGTTCTCCAACCGCCCATACTTGATCGGCGAAGACCACCAAGAAACTCTGAAAGGGCATGGCCAGTAACATGGGGGCAAGCCCAAATAAGATGCATATCAATAAAGGTCGATAAGATTTGACATACATAATGCCAGCGAGCACATCTTGGCTGAGTGAGGGTTTAAGCGCATTGCCATGGTTGTTTTTATTGCGGTGAATGCCGAGCATGCACAGCACCGACGTAGAATATAAAGTGACAGCAATAATATAAGCGCCAACAGTTGAGTAGAGACTAATAGCAAAGCCCATCATTGCTGGGCCGAGGATGCGCGATAAATTCATAACCGCGCTAGATAATGCCATTGCACTGCCTAGTTTGTTGGGCCCTACCACGTTATACACTAAGGCGGTACGCGCCGGCATAATAAACGGCATAATAGAGCCCGCGATCATGCCTGCGATTAATAAATTCCAAAATTCCAAAGTGCCCACAATCAGTAAACCCATAATTGTGCATTCATTGGCTAATAAAATAAGCTGTCCAATAATAATGAGCTTGCGTCGCTCTATGCGATCGCTCATAGCGCCGCCCAGTAAAGAAAAAATTAACATGGGAATAGCAAAAGCAATATTGATATAAGCCAGTGACATTTCTTGTTGGGTTAATTCCCAAGCTAAAAAGGTGCGGGTTAGTACTTGCCCTTGCATGGCCAAAAAGAAGGCGGCATTACCGGCCATTAACCAACGGAATTGGCGAATATTCAGTGTATTAAGGGAGCGACGCCAACCAGAAATTGGCGCCGTATCTTGGTTTTGCAAAGAAATAGCCCGAGTATTGCGCGCTTAACGTTAGCGCGTTAATCATTTAAGCATCATAACATGCTGCTTAAATGCTCAGTGTTGGGTTGGTAAAAATGCGGTTATATTCGTATTTAATGAGTCAGTCGAATTAATCGATATAACGCAAAATATCCTGATGCAGTCCGGCTTTTAAGCCCGATAGCGTGTCACGCGATTTGCCTAGCATGGGTTGCAGCAGTGCTTTAGCGTTACTTAGTAGATCATCCAACTCGCAGCATTGGTCAACGACGTGATAGTCCACCGCGGCTGCACCACCAATACGTTGGCCGGTGAGTAATAGGTCGCGCAAAGGCTGGCCAGAGAGTTTGTCTCTAACCAAGGCGTTCATTGATGGAATAAGCACCATATCGAGGTCAACTTCGGGTAAGCAGAAATAGCCGCGATCTTCACGCATCACTTTATAGTCACTGGCCATTAATATCATGGCGCCTAGGCCGAATGCATGGCCGTTGGTAGCGGCAACGGAAGGGATAGGTAAGATCAATAAGCGGCCAACCATTTCCATGCATTCATCAATAAACTTGGCTGCGCCTTCGGTGCCGGCAGAAAAAAGATATTCGATATCCAAACCCTGCGAAAAGGATTTACCTTCACCGGTGATAATGAGCGCGTTAATTCGAACATCACTATAAACCGTATCGAGGGCAGCATTGAACTCAGCCAAGGTATCGGGGTTAAATTTGCCGTCATCATGCATAGTGATGGTAGCGTAGTGGATGTTGGACTCAGTTTCAGTGGTGAGGGTGATCAATGCCATGGCTTTGCTTACTCGTTAGTCGTCATTATTTTAAAGGCTTTAATTTACGACAAATTGACCCAATTGCAAATGATTTTTTGTTTAAGGTATTGGTTATACTGGCCACAACAGAGAGTAGGGCCGCGACTATTGAATAATCTTAAGGTTAGCCGTGCTCCATTATTGATAAAAGAGAATGATAAAAGAGGTGTTATGTCAGTACAGCCACTAGAGTTCGTTTACGGTATCAATGCCGTAGGCGAAATGATTAAGCACAACGCAAAAGCGATAGAGACGGTCTATGTGGTTGATGCGCGAGATGATAAGCGTGTGCGCAAAATTATTGAGATGGCCGAACAAGCAAGGTTAGCGTTAACTAAAAGCAGTAAAGATGATATTGAAGCTATGCTGGCCTCAGATGCCGAGCATTCAGTGAATCACCAAGGGGTTATTGCTGCCTGCCGCCCCTCACAAGCCAAAGATGAAGATTTTCTTGAGGCCTTATTAAGCAGAGCTGAGCGACCATTATCGTTACTAATATTAGATGGCGTAACCGACCCCCATAATTTAGGCGCATGTTTACGTTCTGCCGATGCTGCGGGTGTTGATGCGGTTGTGGTGCCAAAAGATAACGCAGTTGGTTTGACGCCAGTGGTGAGAAAGGTAGCTAGCGGTGCCGCAGAGACAACGCCATTAGTGGTGGTAAAAAACTTAGCGCGCGGTATTAAAAAAATACAAGACGCCGGCGTTTGGGTAATGGGTGCCGCCGGTGAGGCAGAGCAAACGGTTTTTGATATAGATTTTACTGGTCACGTTGCCATTGTAATGGGGGCGGAGGGCAGTGGTTTACGCCGACTCACACGAGATAGATGTGATTCCTTGTTTCGTATTCCAATGACAGGTGCAGTAGAGAGTTTAAATGTATCGGTTGCGGCAGGTGTTTGTGTGTTTGAAGTATTGCGTCAGCGAGCGAATAAGTAGTTTTAAATACGCACAAAAAAGGCCAGCGCTATGCTGGCCTTTTTTTTACTATTTTTTTATAAAACGTTAGTGATGTTTTTTTCTTACAGCCAATAAAGCCGTTATTGCAGAAAAGAACAGCCATGCCGATGCAGGAACTGGTACAGCATTAGGCGTACTTTGAAATTCTTTAGCACTGCCACCGCTGCCGTTAGTATCTTGTCCGCGAAGGCCAATATTACTGAAATCATTAATAGAAAGATTCAAAGCGGCTATTTTAAAACTTTGAACTTGTCCATTGCTAAGGTCATTACTGTTTTTCCACGTAATACCTACATCCCAATCATAACCTTGAAAGGCACCTGCTTGTGCGCCTAGGTTAAGATTGCTACCACAACTACCGGTGATGTGATGCGTATCAAAACCGAGTCCGCAGCTTGCCACTGATTCGTTAGATAAACCTAAGTTGCTACTGTTGTAGACATTGTTGGCATCAAAGAAAAAGCCAGTAAACTTTGCAGTAGTCAATGTGCTTGATGGGGCAACTTGATAACTTATTTTAAAATGATTTGCGCTAACGCCGGCTTCGGCATCGTCTTCTATCGTTACAATATAGTCGATGCTATCTGAGCCTAGGTGTGTGAAATTAGCAAAGGTCACCATTGCTGCATGAGTAAAGCTGCTAGGGATTAATGTGATTGCTAATAATAGAAACGTTTTTAAAACTGAATTCAGCTTTAAAAAAGAAAAAATTTGGGTAGTAGCACTATTTTTATTTGTTGCGTTCATTCCATTGTCCTCAATAATTAAATTAAAAAAATTATCCAGGGAGCGATAGAGTCGGCAGTTTTGAATGAGCGGCTTTTAAAGTTAATGGTTAGGCAGGTGGAGATGTCTAACCGAGCTCAGCAGTAGAATCTGCGAAAATCTATCATTTATCCATAAGGGGGCCATTACAATAGAGCTTTTAAGGCCTTCAAGTCAAGCTTTGTCTATTAGATAAACGTGTGTTCAATTTGCGAGTTTTCCTAACAGTTAATATAAGTGGCTGTATTTGTTAGATAAAGCGTTTAATGAAGGTTTTTGGCTGTAATGTTTTTTTACATTCTAGGTTGCCGGCTAGTGCGTTCCTAGTTAAAAAAATCCTGGGGGGACGCTTAAGCGATGGGTGATAAGGGTATGAATAAGAGGCGTAATTAATAATTAGAAGTTAAATCATATTAAGCCTTTATCTGGCATGGTGGAGAAAGTGTGGTAGCAACATGACTAAAGATTGATTGGGTTTGTAAAAATTATGAGTAGAAGTGCTGTCTGTGCTTTTATTTATTGGTAAGGCTCTACATACTGTTTGGTTATGGGGGCTTGTTATGAAAATCTATTTTATTAGTATTCCTTTCTTTGTTTTTCTTATCTCTTCTTGTGCGCAAGAAGGCTTTTATCATTCGCAGCAAACAATCTTAAGGCAAGAATGCGAGAAGCTAAATTCTCCGCAGTATGAAGCGTGTATGAGTGAGTTAGAAGAGCAGTCTTATGATGATTATCGGCGTGAGCGTGAAAATATAATGGAAGAGGATATGCTCAATAAAAAGTTATTAGATTAGTGGTGAGGTTTAAGAGTTGTTTGAATTTGTTTTGTGTAGGTTGGAGTAGGTCGCTGTCATAATCTTTTTTATACTGAGTTAAAATATAGCGTCCAAAAATCGGAGTTATAACAATATTGCTATCACATGCTAGCTCTTTTCTTATTACATAAAATTTCAAGCTGCATAAAATTTCAAGTTGCATAAAATTTCAAGTTACAAAAAAAATTAGGGGGGTTATTTGTTTCAATAGGCTTTTATACTATTGGGGGTTGGTTTTTATCATCCGAATAGACGTTGGAGTAGCAGGCCGTGTAATGGAAGAACCTGAAAAAAATAAAAAAAATTCAATACTCTTAGGTATTTACGAAACCTTTGTTGGTAGTGAATCTGCTTTAAAGCGTTATATTGCCCGCTTTGCTTATCGCCCTGAAGATATCGATGACATGGTGCAAGAAACGTTTTTACGTGCCTATAAGGCTCTTGGGTCTCGCGAAATAACCTACCCCAAAGCTTATTTGTTCCGAGTCGCTAAATCGGTAGCGCTGCGGGAATTAAATAAAAAAGCTAATCAGATGACTGACTATCTAGAAGAGGCAAGGGTAGAAGAATCTATTGCGCAAGCGACATTAGAAGAAGAAATAGAAGCTAACCAAAAGGTGGATTTGTATTGCGATGCTATTGCCGAGCTGCCTCCGCAATGTCGGCGAGTATTCTTAATGCGTAAGTATCAAGCAATGTCGCACAGAGCAATTGCCAAAGAATTAAATGTTTCAGTAGGCGCAGTAGAAAAACAAATTACGCTGGGTATTAAGCGTTGTACTGCATATGTTGAAAAAATGGAGCAAACGCAAAATCGCCCTATGGCTATCAAATCAAAGACCGTGCGCGAAAAGACTGTGCGCGAAGAGCAAGGTGGTATGTATGAATAATCGCACTGATAATAATGGTGAGGGAGGCGACCCAGCAGTGGTGGCGTTTACTAAAACCGAAACTCTCGAAGATCAGGCCGCAGCATGGGTATCTCGACTTGATGCGAATAAACCGAGCAAAGCAACCGTGGCTGAGTTTAAGCAATGGGTGGCGCTGTCGCCAGAGCATTTCCATGTGTTCGAAAAGCATTTATCAGTATTCAATGATATGAATGTGCTTACTCGCGTTGTGCCGCCAGCTTATAAAGTGCAATCAACTTCTGCACAAAATGAAAAGCCACTGTCGGTTTTTGCGAGTCTTTGGCAGGGTGGTATTGGTGGGTATGCCATTGTTAAATATGGGTTAGCAATAAGTATGTTGTTTGTTTTGGTGATTAGTCTTCAGTTTAATCGTAATGCGCCAGCGTTTTATCAAACCGCTGTAGGAGAACAAAAAACACTGCAGTTGGCCGACGGAACTGTGGTGTTACTTAATACTAATACGCAATTAAACGTTGATTACAACAGACAGCGCCGAGCTGTTTACCTCATACAAGGCGAGGCACACTTTGATGTGGCGCATAATCCTGAAGTCCCCTTTGAGGTCTTTGCAGGCAAAGGCAAAGTGCGGGCAATAGGCACGGCATTTACTGTATACCTAAAAAGCGATGATGTAGAAGTGGTGGTTACAGAGGGTGTAGTCGAAATACTATCAACACAAGCTCCGCCAATACCTATTGCGGGCAACGCAGTAAAGTCAACGCTATCATCAGCCAACAACATAACCGCGGGGAATGTCGCCACCTACGACCGCCACACCGCCGAGCACGTTATGCAAGTTGCCTTAGGTAGCGACGCAGACAAACTCTCTTGGCACAAAGGTATGCTGGTGTTTAGAAACGAACCCTTAGAAAAAGTCATAGCAGAGGTTAACCGCTACACCTCAATAAAAATTGTTATACCCAGCCAAGAAGTTCGCGCCATAAAAGTGGGCGGCTTCTTTAAAGTCACCGATATCAACTCTGTCTTCGAAGCCTTAGAAAAAGGCTTCGACATACGCGCAGAAGTGATTTCAGAAGAGCTGGTTTACCTTGTTCGCACCGAACTGTAAAAAAATTCATTTATTTTTAAAATCCTTCGTCGGGTTATTACTCCCTGCCTGCTTTATATATACACGACCGGCAAGAACCGCTTTTAAGTGTATTGCTCGTCAGCTCGCAGGCGTAATGGCTTTATGTTGGGTAATAGGTGCAATGAGTAATGAACTCGAACACGCACCAAAAACCTACCGCTTAGATATCCCCGCTTCCATCGTTCACGAAGCGTTAGATCATCTAGCAAAAAAAACAGGCCACCAATTACTTGTCGCCTCCGACCTGGCAGAAAACCTGACATCGTCACCGGTGCAGGGGCATTACACCATCACAAGTGCCCTAACTATTTTATTAGAAGGCACGGGTCTTACCGGTAGTTTAACTGAGCATGGGGTGATTGTTGTTAGGTACCCCAGGGCTTTGAATAAAACTATTGATGGGGATGGTGTTATGAATTCTAAGAAAAAGTTGTTGGCTAGTTTGGTGAGTTTTTTTGTTGGGGGGAGTGGGGCTTCTGGGGTTTTGG
>CAXAHI010000102.1:0-8808 GCA_963968645.1 uncultured Gammaproteobacteria bacterium | reverse complement strand
GCTAAAGCTTGATGATAATAATCACTGGCCTGTTGCCATTGTCGCTGGCTATAAAAGAAATCACCTGCTAGCTGAAGCGCGGCGGCTTTATTATTGTCAGCATCTAACAACTGATTAATGAAAACTTTGGCTTCGTTACCTTTTTGAGAAAAGAAAAGCTGGCGGGCAACACCTGCTGCTAACCTGAAATCCTCTCTGTTTTTGTTATAGCCTTCTTGTAATAGTGCAAGCGCTTGCTTATTGTTGGGTGGCGACTCACTGTTATATAAATCAGCTAGCGCTAAGTATGATTCAGCGATGCTAGGATCAAGGCTTATGGCGCGCTTTAACGCACTCTCAGCTTTGGCTGTTTGCTTTAATGCTAATGCCGCTTGACCATAAAGAATCAGTATTTGGGGATCATCATGACTGTGCCGATATTGTCCTAACATCGCCAATACACGCTCAGGTTGTTGGTTGCGCAGGCTAGCCATGGCCGCTAGCTTGGTGACTGCTGGGTGACTTATCTCTGCATCAATATGCTGATTAAAATGGTTACTAGCACTATTAATATCACCGGCGCGATATTTGATAATGCCCAACAAAACCGATGCATCTTCAAAGTTGGGATATTCATTAACGAGTTTTTCTAAAATACTTTCGGCGTTATCGAATTCACCTTTTTCAAACAAGAGACTAGCATCTCTGAAATCACCTTGTGCAACCTCAGCACCAGGAAAAGCTTCTGCTATTTTTTGTGTATAGATAATCGCTTCTGTGGTTTTTCCTTGTCTGGTTAATGTTTCAGAGAGCAGTTGCAAAAATGCAGATTTTCTTGGCGTCATGACATCAGCGTTAGGCAGGTTGCTAATGGCTTCGGTGAGTAAATTCTCAGCCTCGCCATATTGCTGTTTATCAATACTGATTTGTGCCCTTATATAGTCAATATCAGGATTTAGCGGATCAATTTCTTGGGCGCGCTTAATAAGGCTTTCTGCGTTATAGATATCGGTTTGTTGATACTTTACGCGAATTAGTCCTAGCAGCCCATCAACGTTATTAGGTGCTAGTTTAAGTGATTGATGATAGATGCCTTCTGAGTTAGCGAGATCTTCTTGCGCTTCATAGAGTCCAGCTAAAGCCAGTGAATACTGTGGTTGTTGTAGGCTCATTAACGCTTCATTGCTTTTAAGGATTTCGGCGGCAGATACATATTTACCGCGTCCCATATACGCATTAAACAAGGTATATAAAAAATCACTATTTAAATAGGCGTTTGCGGGCAGCTGCTCTAACTGTTCAATGCTCTTTTTATAGCGGCCTAGCTTGTTGAGAATTGAACCTAAAGCAATATGACCATGGATATTATCAGGACTGGCTTGTATGGCATTGCGCGCTTCAATATTAGCAGCGCGAAATTGTCCCTGCGATAAATAAGCTTTAGACTGCTTGATATGTCGTGAAATACTTATCTGGTCTACAGCGCCTTTTTCAGCGCAGCCAGAAATGGCCAGCAAACCAATGAGGATTAACATGACATTTTTTGTCAGAAAAAAATGCCATAGTTTCTTAGGTTTATGACACTCTTGTTTTCTAGTACTGTTTTGTTTTTTGTGACTTAAGGCTTTTTGATCAGTTGATTTCACATTGTCCTCGGCTTAAATGTCGGCTTAGATATAGGCTTAAATATCGACTGCTAATATGGGCTGCAGTAGTGTCATTAAATATTTTCTGGTGCTGTCATCGCGCTTTTCATATCGTATTTTTTTATTAGGTCATACAAAGTAGGGCGCGTAATACCTAATAGTTTTGCACAAGCAGATATGTTGCCATCAGCGATTGAAAGCGCAGTATTAATGGCATTAATCTCAGCTTTTTGTCGGGCACTGCGTAAGTTAATCGACAGTGCTAATTCAACGGATAAATCTAAATCTTCATTATCAATATTTTTACTCTCGCTCATAATGACCGCGCGTTTTATTTTGTTTTCGAGTTCTCGAATATTTCCTGGCCAATCATAAGCTTCTATGGCGCTAGTCGCTGCGGGTGTAAACCCTGAAATATTTTTATTCTGCTCTCGGCGGTATTTATCGAGCATATAACGTGCGAGTAATATTTTATCGCCTTCGCGATCACGCAAGGGTGGAATATCAATTACCATTTCACTAATTCGGTAATAGAGATCTTCGCGAAAGGTATGGTTTTTCACCATAGTTAATAAATCTTTATTAGTGGCGCAAATAACACGCACATTGACGGGGATTTCTTTTCTGCCGCCGACACGCTCAATAACACGCTCTTGTAAAAACCGTAATAGCTTTGCCTGTAAAGGCAGTGGCATATCGCCTATCTCATCGAGGAATAGGCTACCGTTTTCAGCGGTTTCTATTTTTCCTAATGTTTGTCTGCTGGCACCTGTAAAAGCGCCTTTTTCATAGCCAAATAATTCGCTCTCCATTAATTGCTCAGGGACAGCAGCACAATTAATGGCGACAAAGGGGTGTTTTTTTTGTGCACTTAATTTATGAATGGCTTTTGCAAATACTTCTTTGCCGGTTCCGCTTTCGCCTAATAAGAGTGTGGTCACCTGAGTGGGTGCAAGCTTTTCTATAGTGCGACATATTTTTAGCATGCCGGGATGGCTGGCAATGACGCCGTCTAGCGGTGATGCCTGCTCTTCTTGTACTTGCCGCAGTTGCTCTTCTAGGCCGGCCATTTGAAAGGCGCGCTGTACAATAAGATCTAAGGTATTGGTATCCAATGGCTTCTGATAAAAATCATAGGCACCCATGCTAACGGCACGAAGCGCATTTTCATGATCGGCATGGCCAGTGACAACAATAATTTTTAACGATGGATCTATAGCCAAGCTGGCCTGTAAAGTAGCAAAACCTTCCTCTACGCCTTCGTCGTCGGGCGGTAGGCCTAAGTCTTGGAGAATAACGGTGGGTTGTTCACGTCTTAATGCCGCTAAAGCTTCGTCTCGATTATTAGCAACAACAACGTTATAGCCTTCGAAATGCCAGCGAAGCTGACTTTGAAGGCCAGCGTCGTCCTCAACAATCAACAGAGTCTGTTGCTCGTTATGTTCTCGACTTAGCATGGGGTTGTTCATGATACTTTCCCTTATCCTTTTCCACTGCTGTTACTGCTTGCACTGCCGGTATTGCTCGCTATACGGTCTATGTTCTCTTTTTGAATTATCCGTCTTGTTGATACATCGCTCACTGCGCTTTTGTTAATGGGCAGGGTGATACAAACGGTTGTACCAACGTTGATTTCACTGTTGACGCCTAATTTGCCACCCATTCCTTGTATAAATTCGCGTACTTGATAAGCACCAATGCCCATTCCCATGCTCGATTTAGTCGATTCAAAAGGTTTGAACAGCCGATGGCGCAAAAATTCCGCATCCATTCCACAACCGTTATCTTCAATATCAATATTGATGCTGTTCTGCTCAACCACAACAGAAACATCAATAAATCCATCATTGTCGGTGGCATCTTGGGCATTGCGAATTACATGCATCAAAATCATGATTAACTGTTCATGATCGGCTGTAATACTGACGTCCTCAGCTCTGTCCCGAAGGGTCGGTATGGGTTGGCGGTCTACGGACTTTCTAATGGCTTCGAGTAAAACGGTATGGATGCTGACAGCACGTTGCTGAGACGTGGGCTGAGGGCCGCTCTGCAGACGTTTGAGTAAGTGATTCATGCGGTCGACCGAGTTGGCGATGGTTTGAATAGCATCTTCAACAAAAGCGGGGTTTTCTTTATGCTTATTGGCGTTTGCGACTACGAGTGCTTGTTGTGCAATCAGGTTTTTCAAATCATGCATAATAAAAGCAGTGAGGCGGTTGTAGGTGTCAAATTGCTTAACCTCGGCCAGTTGCTCGGCGGATTTTTGGCGAACGATATAGCTGGCGAGTTGGCGACCAACCGTTTTTAATACGTCGAGATCTTCCCAAATTAATGGGTTGGTGTTGGCCGATTGTGTTAACAAAAAGAACCCAGTGAGTTGGTCGCCAATAATTAATGGCGTAATGACCCAGGCATTATCAATCGTGTCCACCCACTCGGGTAAATGTTCTGAAAAGGGGTTTATTAGGTTGCTACCGCTATTGCCAAGCGCGTATACCCATTCTCGGTCGACAAATGCTTGTGCGAAAGGACTGTTACTCTCTACGCGAGTATCCTCTGGCAGCGTGACACGCCATGTAGAAACCACTTCGAGTTGACCGCTTTCATTTTTTAACCACAGCGCGCCGCCGCGACTAGCAAAGACATTGGCGGCAGCTTTAAGGCTGTGCAAGTAAAAATCTTCTTTAGTGCTGGCGTTAGATAACGTCTTGATTAAATTTAACCAGACATGACGGTAATCGTATTTGTATCTGAAAAAGTTTTTATTAACGAATACTTGAATATTAGAGCGAATAGAGCGCGAGGTTGCCGCTAGGCAAAGAAAAATAACGCTAAAAACAAACAACACTATTTGCAGTGCGTCAGACCATTCGGCTTCATTTAGCTGCACATAGTAAGCGGCAAGCGATATGCAGAGTAAAAACACGCCTGCACTCAAAAGGGCGGCACCGTAAAAAGCAATTTTACGAGAGACCACAATAGTGGCTTCGGGCTGAGTGCGCAGTGAGCCAACAATAAATAACAGGCCAATTAAGCTATGAATAAATCCTTCAGCGTTATTGCTGGTGATATCTATAGTTTGAAAAATACCTTGAAAGGCGAGGCTGTAAAGCTCGGTAAACATCATAACAAGTAAGCCAATGCCTAAAAACCGAAGGTTGTGGCGATGGGGTCGTGCACTGTTACGAAAAAGTTGTTCAATTAAGGCGAGAATAATCAGCGTTAATAAAATAGGGCCAATTAACAGGCTCATATGTGATGCAGTAAAAGAGGGGAGCCAGGCCTGAGTTTTATTAATAAATAATAAGCTGGCGGTAAGCCAAACCAGAATAATAGAAGTTTTAAAAGTAGCTTTAACTGTTTGGCCAGTACTATTTTCTAATAAGCGCCATAGGGCAACGGCCCAAATACCCAGATGGCTAATATCAATAAGCGTTACGATATTATTTGTTAACCAACCCGCTTTAAGTGCGGTGATACTGAGCTGTGTTAGTGCTGTTGCATAGCAGGCTATTTGTAGAGGGCGATAAAATCTTAGCTTGCCATTTTTTGAATTGAGCAGCATGCCGGCAAGCACATATAGCAAGCTCGCTATAATATGGCTATTGGTTTCAATCTGCGACAATGCGCTGAATCCTTCGTGCGCAATCATAGCGATTGGGTGCTGCTTGTTAAGTATTTAAAGGTGTGGGTCAATCTGCCATGTACCTTGTATGAGAGTTAAAATCCATTTATCACGTATAGGATAATCGTTGTTTTGTAGGGTTATTAATAGTGACTGTTCATTCCCTATATAAAGACTAAACATTAAGGCGTGAGATTTTTTAAGCTGCTCACCACTTTATGCAATGAACGCTCGAATAATGGCCCTGATCTTAAAAGGCGGACGCGTTTGCGTTGTAAGTCAAAGGCGAATTCTTTACGTGGCTTTTCTATTGCTTTAAAGCCCAAACGATTAACGAAGACATAGCTGTCTGAGCTGGCTAATTTTGCTGCGAGTTTACAACGCATAATGGCGCCATTTCCCGATGTTTTGAATTCCAGCCAAGTGCCTAAACTAATCGCATCCGCTTGTTCAATAAAATCATAAGTTAGCGCCTGGAATTGTACTTTTTGGCGTTCAAGCGCGGTCATTTCACGCCAGCTTTTTTGCTGCTGCAGTGATTGAAGTGCTTCATCACTGTTAGCTTGAAACGTCTCAATAACAATATCAGCAGGGTCGGTTTCTGGGTTGGCTATCTTTTCTATGAGCGTTTTGAGTTGGTCGGTTTGCTCACTAATTTGTGCGTTATTCAGCGTAGTTTGTTGCAGTGCACTCGCAAGTCGAACAAAGAGGTTTTCTACAATGCGCTTATAACGTTGTTGTGATTTTTCATCTTGATGCTGCTGCGAACACCAAATTAAATCTTGCATGGTTTGCAAATGCGAAAGCCAGGTTTGACTCTCTTCGCCTTCTTTAACAAAAGTGACATAAAGCACTTGCTGCCACTGCTTAACTATAAATTCTGATACCAATGCGGCCAGTGATTTACCATCCATAGCATCTTGAATTGCTTGCTGTGAGCGCAGTGTCGCCACTTGTCTTTTAGCTTGGCCTTCAGCTGCTTCGCTGGTACGTTTTTGAACTAAATCGGCACGCTTTTCGTTTTTTTGATGATACGCTTTTAAAGATTTTAATGATTCTGTAAACGTCGCTTCAATATTATCTGTCGTGTTTTGTATCTCATGTACCCATTGTTCAATTTGAGTGAGCAAGGCTTCAGCTTGCGGGTCATTTTCATCAATACCGATACTGATTCTGGCAATTTCATTAATAAAGTTACGAGCCGAATGTTCGGTGTCACTAAAAAAGCGTTTATCTTTTAAGGCTATTTTTAAAATAGGCATTTGTAATCGACTGACAACGGCTTTTATATTATCGGGTATGTTTTTATCATCGAGTACAAAGTCAAAAAACATAGCGACTAAATTAATGACATCTTCATCGACTTGCTGCACCGCATGAGTCTGTCCTTTGGGCATACCGCGGGCGAGTAGTTGCCCAATATAAGCGCGTAAATCAACAACGGTATTAGCATCCTGACCAGCTGGCATCGTCGATGCAGCGTCCGATGAAATATGATGGTTAAGTAAATTAATCAATTCGTTATTTTGCAAGGCTGGTCCATTACCTGATGAAAATAGTGAAGGTTGGTTAGCCTGCTGTTGCACTGGCAGGCTACGAAGGTTCGATAATAATTGACTGAGCTCATCAAAATGTGACGCGCCATAGCGATAGCTGGCTTCTGCATTGTCGGCGAGTAGAGGTAACTCTTCTTCATTAAACGCTTGAGTGAGCGGTGATGATTTTGTTGAATCGGAGCGATGCTGTTTAATTTTTCGCTGTTCACTAAAGCTAACACCTTTATCTTCTAATAGTTTGCAGGTGTTTTTATAGAGTTCGGGTAAACGATTAATAATGTAACGTTCGTACTGTTTAAGCAGAATGATACGGGCTTTAATATCGATGCCCATATTTTGAATAACGTTAGAAAATAACTCACTTAGAGCGCCAGGGTCTAAAGGGTTATTGTTTTTATTCACTTCTGCAATATCATAAAGATTTTGCAATCGCGCATGCAGCTCGAAGAGCCGCTGTTTTGATACAGCGCGAGCACGAGTCGACATATTAGTAATGGCAACATTCTGCTCAACATCTTCTTTATCGACTAACTCCATCGCTACATTATTGGACGATAGCGTTTTTGATGATCCATTCTGCGCCGCACTATTATTTTGAGCCGTGTTGAGTTGAAACCCCTTAATTAGGTCACGTTCATAGTCTGTTCGAGCGGCGCGGGCTTTGACGCGTATCTCGCGCATCGATTCAAAATACAAATTTTGCTCAGCATTTGTAGTCGCTCGCGAGGCCATATCAAAGAATAAATCATCGCAACTTGCAAACATATCATCGAGCAAAGTCAGCAGTGTTTGGCTACATTGTTTTTCAAGCTGAGTGATGATGGCGGCTTTATTCATTATGTGTCGACATCTTATAAGGTTGCGAGGCGTGCTCTATGTTGCAAACGGCTTGGTTGCTCAATGGAGTAGTAGCCTGTTGATGAGCATTAACGCATTGATGCTTATCTAGCTGTTTGTAAACGATTAAAGGCATCCAATTACAGACCGCACGAATGACACAAAGTTTTTGTTATTTAAAGGTTTAAATCGGTCAGTGGAGTAGTCTTTATCGAGTTTTTACTGAATATTACAAGCTGAGATTATTCGAGGCAGTGGTGGGGTTGCTGAGTGTTGTACTTGGGTTTGGGTGAATACAGCGAACAAATGAGGCTATGGAGAGCGTCTGGACGCTAGAGCGCTAAATTGATGACGCTCAAGTTTATAGTCTTGGGAAGTCAGTACGTTGAAGGGTGACGAGTGGAGAGGCATCGCTTACCGCGTTATTAGTATCGAAAGCAAATACGGCAAACTGATAGTCATCGGGTGGTAAGTCGTTGATTTTATAGCTATTACTCTCAGCGTTGTTGAGTGTAATGACAGTGGATTGCTGGCGGCTATTTTCATAGCTAATTTCATAACCGGCAATAGCACTCATGGGCAAGGCTGAGCCATCTTCTCTGCTTAAAGGGATTTGCCAGCTTAGTGATATATCGGCGGAGGCGAACTCTGCTGTGGGAGCAGGCCCTGGCTCGTCCGTGTCGGGCTCAGCTATTGGATCTGGTTCTTTGGCTGCTGCGGTGTTATTGGTTTGCTGATGGTTATTTGCTGAATCACCACAGGCAGTTATTAAGGTGGACAGTGAAATAAATAATAAGGTTTGAAGTAGGCGGCGTAGATTAGTCATAGCGCTGATGGCCATAGGTTGGTGTTGTGAACTGTCTTTTATGGCGTTGATGAGTGAGCTCATATAGTCGATTTAATGTGTGAGAAGCCGCGGTTTGGTATTAATTAATGGCTACGACTAATGCTATTAATTAAGTGCGGCGACTATTTTTTAGGAGCCGAGACTATAGCATATGAAAAATTAAAATCTATTTTTTGAGCTTGATGATTGGTGGTTATGTGCGCTGGCGCACGTTATTTTTACATCTTGAGGGGTGAGGGGGGGCGACATCCAGGATCTAGATTTTTGAGCGCTATCGGATAGTATTCTTATATTCTGAGGGTTTAGTTTTTTTGTTTG
>CAXAHI010000101.1:0-8859 GCA_963968645.1 uncultured Gammaproteobacteria bacterium | reverse complement strand
TTTTTCATTACCGGAGCAATCCTGGCGTCCATACGAGCAATATGCAGAACATTTAGTGAGCGCGTCATTAAATTTAGCTATTGAAAATAAAATCCATTCTTTGTTAGTCTCCTGCTCGCTGTATGGATCGCCGCTCAATTCAACGAGTGGTTAGTAGCGATATATCTTTGTTGTTCAACAACGGAAAACGGATTCTTATGAAAAGCCCTCTAGTTTTAACTGCCACTTTATTATTATCATTTTCTTCTTCTGTTTTTTCTCAGTCTAATTCTAGTGACATTATTCAGCCTTTAATGGCTTGCCTTAAATCCGCCGTGCCAACAGAAAAATCTAAAGCAACACCAAAAGCTCAAAATATTAAGCATGCTTGCAGTAGTGAGCTGCAAGCGTTATCCGCTTTATCGCCTAATGTAAGAGCGCGATTAATGGCGGATATGAATAGTGGTTTAGCTAAACATTTAAAAGACAAACCTAAATTAAAGGAGAAGCCTAAATTAAAGCCTGATAAGCCTAAGTAGCCAATAAAACCCGAGTAAAACCAGAGAATTGCTAGGTCAGTTAAAGCGTTTTTATTGCGAGTTTGCGTCTAAAGGAAAAGGTGTGGTTATGTTTAACTTAAGGTTAGTAGTGCGTCGATGGATTCAGGTGTTATGTGTTTTGTTATTGTTACCAACATTGGCATGGGCCAATGCACCCTCTGTGCCGTCAAGCAGTGCAGGTGATTATACGGTAACGTGGAATACCTTCTACTTTTTTCTAGAAGAAAAAACAGGTAGTGGCAGTTGGACAATGGTGACGGAAGATTCACCGGGCACAAAAACGTTTTCTAATAAACCCGCAGGCACATATTCCTATCGAGCTGTTCATTTTCAGTTTTATCCGTATTTTTATATGTATTACTCGAATGTAGCAACAACAACAGTATTGTCTGTTCCGCCGCCCAATAATTTGACTGCGCCATCTTCTAATACATCTGGCAGTTACAGCGTTTCATGGAGTGCGGTTAGTGGTGCTAGCCAGTATCAGTTACAAGAAAAAATTGGTTCTGGTAGTTGGTCAACGGTTCAAGCCAGCAGCAGCTTATCTAAAGCTTTTGCAGGCAAGGGCAATAATGCTTATCAATACAGAGTAAGAACATGCACCAGTCTCTGTGGTGACTATACCGCTGCGGTCACAGTCAATGTGCTTCATGTGCCCGGTACGCCAGGCGGTATAAATGCTCCTAGTGTCGATCAGGACGGAACATTTTCAATGTCTTGGGGTGCCTCTAGTGGCGTAATAACTAGTTATAAGCTGCAGCAGCAAATCAACGGTAGTGGCGTTTGGACAACGATTCAAAACAGTTCAAGCCGATCTAAATCATTGAGTAATTTGCCCAGTAGTAATTATAGTTATCGGGTGCAGGCTTGCAATGCCAGTGGCTGTGGTTCATTTACCCCTGTCGTGAATGTCACAGTAGGCAATAACGGCGGCGCGCCATGGACACCACCATCGCCAGTACCTAAGCCGACGATGGGTTATGGTGATGACAGTGCCGGCGCTATAGCGGGGCAGTTTCGTGTAAATGAAGCGGGTGCTGCGACCTATAGCATCCCTATTATGGTGGCTGCCGGTACCGCCGGTGTGGCACCCGAAGTCAGTTTGAATTATTCCAGCCAAGCCGGTAGTGGTATTGCTGGGCGCGGTTGGTCTATAGGCGGTGGTTCGGCCATTAGCCGTTGTCGTCAGACGCTGCAAATTGATAAAGAAAGTTTACCTGTGCAGTGGAACAGTGAAGATCGCTATTGCTTAGATGGCCAGCGTTTATTATTACTGAGTGGTAGTTATGGCGGTAACGGAGCCGTATACCGTACCGAGATTGATAGCTTTGCCAAAATCACATCGCATGCCGGTAATACCTCTAGCCCGTCTTATTTTACCGTTGAGCGCAAAGATGGCTCTACCTCGTATTACGGTAATAACAGTAATTCAAGACAATTAGGTAAAGATAATAAAACCTTAACGTGGGGTATTAATAAATTTACCGACAGTTTCAGCAACCCGATTATTTTTAGTTACACCAATAACCCTGCTAATGGTTTTGCCTTAGATAAAATTTATTATGCCTTCGGTACCAATGCATCAGGTACCACCACCAATAGCTATATTGATTTTATTTACGATACTACTCGACCAGCCCCGACTACGGGTTATATGGCCGGTCATGCGCTTAATAATAAGTTACGTTTAAAGCGTATTGACAGTTATAACGCCGATGATAATAACAGCAAGCAACTGATGCGCAGTTATCATTTGCAGTATCAAGCACTCCCTTTATCGCCTCGGCCGCAAGATGCCTTAGTCAGTCGCTTAGAAAGCATTGAAGAATGTATTGATACCAGCGGTATTCAATGTACGCCGGCCACGACGTTTGATTGGGGTCAGCAAGCCCCATTGGGTGATAACCCTTCCACCTTGGTGCGGCGACGTAATCATCTGGCAGGCACGCAACAAAGTGTCTCGGCATATACGTTATTGGATTTTAATGGCGATGGTTTAAAAGACGTGGCATGGATGATGGCGTATTCGGCAGGTTCGGGGGCCGACCAAAAATTTTATTACGACGAAGCAACACCAACAGGTTTTGTTAGTAAGCCATTTGATAATGGCGCGATGTACTATTACACCAGTGACAACCCCGGCAATCAGAATGAAACGTATGACCTTTACCCGATTGATTACAACGCCGATGGACGTGAAGATTTAATTCGTTTTCGCAACAAAACTAATAGCTGGGAGTTATTTTTATCGACCCCGCAAGCCGATGGCAGTTGGCGCTTAAAAAAAATGAGTATTAGCTTGCCGTTTAGCGGTTTGGAAAAAATTGTTTTTGGTGATGTGAATAGCGATGGATTAGTCGATGCGATTCAGTATGAAGATTATGAGGACGTTACGCATAATGGTCCAGTGCCAGCACCACAGCTTCAAGTTTATAAGCTTGAGCGCGATACAGGCCAGCCGGTAACCTCCGAGCGGGCGTATAGTTTTTCATCGGCGGTCACCCACAACTTAAATTTACCGCATATCATTACTGGCAGCTCCGTAAATTTTGATTACAACACCATTCAAGATATGCGTATCGCCGATTTAAATGGCGATGGTAAAGCCGAGTTGTTGGGTTCACTTACTAATCGGCATAGTTGCTATTACAACCCTTTTCAGCAACCTATCCCACAATTTATCTGTCAATCTGCAACTGATTTAGTGGCATTATCCATAGATAGCAACAGTGTGGATGTTATCAAGCTAGCCGAAGATGTTATTGATACGGTCTACGACAGTGATGCTGAAGATTATGTGGTTAACTTTACGCAGGGTGACATTAATAGTGATGGCCTATTGGACCTCGTCTACCAGAAAAAAAATACTGGCAACAAAAAAATGGTTGGCCTAAACAAAGGTGACTTTACCTTTGAGCATCAATTACTGGGCGATGGCAGTAATATCAATTATAAAACCAAGGCCTTATCGCTGATGGATTTAAACAGCGATGGCTACGGTGATTTATTTTGGCATGATAAAGGCGCTAACCAACGGCGTATTAGTTATTGGCAGCCCACGCTTAACACCTTTAACACGAGCTTGCAGGCGTTATCGGCCAATGATGATACAAATTACAGTTATCAAAATGCTGATGGTGATGCTGCCTTAGAGCTTGTGGTGTTATACACCCATGCGCCGTCTGAAAAGCGCTTGGACATTTTTGACCAAGATACCTTACCCGATGGTCATAACAGTATCGATACCATTACCAACGGTTTGGGTGCAGTAACCAATATTGAGTACTCGCCATTAAGTGATACCGATCATTACCAGCGTATAGAAGGGATTGACTCGGTTGAGACCATAGAGAATGTTTGTTTTCCAATGGGTTTGGGTTTTGGTAGTGATATTTGTATCGATATGCCCGTTGCCACAGCCAATGCAAGCGACTTTTACCGCAATATCAACGACCCCTTTTACGATTTACCTAGCGGTGCGCAAACCTTAAACCCCGAAATGACCGCGCCGATATTAGAAATGTTTGGCCCTTCAACTTTGGTAACACGCGTAAGCAGTTCTGCACCGGCTGCGCATGATACCAATCATAGCCAAGTGGATAATTACGCCGAATCGGCAATAACTTATGTGTACCACCAAGCCAAAATACAAGCGGCAGGGCGAGGCTATTTAGGCTTTAAGAAAATCCAAAGTATTGATGAGCAAACCGGTGTTATAACCACTACACAATATCGGCAAGACTTTCCGTTTATTGGTATGCCTATAAAAACGCAAGTGCACACAGCCGCCGATGAATTATTAAGTGAATCCACCAGCGAGTGGCAATTAAAAAGTTATAGCCTAGGTAATTACAGCAGCACTTGGTTAGACACCGCCGCGGAAGGTGGCTGTAAAGCCCTTGGCGCACTGCAACCTATTTTAAGTAAATCGGTAGAAACCACCTACACAACCACAAGTAGTTCGGGTGCGTTTAGTGTATCGAGTACACCGCTGCAAACTTTAGTGACTACCAATAGCTATGACGATGATCAGGGCAATGTAGATAAGCACGGTAATGTGTATGAAAATATTGTTGAGCACCGTATAGGCAGTGCCAGTGGCTCGTTGGCTAAAAAACAAACCACCACTAATTTATATAACAGCACCAATGGCTGGAGCGGTGAAGAGGCCAAACGGCTTGGGCGTTTAAATCAAACGACCGTACGGCATCAGCGCTGGGTGAATAACGCCGGCGATAGTGACATTTTACGTAAGTCCAACTTTACTTATTTTGCATTAGGCAGTGGCGGTGTATTACAAAGCGAAACCATAGAGCAAGGTAATACTCAGTTTCAATTAAAAACCGACTACACCTATGATGCCCGTGGTAACAAAACCAAAGCCAAGCAAACCGCATTAGATGCCGCGGGATTACAAAGCGGTGCCAATGTACGTGAAACCACATGGACTTATGACACGCGGGGTCGTTATACGCAGACCACGCGCAATGCCAAAAATCACCTAGTTGAACAAGTGCTAGAGCGTAATAAATACGGCGCCCCTGAGCGGGTTAAAAATATTGATGGTGTAATAAGCGAAACCGACTACACCCCGTTTGGTAAACCGTATTTAAGTTACTCGCCTAATGGTGCATGGAAAAACACCGTATATGGTAACTGCGCGGTTAATTGTCCTAATGGCGCTGCGTTTAGCGTTGCCACCAAACAAGCCGGTGGTGGCGAAGCCACCGAGTACTTTGATGTATTGGGTCGTAGCATACAAACACAAAGCAAAGGCTTTAATGGCAGTACGGTCACCACGCAAACCGAGTATGACAATATTGGTCGTGTTAAGCGCAAGTCGCAGCCGTATTACAGCGTTAACGAACGTTACTGGGCGCAAAGCAGCTACGATATTTTAGGCCGGCCAGTGCAAGTACTAACGCCGCATAGCTTACAGCCCATAGCGCAAACGGTTAACTACAACGGTTTAACCACCACCACCAGCGTAACCGCACCTAACTCTGGTGTTTCGTTATTGCATGGCACCACTCAAACTCAGGTGCAAAAAAGTAATGTGCTAGGCGAAATGATAGAAGTGGTTGATAGCCGCAGTGGAAAAGTGAATTACAAATACGATGCGCAAGGTCATTTAACCTTAACCACAACAACCTCACACAGCAACGGAGGCGGTAACGCTAATGGCGTAGCGGGCACAATTAATATTTCACTTACCTACGATAAGATAGGTCGTAAAATAGCCATGAACGACCCTGACAAAGGCGTTTGGTCATACGACTATAACGGCTTTGGTGAGTTAGTGAGTCAGGTTGATGCCAACGGCAATATCACTGCCATGACCTATGACAAGTTAGGCCGCATGGTGCAGCGTCAAGACTATCGTGATAACGACAGTAATCCATCGACAACCTCAACCACCCTAGAAGCCAACACCGTTTGGTTATACGACACCTTAGGGGCAGGGCGCTTAACCAAAGTGGATGATACGGTAAGCAACTATCGGCAAACTCATACCTACGACAGCCTAGGGCGAAACAACAGCACCACCACCCGCACCGGCACCGCAGCCAACGACAGCACCTACACGCAGTCGGTGACCTTTGACCAATACGGTAGAACCTTCCAGAAGTTTGATGCCACAGGCGGCAACCATGGCTCGCAATACGCCTATAACCTTTATGGCTATTTAGAAAAAATCTCTGAAACTGCCTCCGTGAACGGCAGTTATGCCACGTACTTTACCATTGAGCAGATGACCGCAAGAGGGCAAGTGAGTGAAGTGCAATGGGGTAATGGTTATAACTCTGTCAGGCATTATGATTTTGCCCGCGGTGTGCCTCAGCGTTTAGAAACCTTTGCTGGTATACACAAAGTGCAAGACCTCGAAATTAACTTTGATGATTTTGGTAATTTAGTTAACCGTATTAATCGCGGTAAAGGCGCCAGCGTTAACGGCAGCCCCGTCGCTAAAAACATTACCGAAAGTTTTAAATACGATGGTCTAAACCGTCTACGTGAAACGCGTCGTAACAATGCCGTAACTCAAACCTTAACCTACGACAGTTTTGGCAACATTAAAAACAAAAGTGATGTTGGCACCTACACCTATGGGCAAACCAT
Source organism: uncultured Gammaproteobacteria bacterium (assembly GCA_963968645.1). Taxonomy (GTDB): domain Bacteria; phylum Pseudomonadota; class Gammaproteobacteria; order Pseudomonadales; family UBA7434; genus UBA7434. The sequence continues at coordinate 2,200 of CAXAHI010000101.1, read as the reverse complement.
TAGCGGCAGTACCGCAGGGCCACATGCGGTCACTAACTCGGGTGATGGGGTTAAGTACCGTTATGATCGCAACGGCAATATGGTGAGTGATGGTACTAACTCAACGGCCAATAACCAACGCACGTTAATTTACAGCGGTTTTGATAAACCCACGCAAATTAAAAAGGGTAATCATCAAATTAATTTTGAGTATGGGCCTAATCGAAGTCGTTATAAGAGAGTAGATAAAAACACCAGTTCAAACATAGTAGAAAAAACGACTTTATATATGGGTAATGTAGAGCGCATAACCCACAGTAATAACCAGGTGGAATTTAAACGGTATATTGAAGGGCAAGTGTTAGTTACTAACGGCACTAGCGGAACCAAAACGCAATATATGATCAAAGACTATCTGGGTAGTACTGAGTTGGTGTTAAACCACAGTACCAGTGGTGATATTGTTGCCGAGGATATGAGCTTTGATGCTTGGGGACAAAGAAGAAAAGGCACAAACTGGACGCCGATGACAACATTGGAGTTGATGAACTTCGATAGCTCAACAACCACAAAAGGATTTACCGGCCATGAGATGTTGGATGAGGTAGGGCTTATCCATATGAATGGTAGGATATATGACCCGAGGTTGGGTCGGTTTATGCAGGCCGATCCGTTTATACAGGCCAGTGGGAATACGCAGAGTTATAACCGGTATGCGTATGTTTTAAATAACCCACTTAAATATACGGACCCGAGCGGTTATTTTATTCCTGCATTGTTAGGGTTAGCCGCGTTCTTAATAACCGAAAGTGTAGTGATTACGGCTATTGTTGTTGGTATCACAACGTTTGCTGTTGCATTAGCTCAAGGTGCAACTTTTGGTGATGCTTTACTTGCGGGAGTATCAGCCGCAGCGTTAACTTATTTTGGCTTGGAGTATTTTCCTGGCTTTGGAGAATTTAGTTTAGGCTATACCTTAGGGATGGGTACGCTGGGAGGTATAACCAGCGAGCTCCAAGGTGGTAAGTTTGGTCATGGATTTATAAGTGCAGGCCTAGGCGCGTCAGTGAGTGTTATTCCTGGCTTAGATGGAAAAACATTTGGAGCTGCTTTTGCGCGAGCAGGGGTAAGTGCTATTGTAGGTGGTACATCAACGGCAATTACTGGTGGTAAATTTGCAAATGGAGCAGCTAGCGGTGCTTTGGTATCGACGATAAGTTCTGCAGCAAGTGGGCTAGGTAAGAAGCATGTTGATCCTGCACCAGAGCCACCAACACCAAGCATTGATACCGGTTCGGCACCAAGTGTAGGCACACCGAAAATTGAACCAACTTCTGGAGTGGTAGCGATAGATGAGGCGCAGGTGATACCTGAAGCTCCATCAGTATATCGAGGACGTTATTCTCCTAATGCAATGCAAGAAGTAACGGTTTACGCGCGAGGGCCAGTATTTGACCCTACTGCAGGGGTGAGTACAGGACTTTTGATGACGGCGACAGCTGCAGAAGGTCTTGCTGCAGGTTATAGACATCGAAATGCGGATTACTCAAAAAATATTATTAATGCAGGTAAGAAAGCAGCGGGAGCGTATGGAGTTGGGAGGGCTAGTTATGGTGTTTACAAGGCTGGAGAATATGCATACTCTTCCATGTCAAATAGTCAAAAAGCTGCATTCTGGAACGGTGTTAACGAAATTATTAATCCTGGAGCCTCGATAACAGAAGCGTCGGGAGGAGGCCCTGTTTTAGATCCAATACGATATCGACCTGAACAGCATTGAAATTGATGTCTTTAGACAAATGAAAGGATGAATGAGTTTTTGATATGATGGATTTTGTTAGCACACTTCTAGTTTTGGTCGGCCTATTAACTCTCTCTTTGCTAAGGTACATATACCTTGGGCGAGAGCTTAAAAAATTTCTAGAATATTTTGGTAAAAAAAATGATGAAGCCGATTATGGCGTCGAAGTTTCATCGCCCGTCGAATTTAACAATCCAGATCAAGAGGTATTTGTTTCAGGGCATTATAAATTGAATAAACGGAGTGGATTGATAGTTGTAGTTGCAGATACCACAGGATTAATTTTTAGAAGGTTTTTATTTTTTAACCTGTTGATTGAATGGTGTAATATTAAATGTATTAGTATTTTTGAATATAGGGCAAAAATATATTTCAAAAAAGAAGGTAGCGGCTCAAATACAGAGTCAGATTATATTAGTG
>CAXAHI010000100.1:0-8957 GCA_963968645.1 uncultured Gammaproteobacteria bacterium | reverse complement strand
CTTACTTAAACCACTTATTTAAACCCCTTCCTTAAACGGATCTTCCTCATTAAAAATTAATTGTCCTTCGCCGGTGACGTAAGCGCTGCCGGTAATGGTAGGTAATAACGAACCATTTTTCCCTGATCTTAATCGCCCTTCAAATACGGTGCCAATAATACTTTCTTGCCGCCAAATATCACCTAAGGTCAATGCACCATCGGCATATAAACAAGCGAGTTTTGCGCTGGTGCCAGTGCCACAAGGAGAACGGTCATAAACCATGCCGGGGCAGAGTACAAAGTTTTTTGAATCGGCTTTTTTTGCATCTGACGGCGCTGCAAACAATTCAATATGATCAATCAACGCACCGTTTTCTCCCGTAATATTCTGAGCCTCAAGTTGCTCGCGTACTAAGGTACAATAAGCGCTTAAAGAGTCAGTGTTATTACTGTCGAGAGTTTGTCCGTGGTCTGCAACAAGGAAAAACCAATTGCCACCCCAGGCGATATCGCCGTGTATGACGCTTTTATCTGGCAGTGTTAAAGCAATGGATTTTTTATAGCGATAGCAGGGCACATTATCGACACTCACGCGATGATTGTTATACAGTGTAAAGCCTATTTCACCCACTGGGGTATCCAGTTTATGTTTGCCCGCTTCAATGCGCCCCATATGTGCCAAAGTTACCGCGACACCCATAATGCCGTGACCACACATGCCAAGATAACCTGCGTTGTTAAAAAAAATCACTCCACCTAAATAGTGAGGGTTTGAAGTTTCACAGAGCAGGGCGCCCACTAACATATCAGAACCGCGTGGTTCTAATATGGTGCCGGTACGTAAGGCGTCATGTTCGCTTTTTAATAGGTTTAACCGCTCTCGCATAGAGCCATCGCCCAAGTCGGGGCCGCCGTCTACAATAACGCGGGTGGGTTCACCGCCGCTGTGAGAGTCAATAATGTGGAGTTGTTTCATTATGTGTTTAAACCTTTATGGTTGGTTTATTAATTCGCATACCAAAGTGTTTTAGTTTCTAGATATTGATCAAAGGCCTCAAGGCCATTATCTCGCCCGCCAAACCCTGATTGTTTGTAACCGCCAAAGGGCGTTGCAATACTGCCTTCGCTAAAACAATTAATCGATACATTGCCAGCGCGTATCGCTTTTGCTGCACGGTTGGCGCGACGAATATCGGCGGTATAAATGGACGCTGCTAAACCATAGTCACTTTGGTTGGCCAAACGCAGCGCTTCTTCTTCGGTTTCAAACGTAGTTACCGCCAATATAGGGCCAAATACTTCTTCTTTAAAAAGACTCATGTCAGCGCTTACGCCATCAAAGATAGTCGGCTCTACAAATAAGCCCGCACCCATTGAAGGTGTGTTGCCGCCATAAACTAATTCTGCGCCCTCAGCTTTTGCTGTTGCTAAGTAACCCGATACTTTATTGAAATGCACGGCTTCTATCATGGGGCCAATTTTAGTGGCAGGGTCTTTAGGATCACCCATTACCCATTCGGGTAGGCGTGCTTTTAATAAGGTGAGCAATTCAGTTTTACGGCTGCTATGCACTAATAAGCGTGAACCGCAGCTGCAGTTTTCTCCCATATTCCAAAACGCGGCACTAAGAACATCATCAACAATCGTGTCTAAATCATAGGCGTCGTCAAAAATAACCTGTGGGCTTTTACCGCCGCATTCCAGCACAATATTTTTTAAATTACTTTGTGCAGAGTATTGCAAAAACAAACGGCCAACGTCGGTAGAGCCTGTAAATGAGACGACATCAACATCGGGATGCAAACCTAACGGTTGGCCTGTGCTTTCACCCATGCCGGTGACTAAACATAAGGCACCTTCGGGTACGCCTGCTTGATGCGCCAGTTGAGTCATTTTGTAGGCGCTAAGCGAGGTTTGTTCTGCGGGCTTTACTACAACAGAATTACCTACGGCTAATGCAGGGGCAACTTTCCATGCGTACATTAATGCAGGAAAATTCCATGGCAATACCGCGCCCACCACACCAGCGGCTTCTTTTTCTATAAGCGCTAGGGCGTCTTTACCCGTAGGGGCAATGCGACCAAATAATTTATCACTGGCTTCGGCATACCAAGCAATGGTTTCAAGTGTTTCTGGCAAGTCGGTCTCTAAACATTCGCTGATGGGTTTGCCGCCGTCTATGCAATCGAGTGCTGCTAATTCTTCAGTATGCGCAACTAATAATGCGTGCCAGCGCAATAGAATTTCTTTGCGTTCTGATGGCGCTAAATCAGCCCAAGTGCCTGCCTCAAAAGTTGCCCGTGCAGCTTCTACTGCTTCATTGACGGTATTGGCATTGCCGTCTTCTACTTGACCAATACATTGACCGTCATAAGGGTTTTGGGTTTCAAACGTGGCACCGCTGCTATAACCGGGTATGAGTGCGCCAGCATAAAGCTCAGCATTATCGGCGCGCTGAAAAATAGTTTCTTTAGTAACGCCTTGAGTGGTCGATTGTGCTTGGCTCATGTTTTTCTCCAATAAATCAAAAGGGTTTAAGTGCAAGGCAAGGCTGCGCGTAATGTTAGGCCTTTAACCACAGCCTTACTGTAAGCAATAGTCCAGTGCGTCAATAAACGTGGCTTTATCTTCATTGCTAATGGGCAGTAATGGAGCGCGTATTTCACCTGCGGGCGTGCCAACATGAGCGCAGCCGAGTTTCGCTTTTTGGTTGTAATCGGCTGATTCCATATTTTGAATAACGGGCATCATGCGCGCCATTATTTGACGGGCGCTAACAAAATCTTCGTTTAATGCTGCATTAAGCATTTCTACTTGTTGTTTGGGTAGATAATTAGTGGTGCCGCTAATCCAACTTTTTGCGCCCCAAAAAAAGTAATCGGCAGCTTGGTCATCAGAGCCGCAAATAATGTCAAAGTTTTCTAAGCCTGCATTGAGTAAAGTCAGCGCACGGGTAAAGTCGCCGCTGCTTTCTTTTAGGCCGACAATATTAGGGTGCTGGCTAAGCGTTTTTACTGCGTCAATAGAAATCTCTACACCTGAGCGTGCAGGGTAGTTGTACATAATAATGGGCATATCAGTTGCATCAGCCACGCTGCGGTAATGCAGAATAATTTCTTCTTCTTGCGGTAGACAATAAATAGAGGGGGCCAGCATTAAGGCTTTGTAGCCAAGTGCTTTGGCGGCTTCGGCTTTTTCTATTGAGCCTTTAGTGTAGGTATCGTTAACGCCAGCAATTAATAAGGCGCGTTCGCCTACTGTGTCGGCAATAAAAGCCATAAGCGAGTGGCGCTCTTCGGCGGTGAGTGCATAGTATTCGCCAGTGGTGCCGCAGGCGATAATGCCGCGCACGCCTGCATCGATTAATGTATTGATTAACGTTTTGAGCGCATCAAAGTCGATAGTGTCATTACTAGTAAAGGGAGTAACGATGGGGACGAGTAGGCCGGTTAGTTTCATTTGCTTTTTTCCTGTATTCAAGCGGTATATCGCTGTTAGGTTTTAGTGTTGGAATTTAATGTTTAGTTGCATTTTTAATATCAATATCGAATTTTAATGCCCAGTTCAGTGTCGAATGATGGCTAGGTGTTTTTAGATAGCTGTTTGTCGGTTTTTCATCTGAGCTGTGTTTTGAGTTTTGTGGCGGCCTATGTATATTAAGGCGCATAAATTAAACTAAGTAGAAATTGATATTGTGTGCAATATCAATGTAGGATACAGGAAGTTTTTATTGTTTACGCGGGGCATATGTAAAATTATGAGGCTGTTTATAATTTTTTCGTATGTTTTTAAAAGGTCTTTAAAGCAAAGCGTAAAGCAGTAAATAAATTTTATTGAGCATTATTGATAAGGGGCGCTTATGGCTCAGCATAAAACTGACTCTCTCGTTAAAACAGACACGCTCGTTATTGGCGCAGGCATTATTGGTGCCGCCATTGCAGAGCGTTTAGCCGCCGATGGGCGAGAGGTGCTGCTGCTCGATAGGCATGCGCCCGGTCAGGGTTGCTCTGGAGGTAATGCCGGTCATTTTGCTACCGATGTCGTATTGCCCCTGGCCAACCCCGATACCTTACTCGGGTTACCTAAAATGCTGCTTGATCCATTGGGTCCGCTGTCATTACGTTGGTCGTATTTGCCGCGCATGCTGCCGTGGCTAACTCGCTTTGCTCTAGCCGCTTTACCCGCTAATGCCAAGGCCAGTGCTGAGGCGCTAAGAAGTTTAAATCGTGAATCCATTGTCAGTTATGACCGTTTACTCACACGCACCGGCTTACAGCACTTAATGACTAAGCGTGGCGCTATTACGCTTTATCAAACCGTTAAAGGGCAGGCTAAGCATGCGAGTACTGTGCAGCTGTTGCGGAATTACGGAGTAAATGTTGAGGCGTTAAATACTCAGCAGCTGCTTGATTTGGAACCGGCACTCACTGCTGATATGAGCGGGGGGCTGTTTTTTCCTGATACCGCGCATACGGTTGATCCTTTAGCGTTAGTCACGCAATTGGTTAATGCCTTTATTGCCAACGGTGGGCGGTTTGAACAGGCTGATGTTGAGCAAATACAACAGCAAGATAATAATGCCGTATTGGTTAAAACCAGCCAAGGCGATTACCTTGCTAAAAAAATCGTGATTGCAACGGGGGCTTGGTCTAAGCCGTTAATGGCGATGCTAGGACATAAAGTGCCCTTAGATACCGAGCGAGGTTACCATCTCACGCTACCTAACCCTGAGGTGGCGCTTACACGTCCAACAACCGCTTTTGAGCGTTCCTTTGTAATGACGCCTTTGTCTGCAGGGCTTCGCTTAGCCGGCACTGTAGAGTTGGCAGGCTTAGATGCACCAGAGAACCCAAGCCGTGCCGATATTTTATACCAGCATGCGCAAACTCTATTGCCCGGTTTAAATCGTGAGGGTGCAACGCGCTGGATGGGCTGTAGGCCATCGTTGCCAGATTCGCTGCCAGTTATAGGTCCGTCGCCAAGCAGTGATGCAGTATTTTTTGCCTTTGGGCATCAGCACTTAGGCTTAACGCAAGCGGCCATAACGGCAGAAATAATGGGTGATCTTATTCGGGGGAGTGATGGGCCTGAAGCAAATGCTAGCCATGGTGCGAGTACAAGTCATATAAATTTATCGCCGTTTCGAGTCGATCGTTTCTAGAAAGCCCTGTTTGTATTGGACTGCTCATTGATCCATTGAAATTAGTTACTGCATTTGACCATTAAGCACTAGCTATTTAGCACTAGCCATTAAATGCTAGTCATTAAAAACTAGCGGTTAGATTTAACCACCACAGCAAAAGGTTTTTACGTTAGAATTCGCGCCCATGAGTATTAGCCAAACTATCTATGCCGAACTAAAAGACGCCTTGCTTGGTCAGCAAAAGCTCCCCTGTGCGTTAACACTTAACGCGCTGTCAGAGCATTATCAAGTCAGTTCTATGCCTGTACGCCAAGCCATAGAGTCGCTTTTGGCCGAAGGTTTATTAACGCGCAATGATAATGGTCGTTTAGCGGCTTCGGCAGATGCGGTGCTGTTGTTGAAAAAAGCGATATTACAAAAGGCAATGTTACAAAAGACGACGTCAAAAAAATCATTATTAAAAAAGACAGCAGAAAAAAAGACAGCAGCGCAAAAGGGCAAGCAGCAAAAAATACTGACGGCTAATAAAAACAATATGCCACTGAGTCCTGAACAGGCTATTCGCAACAACGTTATTCAGCGCTGCCTAAACCAGCAAACCGGTTACCTGCGAGAAGCCGCCAGCGCCAAAACCTTTGGCATTGGCCGCACTGTAGTAAGGCAAATATTTTCTCGCTTAGCGGGAGAGGGCTTACTACAACATATACCCCGTTGCGGCTGGCAAGTGCGCCCCTTTAGTGAAGCCGAAATGCACGAATACCTCGCCGTACGTGAATTGCTAGAACTCAAAGCCCTAGACCTTGCCCGCCCACACTTCAACACCGCAGAGCTACAGCAACTACTGGCCGCCAACCAACCAGCAAAAGCCAAGAAACCTGCGCAGCTAGATTTGGACTTACATCAATACTGGATAGAACGCTGCGGAAACCATTACATACAAGATTTTTTTAATCGTTATGCGGGTTTTTATAATGCGCTATTTAATTATGCGGTGGTCGACAGCAAGGTAAAAACGCATATGGCTACCGAGCATCGGGATATTATTACTTGCCTGTTGAGCGACGACTGGCGGGGGGCGCGTAAGGCTTTGCAGGCGCATATTCGTGATCAGCGCGAGGCGGTGTCGCAGGCCATAGAGCGGTCAAAAAAATAAATTTAAAAAAAACTCCGGATTTTCAATCTTTACTTGTCTATATAAGTTGGCCCTTATCGTTTTTTCTTTGAGTGGCTAGCCGATCAAGCGTGACGGTAAGGTATTTAACGCTATAATTATTAGTATATTCAGTAGCTTATACAGCTTACTGAAAGCGTGGTTAATCTATGGCTAAACCGGGGCAACCGGCTTCTAACAAGAAAACTCCTCCTTCAGAGGATTTTTCCATGTCTAACGTATCCAGAGCTTTTCTGGAGAACACCGACTTTCTTAAAAACTTCCTTAAGCGCTTTCTCACCCGCGCCGAAGATATCGAAGACCTTGCCCAAGAAGCCTATTTAAGAGCTTACCGCGCCGAACAAGAGCGGGGCGTAGACCAACCCAAAGCCTACCTTTTTCGGGTAGCCAAACATTTAGCCCTCAACGAATTAAACCGCAAGTCGGCACAAATGACCGACTACATTGAAGACCGTTTGGCCGCTATTCCGCTGGATGGCAAAGACAACCTTGAAGATGAAGTAGAGGCCGAGCAGACAGTGAGCGTTTATTACGAAGCCGTTGCTGCGCTGCCTAAGCGTTGTCGTCGGGTATTTTTATTACGCAAAGTCAACGGCATGCGCCAGCAAGAAATTGCCGACCAATTAGGCATTACCCTAAGCGCGGTTGAAAAACATTTAAGTAATGGCGCCAAAAGTTGCCGAGCCTATATCGAACAAGCCAACAGTGTAGGCGGCGTAAGGCGGCGGATCGACAAGCAGCAAAGCCAGTTAAGTAGAGGGCAAGAATAATGGAAAGCATTATAGAGTTTCCAGATCGTGACGTAATTGAAGATGAGGCATGGGTTTGGCTTATTCGCCTAGACGGTGATAAGCCACTAAGCGACAGCGAAGAGCGAACGTTTGACGAATGGTTGGCTCGCAGTCCTGCGCACCGAGAGATGTTAAAAACCCTTAATACCTTTTGGGCAAAAAGTAATGTGCTTAGCGAACTAATGGAACCTGAAAGTATTATGACCTTGTGTCGCAAACGGTTGTTGGGTTTTTTCTGGCCGCGGTCAGGGTTTAAACGAGGGTTTAGAGGGACGTTTAAAGGAGCGTTTAGAGTAGTCGCCGTTACCAGTGTTTTGATGGCGTTTACCTTTGTTTTTATGATGAGCGAGCAGGGTATTACTGCAAGTAATGGTTTGTACGTTACCGCCGTGGGTCAACAAAAAGTTATCACCTTGGCCGATGATTCCCAGTTGCAACTCAACACCAATAGCCAAATACAAGTGGACTACAACAAAGGCTACCGCAACATTCGGCTGCTGCAAGGTGAGGTGCATTTTGACGTTGCCAAAGATGCCAGCAAACCTTTTAGAGTGTATGCCGGTAGCGGTCGCGTGCAGGCCGTGGGCACCGCCTTTAATGTGTATTTAAATAATAACGAGGTCGATGTTTTTGTCACCGAAGGGCGGGTGTCCTTAGCGTCTACTTTGCCGCCGGTGCTGAATGATTCGGAAAGTCGTTTGCACATTGCTGCCAATGATAAATCTTTGAATGAAACAGCAGACCTTTATGCTGAAACGCAATTAAATGGTTTAGGTGTTTTTAGTGCGGGTCAGGGTGTCACGTTAAAAGAAACTCAAGAAAAATCCGCAGGTCAGTCCCAGGGTGCTATTCAGCGGCACTCAATAGTTGAGTTGCTGTCTGAAATTAAAGACGACGCAAAAACACAGCAATCCCGTTTAGCATGGCGCCAAGGCTTATTAATATTTTCTGGTGAAACGCTAGAAGAAGCTATGACCGAGGTAGGTCGTTACACCACCGTCACCATTGAAATTGTTGACCCAGCATTACGCCAGCTAAAAATTGGCGGTCAAATACAAGTCAGCGATACAGACTCCATGTTCAAAGCACTAGAGGCCAACTTTGGTTTAACCGTAAAACGCCTAAGTTATAACCGCGTACAGGTGGTAGCGAAGGACTCATCAATAAAAAATAAAAAATCTGGGCAGTTGTAACAATTAAAAACTCCGGATTTTTAAAGCCCCCTTGTCTTAATCCCTGCGAGGCACTGAGAAAGTGAGAGTTAAAAATATTGTGAAGGACCTCGTAGGGATAATGGTTATTGTTGTTATGGCTTTTTGTACAACGGCACAGGCCGCTGTAGACTTTAATAAAAGCATCCATAAACTCAATATACCCGCCAGCAACGCAGCCGAGGCACTCAACGAGCTAGCGTTTCAAACCGGCGCGGTATTATTGTTCCCCTACGAAGAAGCCAAAGCCCAACAAGCCAATGCGGTTGCTGGGAATTACACGCTTAAACAAGCGATCACAATCCTGTTAAAAAACTCTGGGCTGGTCAGTAGCCTCACTAAAGATGGCGCAATTCGTATTTCCGCTTCTGGAGATAGGCGTCTAAAAAAAAGTGAGGGGATTGAGATGATGAATGCAAAAAGAAATGTTTTAGCTTCGACCATTGCGTTTTTTATGGCGCAGGGGAGTGTGGTTGTTGTTGGGCAGGAGAGTAGTGAGGAGGAGAGTGGATGGTTGTTGGAGGAGGTTGTGGTTACGGCGCAGAAGAGGGAGCAGAAACTCATTAATGTGCCGATTAGTATTGCGGTGATGGATGCTGAGGCTTTGAGTAAGGCAGGGATTCAGAATTTAAGGGATTTGTCGTATGCGGTGCCGGGATT
>CAXAHI010000099.1:0-8964 GCA_963968645.1 uncultured Gammaproteobacteria bacterium | reverse complement strand
TTTAAGCCATTAGCCCGTTTAAGCCATTAGCCCGTTTTAATCAATGAGCCAGTCATGACCTTTACTCTATCGCATATTTTTATCTTATTAGCCTGCCTAGCTGTCGCTATGTATTTTTTCTCTGAGCTTCATGTCAGAGAAATCGCCTTAAAAGCAGCAAGGTTACACTCCGATGAATTGAGTGTGCAATTACTGGATCAAAGCGTTGGCATTCATCGTGTATGGCTTAAACGTGGACATGATAATCGCCTCCATATTTGGCGTAACTATCAATTTGAATTCACCTCAACGGGTGATGAACGCTATAAAGGTCACGTTATTACCCTTGGCGAACAGGTAGAAACTGTTCAGTTGCAGGTTCATAAAGTGCCTATTGCAAAAGTGCCTAGCGAAAAAGCGCCTATTCATAAACCGTGTAATAACCAATCGCCTTTTAACAAAGACTTTAAACCGTAGTAATTATGACTGAAGCAACACTCCATAATAGTCTTGAGAAAACACTCAACTTCAAGCTCATTCGAACACGTCGTCGTACTTTAGGTATTTCAGTTCGCCGTGGCATAGTCGAGGTTCGAGCACCGCTCAAAGCACCCAATTACTGGATTAACAATTGCCTTGAAGAAAAGCGTTCTTGGATTACCAAACAGGTCTCTTTGCAAAAACTTCAATTGCAAGATATCTACCGTATTACTGATGGCGCGATTCTGCCTTTATTAAGTAACACACTCTCCATTCGTATTGGCAACCACTCGCGTCTCAGCGGTAACGTCGTTAAACGCGCCAACATCACTATTGACGACTCAATTTTATGGATTGATATTCCACCGAACAACTTAGATGAAGCAGGTTTATCGGCAGAACAATTACAAGAAGAGAAAGCCACGCAGATTTTCTTAAAATGGATAAAGACACAAGCCGAAAGCTATATGTCAGAAGCGACACAAACGCTGGCCAAACAAATGAACCTAGATAAGCTAAACAAAATTAGCTATAGACGCACGACGAGTAAATGGGGCCACTGCACGAGTGAAGGCAACATACAGTACAACCCACTATTGATGTTAGCACCACAGTTTGTTGTTGATTACATTATTGCCCATGAAGTTTGCCATTTACGACATGCCAATCACTCCAAACAATTTTGGAATTTAGTCGATGAGGTTTACCCGCAAAGAAACCATGCTGAAAATTGGCTAAAGCAGCACGGCCATCGCCTAGCTATTGCTTAGAACTCAATAGTTAAGATCTAGATGCCATTTAAGCACTCGTCAACAACTGCTTTTTCTGCTTAAGGAAGTCCGCTAAGCCATTAAGCACATCACTGCTTTCTGGCTTGCTAGCTAAAAGCGATTCAATATTATCTAGCTCTTTATCCAATCGACTCAACTTATCCAATCGACTCGAATCGACCGACAAACATTTATCGCGACAAAACTGCAGCCACTCTTCGCGCTCATCTGCCGACAAACTATCGGGGAAATTACGCGCTCTATAACGAAATAATAAATCAGGGAGCCGAGCATCTGAAAAGGGAAAAACGCTATCCGCCAACATTGAGGCATCTGCATCAGGAATTTTTTGCATCAAAGGTTTATCTCTATTAGGAATAAACCCGTCATACAACAAAGCCTCAGCGTCCCGATCACTATTATCAAATTTATTCGCGGTAGCAACTGCTTGCAGTTTTTTTGCCAAACCAGAAAAAGCGAGCAATTGTTCTCTATGAGCCTCACAAGTCGGCCAATCTAACGATAGACGCTGGGCTACTTTATCATCCACTAACTTAGGCGTTAGCACGATAGGACAACGGTTTATATGAATTGATTTGAGCGGAATACGGTCAATACCTGCGGGTAAATCTGCCACTCGAGTAAATAATAAATCGGCAATTTGTTGTGCGTCTAAATCAAACAACGGCTTAGGCGAATAACGTAAATCAACACAAATAATTTCATTTTTGTTTTTAGGGTGCTGTGCAATCGGTAATACTAATGAGCCGCAGCAAAACTCAGAGCCAAACCGCGACGAAATATGCAGTACAGGTTTATCGCTACCTAAGGCTAACGCCTCTTGTGCCTTTTGCTTTTGACGCAAAGAAAAAACATGATCAAATAACTGCGGATGTGTATTTTTAATCAGTTTAGCCACAGCAATGGTCGCATAGACATCTGAGAGCGCGTCATGGGCCGCCTCGTGCGACAAACCGTTAGCCTCGGTTAATTGCTCTAAGCGAAAACTCACTACGCCATCATCACGCTGTGGCCAGTTAATGCCTTCTGGCCTAACTGCATAGCAAAGGCGCAACATATCAATAATATCCCAGCGCGTATTGCCATTTTGCCATTCACGGCCATAGGGATCATAAAAGTTTCGGTACAAGCCATAGCGCGTTACTTCATCATCAAAGCGCAAACTGTTATAACCGACACTACAGGTATTAGGCTGGGCCAACTCAGCGTGAATAGCCGCAAAAAAATCACGTTCACTTACGCCTTGCTTATCAACTTGCTGCGGTGTCATGCCGGTAACCAAGCAAGCCTCAGCATGAGGTATAACATCCAATGCCGGGCGGCATAAAATATTTAATGGCTCGCCAATAATATTAAAGTCACTATCAGTACGAATACCCGCAAACTGTGAGGGCATATCTTCGGCAGGGTTAATGCCCCATGTTTCGTAATCGTGCCAATATAAAGTATCCATTAAACCCTCGATATCCAAACTCGCTGTAACAATATTAACAACAATAAAAACGATTAAGCTGACTGCTCTTTAAACTGATAGCTGGCTAATTTAGCATATAAAGCAGACTCTTTTAACAAGCTCTCATGAGAGCCTTGCGCGACTAACTGTCCATGGTCTATCACCGCAATAGTATCTGCATGCAAAATAGTAGACAAGCGATGAGCAATAATTAACGTGGTTCGATTTTCCATTAGTCGCTCTAACGCTTTTTGAACTTTAAACTCGCTTTCGGTATCTAGCGCGCTGGTTGCTTCATCTAACATTAAAATACGTGGATCTTTTAATATGGCGCGTGCAATAGCGATACGCTGCTTTTGCCCACCCGATAAACGCACGCCCTGCTCACCTAAAAAACTATTATAACCATTAGGCAGCTGAGTAATAAACTCATGTGCATAAGCCGCTTTAGCCGCCTCTATGACCTCTTCGTCTGTGGCGCCGGGTCTACCGTAACGAATATTGGTGGCAACATCAGTGGTAAATAATGTTGGCTGCTGAGCCACCACTGCTAACTGCTGACGAAGCGCCTGCGGGCTTAACTCACGAATATCTTTATTGCCTAGCGTTACCAAGCCAAACTGAGGGTCATAAAACCGTTGTATCAACTCAAACACGGTTGATTTTCCAGCGCCAGACGGCCCTACTAAGGCAACACATTGACCTTCAGGTAACACTAAAGAGAACGCCTTTAAGGCGGGCTCATCGGGTCTTGAAGGGTAATTAAAACTCACCTGTTTAAAGGCTAGCTCGGCCGGTAATGATTTTGCATCTGCCGCTATTAAGGGCTCGGCGATAAGACTTTTAACTTGTAGTAACTCAACCAAGCGCTCGGTTGCACCGGCCGCACGTTGTAAATCACCAAACACTTCTGACACCGTTGCCACACCCATAGCCACCATGAGAGCATAAAAGATAAAGGCCGCGAGATCACCGGCCGTCATTGACCCATTAATCACATCGCTACCGCCTACCCACAACATAACCGAAAGCGCGGAAAAAACCATCAAAATAACGGCAGACATCAAAAACGCACGCTGTGTCACGCGACTTTTCGCTATGCCAAAAGCCTCTTCAACATGAGAGCCAAACACCTTCTTCTCTTGCTGCTCTTGTGTGTAGCTTTGTACCGCTTTGATATTTTGGATAATCTCACCGGCATAGCTTCCTACATTGGCAATCGAATCTTGGCTAGCACGAGAAAGTCGTTTAACTTTTTTGCCATAAAACAACATAGGCAACATCACCAACGGCAC
Organism: uncultured Gammaproteobacteria bacterium; assembly: GCA_963968645.1. GTDB lineage: Bacteria > Pseudomonadota > Gammaproteobacteria > Pseudomonadales > UBA7434 > UBA7434. Next base: position 4,966 of record CAXAHI010000099.1, on the reverse strand, counting down.
ACAGCCAACGACAATGATCATTAACTTAGCATTAGTAATAAAAAGCATAATTAGCGCACCCACAGTCGTCAGTGAGCTCCGTAATGCCAAAGAGAAAGAACTGCCAATAATGGTTTGCAAAAGCGTAGTATCGGTAGTGAGCCGAGAGGTTATTTCACCGCTGCGGTTAGTTTCAAAATAACTCGGATGCAGGTTAACGATATGATTAAAAACCGCAGTGCGTATATCGGCACTCACTCGCTCACCCAGCCATGACACTAAATAAAAACGTGTAAATGTGCCTAACGACATTAAAAAGGCCAGCGCCAAAAGTACTAAGACGGCTTGATTAAGCAGCGCTAAAGAACCCTCGCCAAATCCACTATCAATTAATAACTTAACTCCCTGCCCCATTAATAAGGTCAGCGATGCCGTAAATAGCAATGCTGCCATCGCAGTAATCCAGCGCCATTTATAGGGTTTTAAATAACTAAGAAGATGGAAAAGAGAAGACAATTTTTTAGGAGCCGTCTCCTTTACTGAATCGGCGGCCTCGGCCGGCTTAACATCAACTACAGACATGATGGATCTCTATAAAGTAAATCATTAATAGGCTATTTAAATTCAGGCTAAACACTTCAATCGAAGCAACTGTTTTATGTAAGAAGACATAAACAGCTACATGGATATGACATAAACATAAAGATAGATAAGCTAAGCGGTAAAAAGCTGCAAACATCGTTATCGTAGCACTTTTAGGCGCGCTCATGCTTCGTATTTATAGAACTTATATTACCCTTTGCTTAAAACAAAAAAAACCGGGTATATACCCGGCTTTATTAAGTTTGTGATGTTTAGCATCATTGATTAAGCATGATGAAAGGGCGTCACCAACGTTGTATCTTCACCCGCCTTACTCACACCATGTTTATTCATTAGTAATATTTCGATAGGCGCTTTTTGCTTAGGCAAAACATCAATCATTAACAAATAGCCGCCATGTTCAATGACATCATGAAAACGTCGAATTTTATAATTCTCAGTTTGCATACCCACAAAGCCACCTATCCATGTTGAAAAACCAACGGTAAAAGCACCAATACCCAACACGCCGATTAAACCAAACATATCAAACCAAGACGTTAGCTGACTAACAAGAACAATCATGACAACAGCCAACATCACGCCGAAAAAAAAGCCTCGCTCACCAGAGCGCAGAATATCTAACTGATGAATCGGTGTGGCAGCATGCAAATGATGCTTTTGAATACCTGCCTCATCTTTACTAAGAACATGAAAATTCCAATCGCTGATGCCATTGGCATGTAACAACTTCGATACCGATTCAGCAACATCAATATCATGCGTTAAATAATATAATCGTTTCATAATAAAGCCCTTTTATAATGTTGATAATCATTATTAGCAATAAAAACAGACGACAAAATGCTAAGGATTCTGTGAGTCTAATAGTTACGCGAAAAGGGAAAAATAAGAAGCATATCGATTAGATCATTTAGATCTAAGGCTTATATACCATAAGTATATTGTTGAAATTACTATCATTTTATTATCTTTGCAGCCCAGCCAGCTCAAAAAACAACCTTAAGATATCGTAATTCTTTATGTGTAAGAGTTAACGCTTCAGGTAAAAAGCTAACGAGTGGCAATAGCTTGGTTAAGTATTTCTCTAAACTCATCGTTATCCCAAGGTTTGGTGCAATGGCAAAAAATCTTACCTTTATCAATGGCTGCCAACGTAGCCGTTACTTCTGAATAACCCGTTAATAGAATTCTGACGGTTGATGGCGATTTTTCTACAACTTTCTCAAGAAATTCTGCACCGTTCATTTTTGGCATGCGCATGTCAGAAACCACAAGATCAATAGTATGTTCATCAATGATAGATAAGCCTTCATCACCACTTTCTGCGGTGTAAATATCCCAGCCGGTATTGCGGCATAAACGACGTAATGCAACCAGTATTGATTTTTCATCATCAACAAATAATACTTTTATCCTCGCTTGAGTATCAAAATTTAAAAAATCTAAATCTCCCATGTCATCCCTGTCCTTTTAATAACGTTGTTAAATTTTCTAATTGTTTTTTTTGCTGACTCACTAAATCATTTAATACTACATTGGACTGAGCCAAATCATAATAGATAAAACATTGCCTCAAAACAGTTTTAAGCTCTTCATCATGCCATGGCTTTGCTAAAAAACGCTGCACATCACTACGATTAATAGCTGCCAAAACGTATTCCATATCGACCAAGCCCGATAAAATGACAGGAACAATTGTTGGATACTGCGCCTTTATTTTTTTAATTAAATTAAGGCCATCAATATCTGGCATATGTTGATCAACTAGAACCACCTGCACAGTATTCTCAGACAGCAGCTGTAAGGCCTCACCACTATTGCTAGCCGTTAACACATTGAAATGCTCATTACGGAGCGCACGTATCAGTGATTTCAATATCCCCGATTCATCATCCACACACAATAAGTTGTGCTGCGTACTCATTCGCGTAATCCTTATCAAGTCAACATTTAATCCAACAAAAGTGGGAGCCTATACAAGCGTATGTCACTGCTAGCATATTAACTACGGGTCAAGACCTGTAACAGGTAACAAAATAATAAAACTTGTCCCCTGCCCTACCTGGCTATCTACTGAGATAGTCCCTTGATGCGCCTCAATCACGCTTCGAACAATATGCAAGCCAAGCCCCGTTCCTTCACTGACATTTTTAGTTGTAAAAAAAGGGTCAAAAATATTAGATATAATTTTTTTTGGTATGCCGACACCAGAGTCAGTAATCATAATACTAACATCATTGCCAATATGACGTGTCGTAATCGTTATCGACCCGCGCTCTTCAATAGCATGAGACGCATTAAGCAATAGGTTAAGAAACACTTGCGCTATTTTACCATCATTACAATAAACAGCCGGTAACTCACCAAAATCTCTATTCACTTCCGTTTTATATTTAAGTTCATTCCACGCCATACTCAGCGTTTTATCTAGTAAAGCATTAATATCTGTATTTTTATAATCAGCAGAATTAATGCGAGAAAAATCTAACAAATCAGCTACGATTCTTCTTATTCGATTAACACCATCAATTGATTCATCTAACAAATCATTCATATCTACCATTAAAAAATCGATGTCGACCTTATTTAACAAGGCATTCAAATCGGCTATTACCTTGGCATTAATTTCAACATAGCGCTTAGCATCGGTACATTCAGTACCCGCTTTAATAGAAAACTTCTGTGCATCAATAACCTGACGGACATCTTCAATATAATCGCGTAAGGTACCTAAGTTACTAGAAATAAAACCGACAGGATTATTAATTTCATGCGCGACGCCTGCGGCCAATTGACCTACCGAAGCCATTTTTTCAGATTGTAGCAATTGTAAGTTAGATGATTTTAATGTTTTGATCGTTTTTTCTAGTTCACGATTAGCAAGAAATAATTCAACGGCTCGTTCTTCGAGTAAACTCTCAGCTAATTTTCTGGCCTTGCGTTCACGAGACAGCGCATTCATTAGCGCTTTGTTTTCGGCAATCGAGTCTTTTTCAGACATGGCGCGTAATCACCAATTCACAATAATCATGGCCATCATGGATACACACAGGCATAGCTAAAGTCACATCCTCAGCAAACATATTGGCAGCGCTTTTCAGCATACCCATTGCTAAGTAACACAATTTTTTTGTCGAACGATATTCTAGAACCATTTCATGATCACTCGAACGCTTAACCGTTAATGAAGGAGGCTGCGCTTTTTTATCTAACTTTTTAACTTCCATATGAATAATAGAATCTAGACCTTTGAGCAAATCCCACAATGTTAGGGGAGCAAAGACCTCTGACGGCATCGACTTATGTAAATTAATAAACAAGTACTCGCCAAATGAACCTAACAGCGCATTAATAGCTGTGCCTGTCACCACTGAAAGCTCAGTCACAATAGCGAACAACTCATCATCAGGATAGCGTTCAGTTGAAACAAACACACCGCCACTGGGTAAGTCGCAACGCTCTAAAATAGCATCCCACACTTGAAATCCTTGTTGTGACTCAATCATCTCTTGAAGATGCGTAAATATAACCCCTTTCACGTGAAGCTCTCCCTATATAGCCCAACCTGTTGATCTGTTTATCAATTAATCTATCAATCTATCAATCTATTTATTAATCTAACCATCTAACCATCTAACCATCTAACAAGCAGACCTTATCGATAGTCTACCCAGCATTCAGTTTATTACAATGATCGCTGAGTATCCATTGGCCAATCAGATACATTCACCTCACTGTTAGTCATAGGCAATATCATGGTTAACACCGTACCTTGGCCCACTTTACTGCTTATATTTAAAGCGCCACCATGGCTTTCTGCTGTATTCTGAGCCATATGCAAGCCAAGACCCACGCCCTCACCTATTTTCCTGGTCGTATAAAAAGGGTTACAAACAGTGCTCAATGCCTCCTCAGGTATTCCGCAGCCATTATCGATAATATCTATACGGATATGGCTCTTAAGCTGCGTGGTACGCAGAATGATTTTTGCGTTAGCTTCAACAGCAAGTACAGCATTACTTATTAGCGCCAAAAAAGCCTTATTAATTTTTTTAGCATTTATCTTAGTCAGCATCACATCATCATATTCTTTTACAAATTGGATATGATGATTTGATGGAATCACTACTTGCATCAGCGAAAATTCTAAAATCTTATTAATATCTTCATCACTAGAATCAAGACAATCAACATGAGAAACCACAGAGAAATCTTCGACAACTTTCTTAACGCGAGCCACACCGGTCATTGACTCACTAATAAGCTCCTCTAAATCGTCTAACATATATTTTATCTCAGCATCATTTTGTAACGCCATAGCCTCTGTTGCAGAAAGCGTTCTTTGAGTTGAAATCTCAGCCATTAAGTGTTGTTGCTGTAT
>CAXAHI010000098.1:0-8986 GCA_963968645.1 uncultured Gammaproteobacteria bacterium | reverse complement strand
GTTTAGCCGCTCTTGTTTTCTGTTTTTACTTTGCTGATCAGCACCCGTTTGCGTGCCAAAACGGTCTGCTAATAGGCCACCAGCACCCAAGCTTGCTTGATTCCGTAATTCAGCACCTAATGAGTTAGCCCCCAAGCCGATACCCGCAAGCTCTGAGCGCCGCTCACCCAGTAATTGCTCTAATGCAAATGCTAATTCTGTGGGTATATCTGCCGCCGCCTGAATAGCGCCACCTGATCGCGTTAAACCAGCGCTACCAAAGGCCGAGCTAGCTGATCGCATTCGGTCATTAATCAACGGCTGGATGGCTGGTGAGTTAAAGATATCACTAAGGCCTCCGCCCAAGCCTTCCAATGTTGAGCCTTGCTGCAAGCCCGGCAAAGCATCAAGGCCCGCCTGACCAAACGGCTCCAATCCTGCGAGACCTGTATCTAGCTGAGAGAATATTCTATCGATGCCGGTAGGGTCGCCACCACCACCACCGCCGCCCGCGCTATTACCACCAAGGCCAGCCAGTAGTCCCGATAGACTTGCATCACCAAGACCAGCACCCTTACCAACTAAAGATCTGCCGCCAAAGCTGCCAGCTAGTCCGCCACCACCTTTAAATAATCCGCCTAATGATAATCCCATAATTAATCCTGCCTACCTGTGACATAAAATGATAATGAATCGGCATCACTTGATTCTATTTCTAGCGTGCCACCCTTGGGTATTCGTTGTGCTAATAAGTAAATGCCTAAATCGGCTTTGTCTCTAACGACAATAGTTTGCGGTTGAACAGCGCTAACATCTTCACCAACCAATGCTGTGATATATGCTTTATAAGTTTTGGATGACTCTGTGTTATTAGCGGCTGTAAATGCTGTGATAGTGACGGACTTGTCTGAAGCGGTATAAATAATATCCCGCGCATTGGCCGCTGCATTGGTTTGATTGTTAATTAAAATGATATCGGTCATGCTGAAACGACCACGATTGATGCTTTGTCGACAAGAATGTTGGACGTACTTCCGTTGTTTGCAACGATCATTCGGATATTATCGCCGGTTGATAATGCTACTAAAGCATTTAAAGGCACTGATGTCGGTGAGTTATTATCAGTTATGGCGCCGGATTGAAATAAGCCACCGCCGGAAACCCAGTTTTTAGCCAGCCTCACTTCTATCTCATCTGAGCCGCCACCGGATTTTTCTACCGTTGCTACACCGGATAATTTAACCTCGATATCTTCTTGGCCGTTATACGTGATGACACCGCTTGTTGTTGTTGTGAATCTGTCTTGTATGGTGTTAGCCCATAACACGCCTGCGACATGCTCGAACGTTGAGATAACATTAATAGTGACGGTTTCTACAGCAGTAAGATAAGCGTCCACAGCGTAACGACTGTCAACCGTGCCAGCGTTATCCATTATTCGCCACTGCAAATCTTGCTCATCGATACCGGCTAATGCTGTGCCTACGTTAGATAGGTTGCAGTTTTTTATCTCTCCGGTTGAGCCCGCAACAATATTGCCGCTGGATGCTAATCCTGAAACGCCCGTTGAGCCACCATCGCCCACCACTATCACATCGCGCAGTTCTACTTCGCCAAACACGGCTGTGCCTAAATCAATACCGATGGCGCTTGATAAGCCCGCCATGCTGAGACGGCTTAAACTTAATACCAGCCAGCCTGTGCCTACAAACACCCACCCATTTCCGGTGATAGTAGTGATATCAAAAATATCAACAACTACAGCATCTAAACCGTTAAAGATCCCTACATTTTGACAACTTAAACAACGCGACCCGGTAAGTAGGAGCTGGGAGTCTACGCCTACTCCACCCGAACCCGTCATAGAGAATAACGTACCGTTGGGGCAATCAAAAACTAGGTCACGAATGTTGATTATGGTATCCGTGCTCGAGAACATAATACCAATGCCGGTGTACGTTAATTGTGCTGATGGGGTAATGCCAAGCCCTAATATATTAATAGTGCCGTTGAAACTTTTAGCAGTCGATACAGGTGAGCCAATAAAATATAAAATATTGGGATCTAATGTAATGGTCGACGCATCTTGGGTCGGAAAGTCCGCTTCGGAATTTATAACGACAACATTATTGGATAAGCCTGCATACACTTCTGTAAAGTTTTCATTGGCTTTTATAAAAGCAGCACGCCAAGTATCACCTGTTCGGTCATTCGCTGCTGTGCCTACATTAATTAATTGCTGTGTCATGCTTCGGTCATATCCACGCTTAATAAAGTTGAGTCAACACTGAACCCTGTTTCGTCGGATGTCAGTGGTGAGAAGGTTTCTAGTTTGGCTATGCGTGCCAAGGCGCTACTCACAACGCTTTGGTTAATTGTCTGACTACTAGAGCCGGACTCTGCACTGCTTAAATCATCTAAGAATTGCTGAAACTGAAAAGAGGCGACGAGCTTTTCACGCCCTAAGGCATCTTTACGACGATCTATAATATTATCGCCATGCTTCGGTAGGTTAGGCATTGACTAACAACCCATCAACGGCGAATAAAACGTTAGCGGTGGTGCGTATCTTTAAACCAAGGAATGATTCGAACACACCTAGCCCGCCCGTCCACCTCACTTGTTGCTGTGTGCGCCCTTGAGCGCCTAACGGTTGCCACCAAGGCTCACCGTAGTAAAGGCCATCTCTACTACCACATAGCCCTACCGTGCCTTCTTTGAAGTGAGTGCCGGTGGTGACGTCGAGAATAACGGAGTCGATTTCAAAGTAGTCATTGCGCTGACCTTTGATAAACGTATTTATCTGCCGCTCTACTTTTTCACCGTACTCGGTGTGGATGTTAGCTAACACACCAATCTTGCTGTCGCTTGCGTTACCTACTAAGTATTTACCGTAAGCGAATGACAAGTGATTGACTGACCATGGTTTAAGTGTGTCATCTGCATCAATGCCTGACTGTATATACGCCCACTGGCCGAAATAAAGCAGTGAATGGCGAGCAAGCCGAAAGCACACCATGTCGAGACCTTTCCAAGTGAATCGCTGTGAGGTGCATTGGCTTAATTCTTCTTCGGTGTATTCTTCGTTGAGCAATTCGGCAATAGCAGGGTTTGATATTTGTGGCGCATCACCGGATGACATGGCAAAGAAGCCAAACGAGCCATCACGGTCTCGACCCAAAAATAAGAATGTATCTTTGTAGCGCGCCTTGGCAGATAGATAGCCGGTTTCAACAGCAGCCCCATCCACTCTGACAAAAGGCGTATCGGCATCAGCTTGATTTCTGAATATCTCAAAGGAATCAACACCGCCTACGTATAAATCATTTCTTAAATTAATAACGCCGGTGTTTTCATCGGGTAATAATTCAGCATCAAAAAAGTTAAGGCTTGGAATGTCGGTGATATTGTTAACATCGGTATAAAATAATGGCCCGCCATCGGCCGGTACGAATATAAACCGACTGTTGATTGAATCTACTTCTATCGAAGGTAGGTAATCAGAATCTGTAATCTGTGTTAATCCGGTAGACGGCGAGTAAAAATAACCTGCGCCCCCTTTAACAACTATGCAAAGCGCTATAAAAGATTGTGCAAAAGCAACATCTTCTGTACCTGCAATGGCGCCTATAACGGTTTTAACACCGGTTGAGCTAATGCAAATTAAGTTATCACCCGATACCTGATAGTAAGCGTTCTGAAAAGTCACCGCGCCCCGACAAATACCATCACCGGTTGAGAATGCAGTAATGCCCGGCGTGGGCAGTAACGTTTCACCCTCGCTATAAAGATTAACTAAATACTCTTTGCGCTTGGGTATATCGTTATCACCGACAATACCGGTGGGTAGCGGGACGCTTATCACGAAATACTCACCACAGCTAATGTGTCACAACGCAACCAGTTAGCACCGTCATGAAATGACAGCACAGGGTTTCCCGCTGCGCCATTACTGACATACGCGGTATCACCTGCTACACCTGCCGGTAGCTCACTGACTAAATAAACAGGTTGGCGGACAAAGTTTTGTTTTGTGATACCTCTGGCCGAATCACCTGACTGTGGGCCAATGGGAATAATATCCTCTGGCTTAATTTCGGTAACACGGGTCAACTTAGATATACGAGTAACAGAGGTCATAACTACGTTCCTAGTGCGCTGTCGTCATCAGTGCCAACGATGCTGGGTTCGGGGAAGTACCGCTTACTGCGCGGACCAAGATTCACCCCAGCACCCAGCGGTAATGATGATGGATAAAGCTGACTGGGCGTTTTGCCATAAGCTGATTTAAGTGACCGATAAGCGCGCTTATATTTAGAGAGCACTCGCGGCTTTATCTCAACTTTGGCAATGGGTAAGGCTTCTAATGCTAACGCTGACGCTAAAGCTGTCTTAGTTTCTGCTGGGTTTCCCAGTTCGTCGGATATATCAGTAGGGATGGTGATACCTAAATCAATACCGATAGATGCCCATCGATTTAACATATCGATAAGCTCAGAAAACACATCATTCACTACGCGAGGATCAACCGGTGTTAACTGGTTTTGCACGCCTAAATATTTGAGTGATAGCTGTACGATCTCGTTAGCAGTGGCCATTATTTCGCCTCAGCGTCTTTCTTGGCTTTATCTGCTGCTGCTTTGGCTTCGGCTTTCTTTTTAGCCTCAGCGTCTTTCTTGGCTTGCAGCTTCGCATTCTCTGCTTCTGCCGCTGCAACTTGCTCAGACAAAACAGTTTCTTCTTCTTCCTCTGAGCGGGCCAGTTTGTCACCAATCCACTTAGGGTATTCTGATCGATTAATCATTTCTTTCTCCAAAAAAAGGAGGGCCGAAGCCCCCCAGTCAAGTTAAGGTGTTTGACCACCCAGTAAGATGCCATTCTTCATCGGATCACGGTTGGTCACACCAAAGAACGTAGTCATACGCCATTCAGTGCTTAGATCATTGATATCGCCTTGCTTGGCAATAACAACGTTCAAACCTAGATCGGTTGTTTCGTTCATCAAAATCATACCGCCAAGCGTTTCTTCTGAGCCGACGACCGGTGCAGTATTAATGCAGATCGAATCGTTCTCCCAAAACAAATTACTTATGGCTGTATCGTAGTTAACAAACGTAATGGCCGCACCACCTGCAGCAACATCAGTACAGTTACCGTAGTCACGCTGTGCTTGCGCTGCGGTTGTAGCACCCACTGCTGTTGCATCAATGATGGGCGGGCTAATTTCTAGCGTTGTCCCATCAACAACTGATTTAACAGTAAAGGTTCTCAGCGCACCTGTATCGTTTTTGTTCTGAATCGATACAGCGTTAACGCCCGCAATCGTAAGCTTATCGCCCGGCACAACATTCGCTGTGGCCGAAACAGTTAAGTTCATTGAGCGGTTATCAACGTTGGCTGGGTCGCCCTGTGCGTCAATTATTGAACCCTGCGGTGTATACGACTGAGCACCTGTGACCGTTATTGCACCGCCAGCCGCTGCCGCTTTAACTGGAGCGAAGGAGGTTTTAAACACCTTCATAGCTGCTATCTCTGAAATTAATGCGCGTTCATATGCATTGGTTGAGATATCACCCTTTCTCACAGTTTGACGAGCTGCTAAATCGGCAGCCATGTTGTTATAGTCCGTTGGGTTTAAGATCATTGTTTTTTCTGTAGTCGCACTTACATCTTGCGAACACAACAAAGCATCAACTGCAGCAATGTCAGCAAAGCCGCTTAATGCAGCGGTGCGCCCAACATACTGAGCCCCTTGGTTAACAACAATATTGGCAACTGCACGGTTAATGCGGTTATCAATAGCTTGCATCCCTGATCGCACTTTGCGAGTCAGTTCATCAGTGTCTAACGTGTCGGTGTTGCTTAATTTAAACGGCACACTTGTGTAAGTGCTAACTCGATGAGGGACCGCTAGGCCAGTGATCTCATTAAAGTTACCGGTTAAATCCAGCCCATCAACGGTGGTTGAAACATACGGCGCGTCATACCATTCGGTAAATTCCGAACGATGGCCTGACTGGCCGCCCATTTTTTTTACTTTTGTTTGTCGCAAACAGATATTGTCCGCTTCAAATTTTTCTAACTCTTCACCCAGTACGCGAGTGACGACTTTTGCTTGATTACTCATGGTTCCACCTATTCTTTAAGTTGAGAAACGTCATAGCCTGCAGCCTTCGCCTCCCTCTTAAGCGCACGTACTTGCCTAACGCCTTGCCCCGGTTCTAACTTGCCACTGTCCAATTGCTTCATGATGTTTTTGTAGCCTTTTAGGAAGTCGCTTGTTCCACCGGTGACGCCAGATGATTCAATGTGCTTTTCGGGATCTGCTGCGCTTGATCGTTTACGTTTTACGGTCAATTGAGCGGCTAACTTGCCAAGTTCAAACGTGGTTGCGCCTGGATTACTTAAGTAACGGTCGCGGTATTCAGCCGCTTTCTGTGGATTCTTACCAAACCAATACATCAGCTTGGGGGATTCCGTGGGCAGGTTTGTTGCCAAGACTTCAGAGAAATCTTCACCTAATACATCCATCGCTTTGTCTTGTGTTTCGTTAAAATCTAAAACACCTAACTTGCTTGCGGTTTCTGCGTAAGTTTCTAACGCTTTCTCTTTTTTCTGACTTGCAGCAACAACGTTATGCCCGTCTTGCTGTTGTTGAAGTACTCGCTTAGTAACCCTTTCGGTTTGAGAAACCTGCCAACGTGACAGCGCCGCTTGATGCTTCGCGTCATCGTATTCAAAGTCCTCTAACACTGGAGGGTTGTCGCTTTCTACTGCGCTACTGTTTTGCGCAGCTAACTTCAACTTCAGCTCAAGATTTTCTTGCTCAATCCTGTCTCGTTTCTTTTGTAATCTTCGCAATATGTGATCACGATGATCTGGTTTAGCCTCTGATGATGGCGAGCCATCTTGACCAGCTAGGACGATTTCAACTTCTTCTGAACCCTCACCGCCACTTAATAAATCACCTCCGTCAAGGTCATCTATGTTTGTGTCAATGGATAAGTCGTCTTGCTGCTCTACTGCCTTTACTTCGTCGTTCATACTCGCGTCTCCACGGTTCTACTCAGCTTTCGCTGGACATAAAAAAAGGCCGCGTAATGCGACCTCGGTTAACTTGCTGGTTGTTAGATGGGGCTGGCGTCTATAGCGCCAAGAACTCGTTGCTTTAACGATCTTGGCTCACCAAAATGCCTTAAGTAAGAGCCAAACCCTTGAAGGGGCCGCTCAAACAGTGGTATGGGTGCTTCGATGTCTTCTAAGAAGCCGCCTATACCCTCTAGCACGGGAAACTCATCAGCGGTAATACGGTCATTATCTTGTGCTGAGAGCATCTCAGAAGCTTCTACCTGCTCTGGTGTGAGCATGCTGGCACCTAAGATGCCTGCACCGCCTAAACCTGCCAATAAGTTGGCGCTATCTTTCTTTGCTGGATCAAATGCAGCGTTGACTGAGCGTATCTGGCTGGGATCTTTTACAAGTACAAACGACCCCTTCTTACCTTGTGGTGTGGTATAATTATTGAACTGAATAGCATCGTAGCCATCACGCCATGAATCAACCACCGAGCCATAAATATCCGAATTCAACTCGTCTCCTTGTAAGTCGATCGAACCTGTCTTGTCCGACCGAAAACGCAACGGTAAAAGAGTTGAGCCTTCACTCCCGTTTCGACTCGCTAGACTGGCAAAATCCTCAGCAACTCCTGGCTGCTCTGCTAAAGAAACGCCGAGCTTCGAAACCTCACTGTTAACTGTTGATCGTGTTGGGTCTTTACCCTCCCACAACTTAAACTCATCAAAGATATTGCCATCATCTAGTGTAGTTGTCGGCTTTGCTGCGGTGCCATGGAAAAGCGTATTCTCATGAAACCCTGCATCTTTAGCGCGCTGCATCCTTGCCGCTTCACGCATATCTAATACTTCATTTATCTTAGATAAGACCTTAGAGAGCTTACCCAAGAAGCTGCTCCAACCCTTGCTTAACCATTTGGTTTTCAATCGCCTGCGCTTCTGTTTCTACTTGGTCTCGCATCATTTTCGCTTCTGTTGCGCCAATGTTCATTCTCTGCTCTTCTTGATCAAGCTGCGCACTAGCCTCCTCTTGCTCAAAGGCTGCTTGCTGCGCTTGTTGTTGCTGCTCCTGCGCCTGCTCATCACCCTTTAACTTATCGAGTATTTGACGCTTGTTAGGCACTGAAGGCATAAGGTCTAGCATGATATCTAGCGGTATAGGTTGGCCTGATGCCTTCGCCCCCTCCATGACCGCTGCAAATATTTCATGCTGTAGATTAATGTAATTAGGTGCTTCGTCTAAGATGATATCCATATCAAGCTCTTTGACGTTATTTCTCACTTGAACAACTTGACTCATGCGGGGATCTTGTAGCATTTCTGGCGGTATCTCTTCGCCTGTTTGCTCTGCATGCTCCTGCACTAACTCGCCCAAAGTGACCGGCTGATTCAACCCAACAAACTCAGCCGCGTCCTCTTCATCAGTCACTCGTATCCACTTTTCTTCGTCCCAGAACTGTTTCATCCTGCACCATATTTGACGATAGATGCGCTTTTTCCAGCTTCGATGACGATCAAATACACGACCGATTTTCACTGACTGATCGTGCTGCTCTAGCGCACGGGAACGTCCAGAAGCCGAAGGACTCAAAGAAGCATCAATCGATAGGTCATCAATTTCAGATTTGGCCTCTTGCATCATCTGTAAATGAGCAACCAATTCTGATGTTTGATCAACAACCTGAAAGCGCCCATCAACCAGCGCACCCGGCGTCACTTCAATATGGCCGTCAGGTTTGGCTTTTTCGGTCTTCATGGTGTTGACGTTTTCTACAGCACCCTTTTCGCCCATCGTCTGATTGACGTTAAGAATATGAAGTGCTTTTGATCCGCGTTTATTCACTTCATCTTGCGGATCTTTCATTGCTTCGACGAGGCCGTAACGATCACCTTGCCGACTGACGAACGAGCTTTCAATCTCGATAGGGTTAGAA
>CAXAHI010000097.1:0-9053 GCA_963968645.1 uncultured Gammaproteobacteria bacterium | reverse complement strand
CTTGCGGTACTGCTGCAATTGTTAGCCCTGTTAGCGTTATCGCTGATGCCGACGGCACCAACTATGCTGTGAACAAAGTCGATGAGCTTGCAGCAACATTACGACAATCATTACTCGCCATCCAAGAGCAACGTGAGGTTGATCCTTTTTCGTGGACTCAAGCAGTAGCCGAGCAATACAGCCCTGCCTATATTGAACAAAGCTAACGCTAACTGGGCGTGAAAAATCGCGCCCACAGCTGGCTAACTTGCTGCTGATAAGTTGCAAAAGTATCCACTGAGGTCGTTTCTTTTTGCTGCTTCAAGGCTGACAAATGCGCCGCCGCTCGATAATCCTGATACGCGACTGTCAACTGCTCAGCTTCCTGCTCGCTGAGTAAACCCACTTCCGACAATACTTCTATGAGCCGAATGTTATCGGTCCAATCAGCCAGCCGTGGATAAGCTATTCCGTTAGCCAGTACTAAATACTGTACTAAAAATTCAATATCAACAATGCCACCTTGGCCCTGCTTAATATTAAACGCTTCTACCGATGCGCCAGAAACTAATCTTTCTGATCGCTTAGTTGGATTTAAGTGTTCACGCATTTTTTCACGCATATCAACAATATCTGTATGCAACCGACCCACATCTCTCTCGCTACAAATTAAATACTGCCGTAACTCAGTGAAACGTTTAATTAAAGCAGGATCTCCCGCCACGGCTCGCGCTCGAACTAACGCCTGATGCTCCCATGTCCAAGCACTTTCTTCTTGGTAACGTTTAAAGGCATCAAAGCCAGACACTAATAAACCTGATGCGCCCGATGGCCGCAAACGCATATCCACTTCATAAAGAGCGCCACTGACTGTTTGCGCCGTTAAAATATGAATAATTTTTTGACCCAAGCGCGTAAAGAAAACTGAATGAGTAATCGCTTTTTGATTCTCTGTCGCTAAAGTCTCAGCTTGGCTATCGACATCATGAATAAAAACCAAATCTAAATCAGAAGCTGGCCCTAATTCAATACCTCCCAACTTGCCATAGCCTACAATAATAAAATGCTGACTACCTTCATTCACTTGACCAACTAAGCTATCGATTTTATCTAAGCTTGGCTCTGCACTTGGCACGCCATGCTTTTCTACCATTGCCTGCCATGCAATTTCCAATACGGCTTGTAAAATAACTTCGGCTAAAAAAGTCAGATAATCTGATATCTTCATTAATGGTAGAGCACCACTTATTTGGCAAGCAGCAACACGTAAACCATGCGCTAACTTAAAGTGACGCAACACATCCATCGCCGTTTCTAAATCATCGCTTTGAACGCGCAGCAATTGCTGACGTAACTGATCGGCCAATTCAGCACCGGATGGCACTACATATAAATTACGATTATCAAGCAGCTCATCAAGCAACGATGGATATCTGGCTAACTGCTCAGAAATCCATTTACTGGTATAACATAATTCAACTAACTGCTTAAGCGCTTTTGGCGTCTCAATCAATAATGCTAGATAAGCCGTGCGACGTAACACGGATTCAATAAATGGCATGACGCGCTGCAATGCTACAAAGGGCTCATCAACTTGATTACATAAATATAATAGCAGAGGCATTAATTTATCTAATCGATCACGACCTTGCTTCTCCATACTTAGCAGTTTACGACTGGACCTAAAGCTCGCTAATAATTTTATTTGCTCATCATTAACAGCTATTAATTCATTCTTATATTCATCATTATTTTCAGCGCTTGCAAAAACATGATCTGTCGCTGACTCAATCACATCGAGATTATCTGACAACCAAAACCATCGCCAAAAAATTAATAATTCAGCCTGCTCATCATCTTCTGCTAATGCGTCTTCATCACTAGTAACAATAGAAGAAAAAACTTCACTGACATTATCTCGATGCTGCCTCAAAACTCGATCGAATTTTTCGACATTCTCGCAACCTAATGAAAATGCCAATCTTTCAAGTGCAAGAGAATCACTAGGAAGGTTTTGCGTTTGCTCATCTCGCCAGCCTTGCAAGGCATGCTCAGTATTCCGCAAAAAATGATAGGCCGAAGAAAGCTTATTTACTTCTACAACAGACAAGCAATCTGTTTTATTTAAAAGTGGCAACATTTGTAATAAGTTAGGCTGTTGAAAATCAGTGAGTCTTCCACCATGAATTAATTGAAATGACTGAACAATAAATTCAATTTCACGAATGCCACCTGCGCCCAGCTTGATATTTCGTGATAAATTTTGTCGCTTTACTTGCTGCTCAATCAATTTTTTCATATCGCGCAGCGCATCAATCGCACCAAAATCTAAGTATCGACGATAAACAAACGGTCTTAGGTTTGTCATTAGCTGTTGACCTGACGCAATATCGCCAGCAACAACACGCGCCTTAACCATGGCATAACGCTCCCACTCGCGACCATGTTGCTGATAGTAATCTTCCATGGCATCAAAACTTAATGCTAATGGCCCACTCTGTCCATTAGGGCGTAAACGCATATCAACACGAAACACAAAGCCATCGACAGTACGACTATCAATTACTCGAATTAACATTTTACCTAGACGAGTAAAAAACTCCTGATTGCTTATCGGCCGAGTGGCATGATTGGTTTCTCCCGACTCAGGAAAGGCAAAAATCAAATCGATATCAGAGGATAAATTTAATTCATAGGCACCGAGCTTCCCCATACCTAAAACAATTAATTGCTGAGGCAGCTGACTCTCTGCACCTATAGGCTGCCCATACTGCTCAGCCATATGAGCATGGATAACAGTAAGAGCTTCGTTAATGCAACTGCCTGCCAACAATGATAAATCTAACGTTGTCTCTTGCATGCACGACAAACGATTAAGATCACGCCAAATAATCCGTTGCATTTCACGCTGTCGATAACACCGTAAAAGTGGAAGTAAACCTTCTTCTACACGTTCATCAACCTCTGTAATGATTTTATTATGCAGCTGCTCTTGATAAACTGATGAAAAATTATCAGCCGAAGATGATGAATCTGAATTTAACGCTAAGAATTTTTCCAAAGGCTGATCTAATGAATCATCTAATGGATAATATGAGCGATGTAAATCACCGCTATCAATAAGTGATAGGAAAGCTTTCACATCACGACAATGATGATCGAGTGAAAACTCACTTGCGATCCAACATTTACTAAGCTCACCGACAAGCTTAGGCTGCTCATCGAGACGACTTAACACATCATAACCAAGGGTTAAATCCTCACAGGCTTCAGCAAAGCGCGTGCAAGCAGATGTGAGTTGATCAATTAAATTCTCAGGCGCAAACCCACACAGTTGTGCGAGTAATTTAGCCGCTAAATGCTGCGATGATTGTTCAGATTTTGATGACACGCTGAAATCCTAAATAACCCATTTAAAGATAATCTAAAAATATTCAGCCTATGATAAAGCAATTACATCCAAAATATTATTTTTCTGCCGCTGGAGTCACTCTTAATATTTCTTCTGCCGTGGTTAAGCCTGCCGAATACTTCTGCGCGCCTGATAACCGCAATGTCCGCATCCCTTCACGCATACCCTGCTGACGCAAATCAGAAATATCACAGTCTTCTTTTACCATGCGGTTTATATCAGCGGTTAAGGGCAGTATTTCATAAATACCCTGCCGGCCTAAATAACCCGTATTTCGACAAGATAAACAGCCTTCAGCTTTAAATACCTTTTCTGGCTTAGCGACTTTCCAGGGATGAGTTAAGTCTTGCCATATCTCATTATCGACTTCAGCTTCTGACTTACAGTGAGGGCATAATGTTCGCACTAACCGCTGTGCCATAATACCTACCACCGTTGCACGAATTAAATACGATGGCACGCCCAACTCTAACAACCTTGATATGGCGCTTGGTGCGTCATTGGTGTGTATCGTTGATATCACTAAGTGGCCAGTCAATGCAGCTTGTACCGCCATTTCGGCTGTCTCAGGATCACGTATCTCACCAATCATAATAATGTCTGGGTCTTGCCGCATTAAAGCGCGCACACCACTGGCAAAGGACAAATCAATTTTAGCGTGCACTTGCATTTGATTAAACGATGGCTCAACCATTTCAATTGGATCTTCAATAGTGCAGACGTTAACATCATCTGTAGCTAATTGTTTTAAGGTTGAATATAGCGTTGTAGTTTTACCTGACCCTGTTGGACCAGTCACTAATAGAATACCGTTAGGGCGCTGCGCCATTTCTGTCCAGCGCTTATAATCCTCGTTAATTAACCCTAAATCTTCAAAACTGCGCTGAAGCACATCAGGATCAAAAATACGAATCACTAACTTTTCACCAAAAGCGGTTGGCATACTCGATAAC
Source organism: uncultured Gammaproteobacteria bacterium (assembly GCA_963968645.1). Classification (GTDB taxonomy): domain Bacteria; phylum Pseudomonadota; class Gammaproteobacteria; order Pseudomonadales; family UBA7434; genus UBA7434. The sequence goes on along the minus strand of CAXAHI010000097.1, from coordinate 4,709 downwards.
CGCAATTCAACCTCATTACCTTCTGGGCTTTTGGTTTTAATACGGCCGTCTTGCGGCTTACGCTTTTCAGCTAAATCCATTCTAGAGAGTATTTTTAAACGGCTCGTTACCGCAGCAATTACCTGTGGAGGTAATTCATAAATGTTACATAGCACGCCATCAATCCGAAAACGGATATTGCCATGTTCGCGACGCGGCTCAATATGAATATCACTAGCACGCTGATCAAAAGCATACTGCAATAACCAATCAACAATATTGACGATATGCTGATCATTGGCATCGGGGTCTTTTAGCTGACCGAGTTCTAGCATTTGCTCAAAATTAGAAATTGCAGAACTTGATCCGCTGCCATCAACAGCGCCAGAAACAGAGCTCACTAAGGTATAAAACTCAACACTATAACGTTTGATATCAGCGGGGTTAGCAACCACTCGAACAATGCGCTTTTGTAAGACCTGTGCTAAATTTTCTTCCCAGCTTTTCATAAATGGCTGGCTACTCGCAATAACCACTTCGTCGCTATTTACTTCTACCGCTAAAATATTGTGCCGCTTAGCAAAAGCAAATGACATAACATCGGTGACAGCGCGAGTATCAATTTTCATAGGATCAAGGTGTGCGACGGCTTGATCTGCCGTGGCAGCAAACCACGTTAATAAAACCGATAACGATAATTTGTGACCAGCATGCCGACGATTTTCAAGCTGTTGGTCCGCGATATAATTAAGTGGGTGCTGCTCGGCTTCTGTTTTGCTTCGGCTTTGCGAACTAATGCGCTGTACATCCTCACGTGTCAATAAGCCATCAACTAATAAATTATCGAGTAAGGCACGCAGCGTCACCATTCGATCGGCCTCTTGGGGAGTCGACATGGTTAAACCACCTTTATGTGTTTTTGCTGCCGTATGATTCAATTTTTTTATCCTAGTCGGTTTCTGATAGCCCGATTCACACCGTTTAGCTCGTTTTTCTTTGCTCTCTTTAGCAGCTTCTATAAGCGTTATTTCGCTACTTAGACTTTTTAGTGTAGTTGTACTGACTGATTATTGACCACCCCGCACTAAGAACCCTTTCAGTTTTTAAGTCAAAAGAGACCTATGTCTACTTTTAGACCTTTGAGACAGCCTTTTAAGAGTGAAATCAGCGGCCCCAAGGATTACTCTTAAACAGCTAACGTCCAAACGCCTTAATGCCAAACGGGTAAATCTTTAGCCTTAAACCGCTAAAGCTTTTACCTGACTCAGGTTCTTGTTAGTCTATTCGCTGTTATTGGTTGAACGTCGTCCTTATTACAGTTTGCTACTTTAACTTGCTACTTTTTGCTTGATACTCAAGCTCATCATTAAAGGCCATTACCCTCTGCATGCCAAAGCTCATTCAAAACCTCCAAGATCTGATTGCCCTGCCATCCATCAGCAGCTCGAATCCAGCACTGGACGTATCAAATCGTCCGGTTATTGACCTCTTAGCCGAGCGCTTGGCCGATCTTGGCTTTTCGATTGAGATACAGACTGTGACTGACAGTTGCGTAAATGGTGCCAACACTACGGCTGCGAAATACAATTTAATTGCAACCTTAGGTTCAGGTTCAGGCGGGTTAGTCCTCGCTGGGCATACTGATACCGTGCCCTATGACGAAGGCAAGTGGCAATCTGACCCGTTTACACTTACCGATCGTGATAATCGCTTTTATGGCCTTGGAACCACCGATATGAAGGGGTTTTTTGCGGTTGCGCTCGAAGCTATTGAAAGCTTTTGCGAGACCCTGGGTGATACCAGCAAGCTGAAACAACCGCTTATTGTTATCGCTACAGCCGATGAAGAAACCAGTATGTCTGGCGCTAAAGCCTTAGTTGCCGCCGATACTCAGCAAGCTCGCTATGCAGTTATCGGTGAGCCCACGGGCTTAAAGCCAGTGCGCATGCATAAAGGCGTGATGATGGAGTCAATTTCTCTCGAAGGTCGTTCAGGACACTCATCTAACCCCGCTTTGGGTAATAGCGCGCTAGATGCCATGCATAAAGTCATCGCTGAATTAATGGCATTAAGAGAAAGCTGGGGTAAAAAATATCAGAATCCTGCCTTTGAAGTGATTTTACCGACGCTAAACTTGGCGAGTATTCATGGCGGTGATGCCCCTAACCGTATATGTCGACACTGTGAATTACGCTTTGATGTGCGGTTATTACCGGGTATGCAGAATGACGATGTTCGCCGCAGTATCAAAAACAGAGTGGCAGCCAGCCTAGAGGGCAGTCATATAACGGCTAAGCACTCTTCACTTTTTGATGGCGTAAGCGCATTTTTAGAGCCAGAAACCAGCGAGCTAGTGCAGTTTGCAGAAAAGTTAACCGGCCATAGCGCCATTAGTGCCGGCTTTGCTACCGAGGCACCGTATCTGCAAGCGCTTGGCATGCAAACCATAGTTATGGGCCCAGGCAGCATCGACTGCGCGCACCAAGCCAATGAGTATTTAGCGCAAGATCAAATTACCCCAGGTATTGATCTGTTAAAAAGTCTTATTCAGCAATACTGCTTATAAGTCCGTCTAGCGGTAAGCTGCAACTATGAATGACCTATCTAAAATATTGAGCCCTATGGGCAACAGTGACGGCAACCAAGACTACAGCCAACTTATTCGTTGGTTTCGTCAGGCCACGCCTTATATTAATGCTCATCGCGGTAAAACCTTTGTCATGATGCTCAGTGGCGAAGCCGTTGCGCATCCTAATATCAGTAATATCATTCACGACATCGCCCTACTCAATAGTCTTGGCACGCGCATTGTGATTGTGCATGGCTTGCGCGCACAGCTCGATGCCAAACTAGAACAGCAAAATATTGAAAGCCAATTTGTACAAGGCTTTCGCGTCAGTGATCAGGCGACTATGGATGCAGCCATTCAGGCCTCCAGCTTAATCCGCTCACAATTAGAAACGCGATTGTCTATGGGGCTGCCTAACTCGCCAATGCACGGTGCTAGAGTGCGAGTAGCTTCTGCCAATGTCATTACCGCAAAACCTGCGGGCATTATTGATGGCATTGATTTACAGCATACTGGACTCGTTAGAAAAATTGATACAGTCGCCATGAATACCTTGCTTGATCTTGGTAATGTCGTACTGCTATCGCCATTAGGCTACTCACCAACAGGTGAAGCCTTTAGCTTGAGCTATAAACAAGTGGCCAGCGAAATTGCTATTGCTCTTCAAGCCGATAAATTAATTGCCTTTACCGATCGCGATGGCATTAGTAATGCGCAAGGTCAATTACTCAGAGAGCTTGATCCAACCAGTGCGCAAAAAAATATTGCAGATCAAGATCAAAACAGTGAATTTATACGCTGTGCAAAAACAGCCATTGCCAGTGTAGAAGGCGGCGTACCTCGTGCGCATTTAATGCATTACGCTAACGATGGCGCTCTACTGCAAGAGCTCTATACGGTTGATGGTGCAGGCACATTAATACTGAGCGCAAATTTCGAAGTGACACGTCAGGCAACTGTAGATGATATACCTGCCATTATTGATATTATTTCGCCGCTCGAAAAGCAAGGCGTATTAGTAAGACGTGATCGTGACAAGCTAGAAGACGAAATTAATTACTTTACCGTTGTAGAACGTGAAGGCTTAATTGTCGCACTCGCGGCACTGTATCCTTATGATTGCGATAGCGGTGAAATTGCCTGTATCGTCACGCATCCCGATTACCGTAATGGTACTCGCGGCGCTAACCTATTAAACACATTAGAAGTTAACGCGAGGGCTGCAGGCATTCAGCGCGTGTTTGTATTAACTACGCAAACCGCACACTGGTTTATTGAAAATGGATTTACTGAAATTGGGCTCGATGATTTGCCTGAAGCAAAACAATCACTTTATAATTATCAGCGAAAATCTAAAGTCTTATCGAAACAGCTTTAACATTAAACTCAGCAGAGATAATCAATTGAGACTTAGTGATTCTCTGGCCGCTTACCAGTAAATTGACTAAAGTATTCTCGAACCTCAAGCATATCTTTTTCATAATCACCCGAGGTGCGCATCACTCGACCAAACCGAACCGTTTTAGTGGGAAAATCCCACGACACTAACAATATGGGAACATTGGCTTGGTGTGCAATATTTAAAAATCCCGATCGCCAATGCTTAATTTTACTTCGCGTACCTTCTGGCGACATAACAAACCACATCGCTTCATTATTTTCAAAATACTCAACCGCCGAACCCACTGCACCTTTTGGCGAGTGGCGATCAATAGGAATAAAACCGATCCAGCGCCACAGATAAGAAAGGGGCCAAATAAACGCCTCTTTTTTCATCATAATTGAACCCTTAATACCCAAAGTAAGAATAATAGGTAAGCCAACAATAAAGTCCCAGTTAGAGGTATGCGGCGCAGCGGCAACTAGTATCTTCTTTTCATTGGGCAAGGATCCAACCGTACGCCACCCCGATAGCCACCAAAAAAACATCGCTATATAAGTGATTACCGAATTATTCCGCGTTGGCATATGCTCGGGACGCTCATTCATTGCAGCTGTAATCGTCTTTTTATTCATATACTTACCACTATATATATTGAAAGAATAATCCGCATTCAAGAGACCCGCTCAATCATCAGAGGGCTTACAAGCATCCATAGTACTTATACAGCTGCCATTATTGTGAAATAAAAAATTAACTATTGTTTAAATAAAAATTAAC
>CAXAHI010000096.1:0-9098 GCA_963968645.1 uncultured Gammaproteobacteria bacterium | reverse complement strand
CAAAGAAATAAAAATTCAGAATATAAGAACACCATCAGATGGAGCTTAAAGATCTAGATTCCGGCTATCGGCCTACCCTAGGCAACCCTCACCCTCAATCAATAAGGCTTCTCAACGCCCTCAGGCTGCATCTTAAACCGCTTATAAGCCCACTGATATTGCGCAACATCATTATTAATTGACATCTCAACCATCAAATTTAACGCTCTTAAAGACGTATCCTGATCCGCACTATAAATACCCTCTGGCGCCTCATCATAAATAACCTTAAAGCCACCAGCAACACGCAAAGCAGAACCCAACACCACACGACAGCCAGTCTTTTGTATCAAACTATAAACTAACGTCATTGTGTAAGCAGGATTGCCATAAAAGGGGGCGAATACCCCTGAATTTTTTTGAGGAACTTGATCAGGAAGAATACCAATTAACTCACCGCGTCTAAGCGCTTTTAATAACGCAGCGACGCCTCGTTGATTGGTCGGCACAAGCTTAGCGCCTGATCGCTCACGGCCTTCTCTAACAATATCCTCTAACACTGTAAGCTTTGGCGGTTGATACAAATTAGTCGTAGGTGCGTAAGCGGGCAGTTGGCGGCCAAGTACTTCCCAGTTGCCTATGTGCGGCGCAATAATAATGGCACCTTTCTCGCTATCAATAGCTGATTTTAGGTAGGCTTCACCTTCAACCGATACGGTTTTTTTCATAATCCAATGGTTATCACGCTGCCAGACTATCGGCATTTCAAACGCATTAATCACTGTGCTTGCAACACTGTCTTTTGTTATTTTATCGAGAGCATCACTACTGAGTTGAGGGTGTGTTAATCCAATATTGATACGACTTAACCGATAAATACCATTATTGGTCCACGATAATATATTGGCTATACCGTTACCGATTGCGCGTGCAATCGATAACGGTAAAAGGGCTATTAGCTTTAATAACCATGTAACGATAAATTTTTTCACAATAAAGTTAACTGCACCTTAAATAATTATTTTTTTAATGATGCCCTGAATTATCAGTTTCAATATATAACTCATTGACATGTAAGTTCGTAATAATGCCTTCTTCAACCATGTAGTCTGTAGCACCCGGCAATATATAGATAACGCTAAGCAAACCTACTAACGTTAGTACAATGGTGTAAGGCAAGGCTTTATAGGCCATGGTGCCATAACCTAAGCGAATGAGTGGTGCTAGTGATGAGGTTAGCAAGAATAAAAACGCTGCTTGACCATTAGGCGTGGCAACAGACGGTATGTTGGTGCCCGTATTAATCGCCACTGCTAGCAAGTCATATTGTGGTCGATCGATGGTGCCGTCAATGAGCGCTTGTTTGAGTTCGGTAATATAAACCGTGCCGACAAATACGTTATCACTAATAGCCGACAGTACACCATTGGCTAAGTAAAACATGGGTACCTGCACATCTTTATGCATGGCTAATACGCCATTAATGATGCCGGTGAATAAGCCTTGCCTATCGATAACAGCGACAATCGCGAAGAACACGACAAGTAATGCGGTGAAGGGCAGCGCTTCTTCAAAGGCTTTACCTATCGCATGCTCACTGGTAATACCATTAAATGCAGTCGCTAATACAATAACGCTTAAACCTATAACGCCGACTTCGGCTAAATGCAGTGCCAAACCAAGAATTAACCAAACAGCCACTAAGCCTTGAACAACTAGCGCCATATTATCTTGACGGTTGCGATTAGCATCTTGTTGTTCTGCATCGTCAACTAACACTTTACGAACGGATTCAGGTAATTGCCAGCCATAACCAAACCAAGCGGTTTTTTCTAGAAATACCACTACGCATAAACCGGCTATTAATACAGGAATACTAACGGGAGCCATACGTAAGAAAAACTCTAAAAACTGCCAGTTAGATTGTGCCGCAATAACAAGGTTTTGAGGTTCGCCTACCTGTGTACAAACTCCACCTAGGGCAGTACCAATAGCGCCATGCATCATTAAATCACGTAAGAAACCACGAAATTGATCGAGATCTTCACGGTGGAGGTGATGGATGTTGCTGTCTTCATGCTTATCATCGTCATCTTCACTTTCATCGTAGCCTTCTATTGAGGCTACTTTTTGGAATATTGCATAGAAGCCAACTGCAACGCTAATGATGACGGCGATAACAGTTAAGGCATCTAAGAACGCCGATAAAAATGCGGCAACAAAGCTAAACAAAAGAGATAGCCAAACTTTAGAGCGTACATTGGTTAATAGCTTGGTAAAGGTGAAGAGCAATAAGTCCTTCATGAAATAGATACCAGCCACCATAAATACTAATAGCAGGATGACAGGTAGATTGAGTTGTATTTCATGGTAAACATCTTGGGGGCTAGCCATGCCCATAATAATCGCTTCCATGGCCAGTAAGCCGCCACTTTGTAGCGGGTAGCATTTAAGTGCCATGGCAAGCGTAAAGATGAACTGTATTATTAATAGCCAGCCCATAACGTATGGGCCAGTAATGTTTAATAGAAAAGGGTTTGCGATTAAGAAAAAGATAATCGTATTTTTATACCAGCAAGGGGCATCGCCCAAAAAGTTACGGTAGAGGGCTTGGCCTGTTGATACGCTTTGCATGGAATAGGTCCTGTGAAATGTAAGGGTATATGCACTATAGATGGATGTTTTTACGTTAGGCTAGCTCGCCAAATTAATGCGTAACGCTAGCGAATAAATTATAGACCGTCTAGGGCTCTTTTTGGGGCTTTTATAAGCATAATCGGTATAAAGAACAATTCATTTAATGACGAGCTTAAGGGGCAGCCACGTCGCGCTTAACGATTGGGTAGATATGGGATGGAAATAAGATCTTTGTGGTGATCTTTGTGAGTGTTTAGCGAATTCGTCTTGGTAGATGCAATGTCGAGCTATGTAGGTGTCTGGCTGAGGTATAACTGAGTTGTAAAAGGCGATGTTCGTCACATCTAGGCGGCTGGAATTGTCGATTAGAAGGGTATAGCAAGCGCCCGATACCTTATTACCTATACTCAAAGTCAGCCATCATTTTTACAAATCAAAGGCGTTGCTAACTATAAGCAGCCGAAAAAAGAGAGAGCCCTCGTGAATCAGACCTACTCAGCCGTTAAAAAAGCACCATCTCATTTGCCTTTTCGTTCGCCGCAAAGTGCTTTTGATGTGGTTGAGCCTGAACTCGTTGAGGCATTATCGCGAGTCTCTGAACAGTTGAATCTATTGGTTGAGCAAAGTCTTAATGATGCGACACCTGCAGAGGCTTTAATAGAAAAGCTATCATCGCAATTAAACGAGGTGGCGGGAGTCTTTTCGCTACTGGGTTTATCCGTAGCCGCGAGTTTATCAGTACAGTTAGCGCAGGCCGTTGAGAGGGTGTATCAAGCGCAAACTGACGAAGATGGCGTTATTGCCGCGCGTGAGTATGAGGCTTTATTTCAATGCGTTTATTTACTGCCGCGTTTTTTTGAATATGTACAAACCACTGGTGTTGCATCTCCGTTGTTACTAGCACCGTGTTTCTATGCACTGGCGAGCGCGGGTTTATCATCGTTTGTCACGGAAAGTACATTAATTGAATTTGATTATCAGCTTAATAACTTGGTCGAGGCGAACCAAAAGCCGTCTGATAATGAGCTGTTAGTGTCAAGGGTTCCTGAAGTGACGGAGTTGACGTTAGTGCCTCTTGCGAATACTGAAGACGAGAGTGAGGCGTGCGGCCTTGAAGAAGATATCACTCCTCCTGAAGTTGATAACATCGAAGAGCAGCAAAAAACTTTTAGGCGATTACGTCAAATGTATCAAACGGCGCTGATAGGTTTATTGCGTGATAGTGACGTTAGTGCAAAATTGGTTTTAATAGATAGGGTTGCTGAGCGAGCTATTGATTTATGTGATGGTAGCGTGAATGCAATGGTTTGGCGCTTGGTGAAAAAAGTAGTAGAGGCATTTAACAACGAAACACTTGAATTAACGCCACAACGCAGGCACTTTTTTAGCAAATTTGATCGAAGCTTGAAACGTCTAGAAAAAGATCCTTTGCACGGTATGCATAGCCTGCCGGATACGGCTGTGTTGGCGGAGTTAACCTTATTATTGCTATTGGCAGAGCCCCAAAATGTTAATGACGAAGACCTTAATCGGTTAGGACAATTTACGCCGTTATCATGGAATGACAAAGCTTTAATGGCCCATCGCGAGGCAATGGAGCGCAGCACCTATAAAGCGTTACTCTCAATGTTGGATGTTGTTAAAGATGAGTTGCTCGGTGCTAAACGCATTCTTGATATGATGTCTGAGAGCGGCTTATGTGAAGCTGATGATATCAACACATTGGTAGAAAATTGTGAGCGCATATCTGCGGTATTAAAAGTGAGCGGTTATGTGGCAGCCACTTCACCGATTGATAGCTCTATAGAGCAAATTAATAGCTGGCGTATTGAATCGCCAGATCAAGAAGCTTTATTAGATGTGGCTAATATGATTTTGTATATTGAAAACGCATTACTAACGGGTTCTTTACTGGATGGTGCCGATAGCCAAGAGACTCAATCTACAGTCGCTAAAGGGTTATTACAGCAAGCACAAATGAATTTATATGAAGAGTCAAAATCAAATATTGGCTTGGCTAAACGAGCAGTTATTGCTTATATTGATTCTAATTATGATAGAGAGCACATTGCCAATGTAGGTGTTTGTTTAGAAAGTATTGGCGGCGCTTTTAATATGATGGGCATTGATAACGCTGAGGCGTTAATGAATCGCTGTGCGGCTTTGTTAAATACCGCTTATCAGGGTAATTCTAATGATGCGGTGGGTGATGATTGGTTAGAGCGGTTGGCTGATGCTTTGGTGAGTGTGGAGTATTTGTTGGAGGAGTTGGCGGCTGGGCGTTCGGTAGATAATATGGTGGCTAAGTTGATTGATGATAGCTTAGTCGCTGTTCAATAATTAAAGAATGTTTTTGTACTTCTATTTAATTAGATAATTATTTTCTGAATTTCACTTTCTTAGTTTATGTTTAAAATCAATGTCGTCAGCTCCGACGACCTTGATTTCTAAGCCGTCTGTAAATTATTTTCCATAAAAGCACCAGCAAAGGTGGGGTTTTATCCCCCTAAAGCGTCTTATTAAGTAGAGGCCGCAGTATGACCTCTGTTTTCATATGGAGCTTCGGAGCCCGTATGGGCTCCATTTTTTTCTGCAACAAACATTCCCCCTCGATTTATGGTCGAAACTGTCCTTTATTGCTAAATTTTTTGTCCTGAAATGCCATGGGCTAATGCCTTTTATTCTTGCAGACTAGCTTCCTCTTCTCAGAATTTTGATTCTATTTATAGTCTTACTTTCTCTTTTTTATTTTAGGATAACCGCAATATGGCACTCAGTGTTTTTGATCTTTTTAGCGTGGGTATGGGGCCGTCTAGCTCGCATACCGTAGGCCCTATGCGAGCGGCTCAGCTTTTTGCGACAGCACTTATGCAGGCTGAAGTATTGCCCTCGGTGGCGCATATCCGTATTGAATTGTTTGGCTCACTAGGCGCCACGGGCAGAGGCCATGGCTCTCCTAAGGCTATTATTCTTGGTTTGGCGGGCGAGGCACCAGAAACGGTAGATGTTGATGGAATAGATGACTTCCTCGCGCAAATACGAGCGTCTGGTGAGTTGATGGTATTAGGTACACATGCTGTTTCTTTTGATGAAAAGCGCGATTTAATTTTTAGCCGCAGTCGAACATTGCCTTATCACAGTAATGGTATGCAGTTTGTAGCCTTAAATGCACAACAAGAGACGATAGATAGTCGTATTTATTATTCTGTCGGCGGTGGCTTTATTGTCGATGAAGAAGCGGCAAGTGCGGATTGCCTTATTGAAGATCAAACTGTCCTACCTTTTCCGTTTAACTCAGGAGAGCAGTTGTTGGATTTGTGTCAGCAGCAAAAAATGTCGATTAGCGAATTGATACTGGCAAATGAAACGGTTTGGCGCAACGAAGCGGATATTAATAAAGGAGTTATGGCCTTGTGGCAGGTAATGGAGCGCTGCATTGCAAGAGGCTGCCGAACAAAGGGTATTTTGCCCGGTGGTTTAAAAGTTAAACGGCGTGCCGCTGACCTCTATCAAAAATTAACAGTCTCTCAGAGTAACGATCCACTCGAAGTGCTAGATTGGGTCAGTCTATATGCCTTGGCAGTGAATGAAGAAAATGCAGCCGGTGGTCGTATTGTGACCGCACCAACAAATGGGGCGGCAGGCATTATTCCAGCGGTACTGAAGTACTATATTAATTTTTGTTATCTATCCTCCGATCTTAATAGCGATAAAGTTGAGCAAGCATCGGCAACAAAAGCACACGATGAAGCTAAAGAAAAAAAGATCCGTTGTTTTTTACTCACAGCGGGTGCTGTTGGAATGTTATTTAAAATGAACGCCTCAATTTCAGGTGCCGAGGTGGGCTGTCAGGGAGAGGTCGGTTCTGCGTGTTCTATGGCTGCCGCAGGCTTAACGGCGGTGTTAGGCGGTAGCCCTGAGCAAGTTGAAAATGCCGCTGAAATAGCTATGGAGCATAACTTAGGGCTAACGTGTGACCCTGTTGGTGGCTTAGTACAAGTACCCTGCATTGAACGCAATGCAATGGCATCGGTTAAAGCCATTCATGCAGCGCGTATGGCATTAAAAGGCGATGGAACCCATTTTGTATCACTCGATAAAGTGATTAAAACCATGCGTGAAACGGGTCGAGATATGCAAGATAAATACAAAGAAACATCACGCGGTGGCTTAGCAACCCATGTAATGGAAGTGCCCGTTAATATTATTGAATGTTAGGAGTAATGAATATGATGAATGATTCTGTAGTCATTGTCGCTGCCGCAAGAACGCCCATGGGTGCTTTCCAAGGCGCTTTTTCAACGGTGTCGGCGGTTGAGTTAGGTGCCGTGGCCACACGATTAGCTTTACAGCAATCGGGTTTAACCTCAGACAACATAGACGAATTATTATTTGGCTGTGTGCTGCCAGCAGGATTATTACAAGCGCCAGCTCGGCAGGTAGCGCTTGCAGCTGATTTACCATTAACTACGCAATGTAGCACCATAAACAAAGTCTGCGGTTCAGGTATGAAAACCACCATGTTAGCGCATGATCAAATACTGGCAGGCAGTTGTAATACAGCTATAGCGGGTGGCATGGAGAACATGACCCAGTCGCCGTATTTTATTGCTAAGGCAAGAGGTGGTTTACGCATAGGGCATGGTGAAATTAAAGATCATATGTTCTGTGATGGTTTAGAAGATGCTTATAGCGGTCGTTTAATGGGTAGCTTTGCACAGCATACGGCAGATCAATTTTCGATAAGCCGTGAGCAAATGGATAACTATGCTATTGAGTCTTTAACGCGAGCACAAAAAGCGATTGCCAGCGGTTATTTTGATGCAGAAATTGCACCCGTAACAATTAAGACTCGTAAGGGTGAGTTGACGGTGAGTGTTGATGAGCAGCCAGGAAAGGCGAATATCGAAAAAATTCCTAAGTTAAAACCTGCTTTTGCTGAAGATGGCACTGTGACAGCTGCGAATTCCAGCTCTATTTCTGATGGTGCTGCGGCATTAGTATTAATGAAGCAAAGCCAAGCTAATGCGCTGGGTTTAAAACCATTAGCACGTATTGTTGCTCATGCTAGCCATGCAAGGCACCCCAGTGAATTTACTTTGGCACCCGTTGGCGCCATGGATAAAGTGTTAGATGCTGCCAATTGGACTATTGATGACGTAGATTTGTTTGAAATTAATGAAGCCTTTGCAATGGTGACTCTGCTAGCCACACAAGAATTAAATTTAGATCCTAATAAAGTGAATGTGAATGGCGGCGCTTGCGCGTTAGGCCATCCATTAGGCGCTTCTGGAGCACGCATTATCGTGACACTTATTTATGCCTTGAAGCGATTAAATAAACAACGCGGCATTGCTAGTATTTGTATTGGTGGTGGTGAAGCCACAGCCATAGCCATTGAAATAATTTAGGAGTGATTAGATGAATGTTAAAGGAAAGACGGCCATTATAAGTGGTGCTGCATCAGGCTTAGGGAAAGCCGTCGCTAAGTTATTGGTTGAGCAGGGTGCCTATGTGGCATTATTTGATCTAAATGAAGCGGCGGGTCATCAAGTTGTCGAAGAGCTGGGTGTAAAAAAGGCTCAGTTTTTTAAAGTGGATGTAACCGATGCCGACTCAGTTAGCACAGCAATAAGCGGGGTGTTAGATCGTTTTTCAGCGCTGCATCTTTGTATTAATTGTGCGGGCATTGCACCGGCTAAAAAAACCTTAAATCGTGATAAGCAAGCTATGCCACTGTCAGATTTTTCTCAGGTTATTCAAATCAATTTAGTGGGTAGTTTTAATTTGGCGCGTTTAGCTGCCGAGAAAATGGCTAACAATGAACCCATAGGCGAAGCAGGCGAGCGTGGCATTATTATTAATACCGCATCGGTTGCCGCTTATGATGGCCAGATGGGGCAGTGTGCTTATGCAGCGAGCAAGAGTGGTATTGTTGGTTTAACACTGCCAATGGCGAGAGATTTAGCGCCATTAGGTATCCGCGTTAATACGATTGCTCCAGGCATTATGGGGACGCCTATGTTGTTAGCTATGCCTGATAAGGTTCAAGAGGCTTTGGTTGACAATATTCAGTTTCCTAAGCGAATGGGCTTGCCTAAAGAGTTTGCGCAATTGGTGCATCATATAGCTGAGAATGCTTATTTGAATGGTGAGACTATTCGTTTAGATGGTGGGATTCGGATGTCAGCTCGATAGCTGAAAGCTAGCTCTTTAGAAGCTAGAATCTTGTGTATGAGTTTTTTGTGGTAATGGTATGTTTTGAGGGTTTTGTTTTTTTGTTTGAGTTTTCAGTTCAAGGTCGTCGGGGGTGGCCCGACAGCCAGTCACTTTTTGTCTACAGCAACAAAAAGTAACCAAAAAATGCCGCAACCTTACGACGAAGCTTGAGCACGACGGGTGCATCTCGTAGGGTTTTCTGTCCAGCAGTTTCAGAGAGATTATCGCCAAGCGGTATAGGGGGTACTTTTTTGTGCTGCACT
>CAXAHI010000095.1:0-9164 GCA_963968645.1 uncultured Gammaproteobacteria bacterium | reverse complement strand
CTTGAACTTAAAACTATAAAAAATAGAAATTAAAATTCAGAATATAAGAATACTATCAGATCAAGATAAAAGAGCAGGCTTCTGGCTGTCGCCCCACCCCCGACGCTCTTGACCTTAAAACTTAAAAGATAAAACTAAAAATCCAGAATATAAAAATACTATCAGATACAGCTTAAAAATCTAGATTCGGACTGTCGCTCCACCTTCTACGGTCTTATCCCTACATATCAACAATCGCAAGAATCAATTTAGAAATACAGGTAAGCTTACCTTGATCATCTTCCAAGCGTATTTCCCACACATGAGAACGCTTACCTAAATGTATGGGGCGTGCAGTACCGGTGACTAATCCAGAAGAAACCGATCGAAGATGCGTAGCACTCACATCTTGCCCCAGCGGTTTTGACACCGTGTAATCAATAACATGCGCGCCAGCAAGGCTGCCCAGCGTTTCAGCTAACACCACATTCGCACCGCCATGCACCACACCATAAGGTTGAAAGGTGCGCGCATCTGCTGGCATGGTGCCTTTTATATAATCGTCGCCGACTTCGGTTATCTCAATACCTAAATGCTCTACAAGCGTATTTTTATTCATCTGCTTGAGCATGCTGAGGTCGGGTCGGTTATGCCAAATGCTAGTCATAAAAGTGATCTCTGTTGTTAATCGTTATTTTTTTAATGGCTTTAGTGCTGTGGGTTTTCGTTAGCGCCTAAGTGTATGACATTGCGAGCTATACAGAAAGGGAGGTTAAAAATATTATGATAGAACCACTGCTTTATAAATAATAATTAAGACTTCGCTTGATGCGGCCATAACTTGATATAACCCTAAATGTTTATAACAAAATAGAGCGAGTAGTGTTAAAAAAAGGACGACTTTTATATTCTCATTAGTTATTATCATTTTACTTTTTAGTTCATAGAAAATTTACTTACCCCCAACTAATTACCCTTCTGTAATGAAAGTTTTTAACTGTGTTACAGTGGTTCTTCAGTAACCACTCCCATCTGCGAGATATCTTTCTCGCGGTATCTCCACTTAGCGGGACTTCTCGTTGACATTCGGCCAGTTCGGGCCGACACGATCTTGTCGCCTCCTCTGAGTTTTTACTCAAGGCAGTTTTATGTCTGTAATAAAGAGCATATGCTCTAAACCCACTGTGTCTGCTAAACCGAGCAGTGCACCTATTAGCAAACGACCCGCTACTATTTATGAAGAATCGGCTGAGTCTATGCCGTTAACGTCATCTTATGAAAAGCCACTAACTGCTATTGTTTATTGTGAAGGTAACTTTGCTGCGCTAGATGGTAAAACAGCTAATGGACTGGTTCGTCATTCAGAAAAATATAAAATTATTTCGGTTATCGATAGTGATAAATCGGGTCTTGATAGCGGCTTAGTACTCGATGAAAAAATCAATCATATTCCTATTTGTCGTGATCTCACTGATGCTTTAGCGCAGGCGCAAGATAAAACCGATGGCATGCCCGATTATTTTATTTTTGGTATGGCGCCCTCTAGCGGTATGTTATCAATTCATGAGCGTAGCCTAATACTTGAGGCAATGAGTCATGGTATGAATATCGTTAATGGGCTGCATGAGTTTTTAAATGATGACCCTGTTTTTATTGCAGCCTGCAAAGCAAGCGACGTTACTATTCTTGATGTACGTAAGCCGCGTGCTAAAAAAGATTTATGCATGTTTACTGGTCGTATTAATAATGTGACTTGTCCGCGTATTGCCGTGCTTGGTACTGACTGCGCTATTGGTAAACGCACTACCGCAACCGTATTGACGCAAGCGTTGAATGACAGCGGTATAAAAGCTGTGATGATAGGCACGGGCCAAACAGGGTTGATTCAAGGCGCGCGCTATGGCGTTGCTTTAGATGCCATTCCTTCACAGTTTTGCGCTGGTGAGTTAGAGGCGAAAGTTGTTGAAGCCTTTGAAAATGAAAGTCCAGATGTCATTATTATTGAAGGCCAGGGCGCGTTAAGTCATCCTGCGTTTTCTTCATCAGCATTTATTCTTCGTGGCAGTTGTGCCAACGGTGTGGTATTACAACATGCGCCTAAACGTAAGCATCGCTGTGACTTTGAGGCAATGCCAATCCCTTCGCCCGCTTCAGAAATTAATTTAATAGAAACCTTTGCAGATACGCTGGTTATTGGTTTAACCATTAATCATGAAAATATGACTGACCTCGAAATAAGTACTTCTATTATTGAGTACCAACAGGCTTTAGATATTCCAGTGACGGATGCCTTAACTCGCTCACCTGAGCACTTAGTTAAAATGGTGGTGACTGCATTTCCGACATTACAGGTAACTTTGCCGTCGGCAGTCTAATGGCCATGCCTAGGCTCGATATTGATCTCAATAAAATTTATCACAATGCTGATGAGTTGGTTAAGCGCCTTGCCGAGCGAGGCATTTTAGTAACGGGTGTAACCAAAGCCAGTTTGGGATCAATTGAAGTGGCTAATGCATTGTTGCAAGCCGGCGTTGTTTCGTTGGGTGATTCGCGCATCGAAAATATTAAAGCCATGCGTATGTCTGGTAGCGATGCATGCATGATGTTGATACGTTCGCCGATGCTCAGTCAGGTTAGGCAAGTGGTTAAGTATGTAAATATAAGTTGCAATACTGAAGTTGCTGTTATCAAAGCGCTGTCTGTTGAGGCTTGCAAACAAGGATGTACCCACCAAATATTATTAATGGTTGAGTTAGGTGATTTGCGCGAAGGTATTATGCCTAACGATTTAATTAATACAGTGCGTGAAGTTATTGGCCTGCCGAATATATTACTTAAAGGTATCGGGACTAATCTTGCTTGCCGTAGTGGTGTTTCACCTAATGAAAAAAATATGTCGAAATTATCTGAGCTCGCCGAACAGGTTGAGAAAACGTTTGGTATAACATTGGATATTGTATCTGGAGGGAATTCGGCGAATATTCAATGGGCATCAAAAACAGATACCCAGCGTATTAATCATTTGCGACTAGGCGAGTCTATATTGTTAGGCTGCGAGCCGTTGCAGCGTCAGCCGATTGAGGGCTTACATGGCGATGCTTTTACGCTGGTAGCTGAGGTAATAGAATCAAAGCTTAAGCCATCAAAGCCTACGGCTGATGTTGCTCAGACGGCCTTTGGTGAGGTGTCATTACTTACGGGGCAAGCGGCAAATGATCGCGGTATGGTTAAGCAATCTATACTGGCGATTGGTTTACAGGATATTGATTATACTGGCCTGCAAGCGCCTAAAGGTATAGTCATTATGGGGGCGAGTAGTGATCATCTTATTGTTGAATCGATTGATGATGCACTCAAAATAGGTGATGAAGTTAGCTTTCAGCTTAATTACAGTGCGCTATTGCGCGCAATGACTTCGCCTTTTGTCACTAAGTGCTACTACCCAGTCTAGTTGTCGCTAACACGGCTGGCTAATCCTCAATAAGGAAAACCTTGCACGTTTAATTGTGTCGTATAAATGCCAGCAGCCAAACAAGGAGCCTCTCCGCATTGACGAAGTTTGTCACCGTCCATAGGCGCCGTTAAGCCTGTAACAAATAATGTTTTTCCATTATCACCACCAAAAGCTACGTTAGTGACAATATGTATGCCGGGTACATTTAATACGCCGACTTCTTTATAGTTTTTATCTAACACTACAACCACTTGGCTATCAATTCTTGCGGGAAATACGCGAGTAGTAGTGATATAAATATTGCCGCTGCAATCTTTGCCAAGCCCGTCTATGGGGGTGGTTAATAATTGCTGTGGGTTCGACACTTTACCTGCGTTTAAATCGAATACCCACAAGCCTTGTAAGCCGCCAATAATAATTTGTTGCTGATTAAGCGATAAGATAATGCCATTGGGTTTATCACGAAGCGCAGGAACTAAATCAGTTACTGCGGTGGCATTAACGTTGCCGTTAGCCGTAACACGATAAATACGCTGGCCTTTTTCTGTTGATCCTGCTGGACCACCACCTTGTATATCATTGGCCAAAATATTGGATGGCGTGTTCCAGTTAGGGTCGGTGAAGTAAATGGTGTTGTCGTGGCTAATGGTTAAATCATTGGGAGAATTAAAACGTTTATTTTGGAAGCCAGCTGCAATGGTTGTTACTTGTTTGGTTTGCCAATCAATATAAGACAGTGATCCGTCTAACTGACGTGCGGCAACTAAGTTGCCTTGGTTATCTAATGCTAAGCCATTAGTGCCTGCACCTGTGTTTTTCAGCCCAGAACTTTTTATCCCAGAATCAGGCATCCATACTTGCGGTTTTTCATTGGTGGCCCAGCGCCATATGGTGGTTTGGTTGCTTAATTCGAAGCCGTTTTCATCGGCAGGGTGTGAGCCCATATTAGAATAATACAAAGCGCCGTCATGCCAGACTGGACCTTCTATGTTGTTATACCCTTGATACATTAACGGAATATGAGGCTCGCGTTTAAGTGTAATATCACTTAAGTTTAAGGCCACATTTTTTGAGTCAGCAGGGCAGTAGGCTGCGTTGATATTGGTGATAGATTCTGGATTATTTGTATCGTTGGTCTCTGTTGTATTTGAGCATGATGCAACGAAAAAACTAGTGCAAATAGCGACAGCGAAAAAACGTTTGTTCAGTGTGTATAAATAAGAAGCCATTAAATATACCTTAGTTGTTAAAAAAGTACTTTTATTGTTAAGAGTATCTTATATGTTAAATTTTTTAAAAGCTGAGTGTTCAATGTAATCGAGAGAATTACAAGTTTTTAGCAGAAATCACGTCAATTAACTAATAAAGGTTAAATAATTGATATTCAGTCGCTTGCCATAATGGTTGAGTAGGTTGGCGGCTAAAGGATATTGTTAGTTTTTTGGTTATAATTTAGGCGGAAATACTTTGAGTTATTAGTGAGTAATCGGCTGTGTTATCTGAAGCGTCCATTAGCCTAGTTTTTCACTTTTAGTAAACAAGTTTTATTGTTAGGATGAACGATCACTAAAAAGAATAATAAATATCTATTACCTTCTGATAATGCATTCTCTTTAGCGCAAGCTATATTTCTATTCAATTTAACTACCACTAACTATTCTGCATTTTTGCAGGGAGAGATTAATAATGAAAAATATTTTGGTTGCGACGGCAGTATCGGTTCTTAGCAGTGTAGCAATAGCTGAAGGGCCTTCTTGGACCTATGCAAGCATTGGTTTTGTTGCTGGAGATTCAAGCAATGAAGACGTTGATGATGGAAGTCATAGTGGACATTCATTCAATGCGTCGGCTCAGATTTCCGATACCTTTCACGCTCGTATTGATTATGCTGATGTTGATTTGACTGAAAGTGATTTTACTGAAGGGCACACTATTGCATTCGGTGTTCATTCAGCCTTAACAGATAATACTGACCTTGTTTTTGAATTTGTTCGTACTTCTTATAATTTTAGCGGAGATGATGGCTATGATGGTTATGGTCTGAATGTTGGTCTGAAATCAATGTTTACAGATAAGTTAGAATTATCGGGTGGTGTGAGCTACAGAGATCTAGATTTAGATACTGAGTTCAATGGTTCTAAAGAAAGACAAATTACTACTTACTTCGGTGGTCAGTATTTTGTTAATGAAAATATGGGTGTAGGTATTGATTACTCTGAATTCGACACTCAGACAACTGATGATTTTGGATCGATGGGTATCCTTAATGTTTATGTTCGATGGAGTTTAGGTGGTGCGCTTTAATATCGGTTTTCACTGATATTTATTGGTTTTTTGTCGTCATTTAAATGAATACATCGAAACCAGAAAAAAAACCGCTTCGGCGGTTTTTTTTATTTCTGCTTTTCGCTATCACTTATTAAATACACTCATAAATAGGAATTGTACTTTTAAGGCCGTATATCCGTATCTACTCCCCTCAATACTATCAATTGAGTAAAGATAAATTTCTTGTGTCAATTTTACCCTCTTAATAGTGGTAAACCGCGCTGTTGTCACAGAATGGTGGTATGGTGCGAATCAATGATTAAATTTGCTATGTACTAAAATAGACTTAGCAAGCCGATAAAAAAACAACCATTTCGAGGTATTTGTGGCGAAGCGCCCAAGCAACACTCCCCCCAACGATATAACCGACCCGCATGCCGATCGGGAATCACTCAATTACAGCAATCCTATCGCTAGCCGTGAGCATATTTTGGCCCTCATCGTTGATGAAGGCCCAGCGAGCCGAAAGCAGTTGCTTAAAAAGCTTGGCATCAAGGGGCAGGATGGCCGCGAAGCGCTAAGGCGTCGATTGCGGGCCATGGAACGCGATAATCAGCTGTTATTCCGCAAGCAGGATGAATGCTTTTATATTCCTGATCCTAAATCAATGCTAAGCGGCAAGGTTGAGGCGCATCGTGATGGTTTTGGGTTCTTATTACTCGACGGCCAAGAAGATATTTACCTGAGTGAGCGCGAGATGCGTCAGGTGTTTCATGGCGATGAAGTGTTAGTGAGCCCGGCGGGTCGAAGTCGTCGTGGCGGTGTTGAAGGAAAAATAGAAAAAGTCGTTAAGCGCGCGCATGAATGTATTGTTGGCCGCTTAAAATTTGAGTCGAATTTATATTTCGTAATTCCCGATAACCCCCGTATTGGTCAAGATATTTTATTGCCCGATGGCATAGTTGGCTATGAAGTAGAATCTGGCGATTATGTTAGCGTTAAAATTACGCAGTATCCTACTGTGCGTATACCAGCTGCAGGCATTATTGATGAGGTATTAGGTGAGGCCTTAGCGCCAGGCTTAGAAATTGATTTAGCTATTCGCTCGCATGATATTCCTTTTAAATGGTCCGATGAATCTTTAGCGCAAGCGGCAACATTGGGTGCTGAGCCCGAAGAAGCCGATAAAACACTGCGGGTGGATTTGCGCGACTTACCGCTAGTAACGATTGATGGTGAAGACGCCAGAGATTTTGATGATGCCGTGTATTGTAAGCGACAGCGTGGAGGCGGATTCACCTTATGGGTAGCCATTGCCGATGTGTCACATTATGTGCCGGTGGGTTCAGCGTTAGATCAACAAGCCTATGAGCGCAGTACGTCGGTGTATTTTTCTGGCCGTGTAGTGCCAATGCTGCCAGAGGCTATTTCTAATGGCTTGTGTTCACTTAAGCCTGCGGTTGATCGTTTGTGTATGGTCTGTGAAGTTGATATTAGTGCTGCAGGTAAAGTAACGCGACATCAGTTTTATGAAGCCGTTATGCATTCACATGCCCGTTTAACTTATAACGAAGTGGCTGAGGCATTGGGTTTAGTGGCTAAAGCGCCTCGTGCGGGTTTAATGGATCGCGTGAAAAAAATCATGCCCGATTTAGAAAACCTACGTGGGCTGTATGAATGTTTACGCGCCCAGCGTTCTAAACGCGGTGCGATTGATTTTGAAACCACTGAAACACAAATTATTTTTAATGCCGATAAAAAAATAGAAAGTATTGAACCGGTAGTGCGTAACGATGCGCATAAAATTATTGAAGAGTGTATGTTGTGCGCCAATGTTGCGGCTGCTAACTTTTTAGATTCACATGATTTGCCCGTATTGTTTCGTGTTCATGAAGGCCCTAAAGAACAGAAGCTTGAAAACCTGCGCTTATATTTGGGTGAGTTAGGTTTAGGTTTGGGTGGCGGCTTAAAACCGCAGCCGAATGACTATCAAGTATTAATGAGCCAGATTTCTGAACGTCCCGATGCGCATCTTGTGCAAATTATGATGTTGCGTTCGTTAAGTCAGGCGATGTATCAGCCCGATAACGAAGGCCATTTTGGCTTGTCTTATCCTGCGTATTTACATTTTACTTCGCCTATACGCCGCTATCCCGATTTATTAGTGCATCGTGCTATTCGCAGTATTGTGCGTAGTCGTAAAATTTGTGATCAGGTTAAGCGTGTGCCTGGCGCTAAAGTGATTTCTAAAAAAATTATTTATCCTTATAGTCAGGCAGATATTGTTGCTGCGGGCATGCATACCTCTATGGCCGAGCGACGTGCCGATGATGCCACGCGTGATGTCACCGCATGGCTTAAATGTGAGTACTTGCAAGATCGTATTGGTGAAACCTTTGACGGTGTTGTGGCAGGCGTTACGCGCTTTGGTATTTTTGTTGAGCTAGAGAACCTCTTTGTTGAAGGCTTGGTGCATATTAATAGCTTGGGTCAAGATTTCTTTCGCTTTGATCAGGCGCAACAGCGTTTAGTCGGCGAGCGCACAGGTGTTGTGTACAGCTTGGGTGATAAAGTGAAAGTGGTGGTTGCGCGAGTTGATCTTGATGAGCGTAAAGTTGACTTAGAAATGGATGGCATGGCAAAAGCGGGCGGTGATAAAAAACGCTTTAAGGATAAAAAGGCTAAGGATAGAAAAGAAGCAAGCGCTAAAAGCCTTAAAGCCGGAGCCGGAGCCGGTGGTAAGGGCAAGTCGGGTGTTAAAGATAAGTCGGGTGTTAAAGATAAGCCGAGTAAAAAGGCTGCCGCAAAAAAGAAAGGCGGTAAAAAAGCGAAGCCTAAAACTGCATCGGCGGCATCTAAGAAACCTTCGGCCACTAAAAAATCGGCTAAAAGCAAAGTGGCTCGAAAACCTAAATAACGTTATGTCTTAGCTGTGTGTCTGGGTGTTTGGCTGATGATAAGTACGCCACTTTTTCGAGGCATAAAAAAACGCCGGCATAAGCCGGCGTTAAAATGAGGTTACTTCTTAAAACTTTGTCAGCTAGGCTGACTGCGTAACAAATGATGATCGTTTCGCGATGGATCTATATAAACACAACAGTATTCGATAAAACATGGGACTTGATGTCCCCTTGTGCTGAATAAGCGCGTTTACGGGGATTAAATGGCCGAATATAGTCGATGTGTTAGTTGACTAACGGTTTTGCTTTGAGGTTGTTAATTCTATTAAAAACAGTGGCTTATGTCTTTATAGGGGCCATATTTGAATGGTTTTAGCGCTTTAATATATAAGTGTAAGCAGGGTTTTATACTTTTTTGGCAATATCTAATTATTATTTTAAATGTGACATAGTTTTGCTTTGGCACTTACTTTTTTCTTTAGCGACCCTAAAATATTTCGAGCTTAGGCGAGTCGTTAGCTGGATGATTGGCTAAATAGTTGGCTGAATGATTGTCTAAATGA
>CAXAHI010000094.1:0-9247 GCA_963968645.1 uncultured Gammaproteobacteria bacterium | reverse complement strand
ATAGCCATTGGCGTCGAATATAACGGCGCAGCCTTCCATGGCTGGCAACGACAAACCAAGCCCCCAGTGGCAACCATTCAAATGGCTGTAGAAGACGCGCTATGTAAAGTCGCCGACCAAAAAATAACCCTTATTTGCGCAGGACGAACCGATGCAGGTGTCCATGCAACAGGGCAGGTGGCGCACTTTGACGTTTCTAACGAGCGTGAGTTAAAAGCCTGGACCATGGGGGTGAATAGCTTGCTTCCTAGTGCCATAAGAGTAGTTTGGGCAAAAGAGGTTGATAGTGACTTCCATGCTCGATTCTCGGCAAGCGCTCGCCGTTATCAATATTGGATACACAACGCAGCTGTTAGGCCTGGTATTTTTAGTAGCTTGATGACGCATTTCTCTAAACCACTAAATGAATCATTAATGCATCAGGCAGCACAGGCTTTAGTTGGCGAGCAGGATTTCACTTCTTTTAGAGCTATTGCCTGTGAAAGTAAAACGGCTATGCGGAATGTGCATGCCGTTAGCGTTAAGCGCTATGGCGAGCGGGTATGCATTGAGATTGAAGCGAATGCCTTCTTATTGCATATGGTACGTAATATCACCGGCACCTTGATGGCGGTAGGGACTGAAAAGCAGCCGGTTAACTGGGTTGAGACACTGTTGGCAGCAAAGAATAGGGCGCTAGCCGCAGCTACCGCTAAGCCCGATGGTTTGTATTTGATCGAGGTGACTTATCCGGCCAAATATGAGTTGCCAGCCTCTGAGCGATTGCTTTTTTAAGTCGCTAGCAGTATTTCGCCCATAAGCTTCAATTTCTTCATCGCGTTTAATCCCCCTTGTCTTTTTATTGCTCACGTTATAAGTGGCTTTTTAGATCACCTTAAAATAGGCTCAATTGGCCTTGGAATGGCCTTTAAGTTGGTATTTCTATGCTCATAAACCGGCGACAAGTAAGGGCCTATTTGCTAAACTAACGACTTAATTAAAATGCCGTTTTAGATAGCCGATTTACTGGCCCTATTAACGGTCAAGTAGCGGCCAAGTAATGGCCACGTTAACGAGTCGTGCAATGATTAGCCCAACTTCCGCTTCTAGCCCGCAATTGCTTAGAACGCGCGTAAAAATATGCGGTATTACTCGTGAGCAAGATGCTTTAGCAGCGGCTTATGCTGGTGCAGATGCGCTGGGGTTTGTCTTTTATCCACCCAGCCCTCGCGCGGTAACAGCTGAACGTGCTGCTGAGTTATGCAAGCCATTACCGCCTTTTGTTGAGCGAGTAGGCTTATTTGTTAATGCCTCAGCCAGTGATGTACAAGCGGTGTTAGATATTGTGCCATTAACGCTGATTCAGTTTCATGGCACTGAGAGCCCAGCCTTTTGTGAGCAATTCGCTACGCCATATATGAAAGCGCTAAGAATGGGTGCCGATGATAGTGGTGAGACCTTAGCGCAGATTAAAGCCCATACGGCAGCGCAGGGGTTTTTATTAGACGCTTATGAAAAAGGAGTGCCTGGCGGTACAGGAAAAACCTTTGATTGGTCGAAAATCCCAACGGGTATTGACCAACCTCTGATATTAGCCGGTGGTCTTGATCCTGAAAATGTTGCGCAAGCGATGGCTGAGGTTGCTCCTTATGCCGTTGATGTTAGTAGCGGTGTAGAAGTGTCGCCCGGTATTAAAGATATTGAAAAAATACAACAATTTATGCAAGCCGTTAACCAGAGTGGCAATTAATTTTTGTTACTCATTTTTGAATATCAAATAAAACTTAGCTAAGTCTTATTTGATATGTATTTAAATTTTATTTGATTAGTTAGAGTATTTGTTATGCAAACGCCTTTTAGCCTTGATCCTAAAAACATTGATTACAAAGCTGTGCCCGATGAGCGAGGTCACTTTGGCCCCTACGGTGGTCGCTTCGTATCTGAAACCTTAATCGCTGCGTTAGATGAGCTGCAAGCGGCGTATCTTTCATTAAAAGATACTGAAGCTTTTCAGGCAGAATTCGATAGAGACTTAGCACACTATGTTGGCCGTCCATCGCCTATTTATCATGCCGAGCGTTGGAGTAAACAAATTGGTGGTGCGCAAATTTTTCTTAAGCGTGAAGACTTAAATCATACTGGCGCGCATAAGGTGAACAACACGATTGGACAAGCCCTGCTCGCAAAGCATATGGGTAAACCAAGAGTGATTGCTGAAACAGGCGCAGGGCAGCACGGTGTTGCAACGGCAACGGTAGCTGCTCGATTTGGTATGGAATGCCAAGTATTTATGGGCGCAGAAGATGTTAAGCGTCAGTCATTAAATGTTTATCGCATGAAGTTGTTAGGTGCTGAAGTCATACCTGTAACGTCGGGTAGTCGCACATTAAAAGATGCAATGAATGAAGCCTTACGTGATTGGGTGACGAACGTTGACGATACGTTTTATATTATCGGCACGGTTGCCGGTCCTGCACCTTATCCGCAATTAGTGCGTGATTTTCAATCGGTTATTGGTCGTGAAGCTCGTCGCCAAATGGTTATGCAAACTGACCGTTTACCTGATGCCTTAGTGGCGTGTGTGGGTGGTGGTTCAAATGCGATCGGTTTATTCCATCCATTTTTAGAAGACGAAACTGTTGCCATGTATGGCGTTGAAGCCGGTGGCTTAGGCGTTGAAACGGGTAAGCATGCAGCGCCATTAAATGATGGCAAGCCTGGTATTTTACACGGCAACCGTACTTACTTAATGGAAGACGAAAACGGCCAAATTATTGATACGCATTCTATCTCTGCCGGTTTAGATTACCCCGGCGTTGGACCTGAGCATTCTTGGTTAAAAGATATGGGTCGGGTTAATTATGTGGCGGTAACCGATGATGAAGCGATGGATGCCTTTAGGGCGTTGACGCAAATCGAAGGGATTATGCCCGCACTCGAAACCAGTCATGCATTGGCCTATGCCGCTAAATTAGCGCGTGATATGGATAAAGATAAAACTATTTTGGTTAACCTTTCTGGTCGTGGCGACAAAGACATTTTAACAGTGGCAGATATTGACGGTATTACCTTATGAGTCGAATAGCTGCTTGTTTAGAGGCTTGTAAAGCCAGTGGTCGTAAGGCCGTTATTCCTTATATTGTTGCCGGTGATCCATGGAATGCTATTACTGTTCCTGCTATGCATACCCTCGTTAAAGCTGGTGCTGATATTATTGAGTTAGGTGTGCCGTTTTCTGACCCTATGGCCGAAGGCCCGGTGATTCAGTTAGGTCATGAACGTGCGTTAGCGCATAACGTAGGTATGGGCGATGTGCTAGCCATGGTTGCCGAGTTTAGAGAGCAAGATCCTAATACGCCGGTCGTATTAATGGGTTACGCTAATCCGGTTGAAGTGATGGGTTATGACGCTTTTGCAAAAGCAGCAACCACTGCGGGTGTCGATGGCGTATTAACGGTTGATATGCCACCCGAAGAAGCGGGCGATATGAACGCTGTATTTCGCGAGTATCAGTTAGATACGATTTTCTTAATTGCACCGACGACAACTGAATCGCGTACTAAAGCGATTTGCGCGATGGCGACAGGTTATATTTATTATGTTTCCCTGAAAGGTGTAACAGGTGCAGGACATATTGATACCGATGAGGTCAAACGCAAAGTTAACGGCATTAAAGCGTCAACGTCGCTGCCTGTTTGTGTTGGCTTTGGTATTAAAGATGGCGATTCTGCAGCAGCCATTGGTCAGTGTGCCGATGGCGTTGTTGTTGGTAGCGTATTAGTTAATGGCATGGGTGAAAGTGTCGGTATGGCAACGCGTGATGATAATGCCGATGCCAGCGTTGATCCTTTAGCCGGTAAAGATAGAGTGGCATTGGCAGAAGTGGTTAATGCGCGTATTTTATCGATTGTGAGTGAAATTTCTGAAGGCGCTAATCGCTAAGTATTGATTCTCTGCGCAGTTCATTTTATTTGTTAAAAACAGTATTAATGGTTGGTTATAGTTATGAGTTGGTTAGATAAAATTAAGCCGTCTTTTGTATCTCGTCCTAGTGATGATGATGCGCAACGCTCATCTGTCCCAGAAGGTTTGTGGCGTAAATGTGTTCGCTGTGATGCTGTATTGTATCGTCCAGAGCTTGAGCGGAATCTTGATGTTTGCCCTAAGTGTAATCACCATATGCGTATTGATGCGCGTCGACGTCTTGATATCTTTTTAGATGAAGATGCTCGCGTAGAATTGGCCACTGAAGTTGAGCCAATTGATCGTTTAAAATTTAAAGATACTAAAAAATATAAAGACCGTTTAATTCAAGCCCAAAAAGCGACTGGCGAAAAAGATGCCTTAGTTGCCTTTCAAGGAACCTTAGGCGGTAAACCGATTGTTGCGGTTGCCTTTGCCTTTAGCTTTCACGGTGGCTCTATGGGCTATGCAGTAGGTGAAAAATTTACTCGCGCTGCTAATGTTGCGTTAGAGTTGGGTTGCCCCATGGTGTGCTTTTCAGCAACCGGTGGTGCACGTATGCAAGAAGCGTTAATTTCTTTAATGCAAATGGCGAAAACGAGTGCTGTTCTTGAGCGTATGAGACAGACGGGTATTCCTTATGTGTCAGTAATGACCGACCCTGTTTATGGCGGTGTTTCTGCAAGCTTAGCGTTATTAGGTGATATCAATATTGCTGAACCTAATGCCCGTGTTGGCTTTGCTGGACCAAAAATTATTGAGCAAACAATTCGACAAAAATTACCTAAAGGCTTTCAGCGCAGTGAGTTTTTATTAGAGCGTGGCGCTATCGATATGATTGTATCGCGACAAGATATGCGTTCGACATTGGATAGACTGCTTAGCAAGTTACGTCATGAGCCAGCTGAAAGTACTATTTCTCCTTCGGTAGTGGGTTTTGATGTGACGGATACCGAAGGGTCAGACGGTGAATATATTCCTGTTGTTAAAGATCGTGTCGCAGACGATAGCTGAAGCTAGAACAACGATAACGAAAGATAAGTGTTTAGTTTTTTAATCGATTTTTAATTTTTTAATTAATGGGTATAGATCAAATTCATGCGCTTTAGCACTCTGAATGCATGGCTAAACTGGTTGGAGCAATTACACCCTGTTGAAATTGATCTAGGGCTCGATCGAGTCTTAGCAGTTGCCAAATATTTAAATGTATTATCTTTTTCTGCCACAGTCATCACTGTAGCTGGCACTAACGGTAAAGGTTCTACTGTAGCTGCATTACAAGCCTTATTGTCTCAGCCTCATCTTAATAAGCCATCACCTCGCGTGGCCACTTATACCTCTCCGCATTTAATTAGCTTTACTGAGCGAATAACGCTGGATGCTAACCCCGTTGACGAAGCAGTGTTATGTCGAGCGTTAGAAAGTGTTGATCAGGCGCGGTTAGCGACGAATGTTTCGCTCAGTTATTTTGAATTTACGACCTTGGCAGCCTTAGTTATTTTTGCACAGGCACCATTGGATTATATTTTATTAGAAGTGGGTCTGGGTGGTCGTCTCGATGCCGTTAATGTGGTGGATGCCGATGTAGCGGTGATTACTCAAATTGCTATTGATCATGAATCTTGGTTGGGCAGTAATCGTGAAGTGATAGCGGTTGAGAAGGCGGGTATTTTACGAGCCAATCAAATGGCCGTGATTGCCGATAGTCAGCCACCAGCTGGCCTGCAAGACAGAGTTAAGGCGTTAGGGTGTCAGGTGCGTTGGGCGCATAATACTGTGGCAGAGTCTAACGCTGCTGGTCATGGGTTTATGAACGGTGACGAATCTTGTGAGTGGCAGGGTGTTGCTGTCGATGGCAGCGTTACTACGCTGGCTATGACCACAAACGCAGACTTGCCACCTTTCAAGCTAGCTTTAGCGAGTTGGAGTGCAGCTATGCAGGCTGCGCTAATGCTTAATGCCTTGCCCTCAGCGGAAGTTTGTAAGGCGCTTGTTGCTTCGGAGCAGTTAGCGGGACGATTGTCGATAGTGAAGCATAATGATCGAGTGATTTTGCTCGATGTAGCGCATAATACGCAATCAGTTGAGCGCTTGGCCGATTTCCTGGGTGAGCATGGTCAAAGCGATGGGTTATTGGATCAAGAAAAGCCGTTAGCCCAAAACTGGGTCGCTATTTTCGCAGTAATGGCCGATAAAGATATTAGCGCGATGTTGGACTGGACCATGCCATTGATCAAAAAATGGTACCTTCCTGCGCTGCAAAATTGTCCCAGAGCTGAATCGCCAGAGCAGTTATTGTCGTTACTAAAAGAGCGGCAACTCGCCATTGGTGAAAATAAACAGCCAAATGATGATGATGTGAGTGAGATTGACGCAAAGATCATGCTTAACGTCGAAGAAAGTCTGATTGAGGCTATCCATAACACCTCGCATAAAGATAAAATAGTCGTCTTCGGATCTTTTTATACTGTGGGTGAGGCGTTGGCTTTTATAGACCCTCATTTTGCCAACGGTAAGGTAAAAGTCTAGATATGGAACGTTCAGATATTGAACATTTATATTGAAAGCTCAGATATTGAAAAATTAGATCAACGCGATAGTAGACCTTGAGTGATGCGTATTTGAACAGTGAATTGAAACAACGTTTAGTGGGCGCAGGTGTTTTGCTGATATTGGCAGGTCTTTTATGGCCTCTTCTTTTTGATTTTGATCAAAGAGACGCGCTTGAAGCGCCAGCATTAATTATTCCTGCCATGCCCGTGGTTAAAAAAGTACCGGTTGCCAAGCCTAAGCCCGTTTTGCCCGCTGCAAAGTCAAAGGTGATTCCTTCCGCGACTAAAAAGCAGCCTTTAAAAGCATTAATTAGCGATACGGCTAAACCGGCACCGATTGCAGGTAAGCCGGCTAATAAAATGAATGATGCCGATAGACCCCGTTTAGATAAACAGGGTGTACCCGTTTCTTTTGTGGTTCAGGTTGGCCGTTTTAAGCGCTGGTCTAATGCCGATGCCTTACGTAATAGTTTGATCAAAAACAAACATAAGGCCTATATCAAGCCTGCTATTTCGACCTCGTCAGGTCCGTATACGGTATTGATTGGCCCTCTACTGACTTATGCCAAAGCTGAGGCGGTAGTTAATAAAGTTAAGGTTCAGACGCCAATTAAAGACCCGATGATTAAGCGCTTTGGTAGTGTTAAATGAACGGTGCCGATTGGATTATTATCGCGATACTCTCTGCCTCAGGATTATTGAGTTTATGGCGAGGCTTAGTGAAAGAAGCTATTTCACTGGTTATTTGGATTGCAGCATTCGGTATTGGTATTGCGTTTAGTCCTAAGCTTTCAGCACTTTTAGCTGCCAGTGTCGACAATGATTCTTTGCGACTGATATTGGCCTTTATTTTATTATTTATTGGCACCTTATTGGTGGGTGGTTTAATTAATCGCATACTCGCTTCGCTGTTAAAAGTGGCAGGCTTAAGCGGCACCGATAGATTATTAGGTATGGTATTTGGTATTTTTCGTGGCGCCATTGTTATATTGGCGTGTTTGATTATCGTGCCGCCATTAGTCGCGATAGACCAAGAACTTTGGTGGCGTGAGTCTATGCTGATACCGCAATTTTTAATGCTCGAAGATTGGGCCTTGCAAGCCTTTAGTGATGTCTCTGAGTGGCGGCATGACGTGATCGGTTTATAGAGTCGTTTTGCTAACTATTATTAATTTTTTTATTTAAAAAAGAGGGTTTGCCCGTGTGTGGAGTTGTTGGCATGGTGGCTAAGTCCAACGTGAATCAGTCGATTTACGATGCGCTTACTGTTTTACAACATCGTGGCCAGGATGCTGCGGGTATGATGACGTTTGGGAATGGACGCTTTAATCAACGCAAAGGCAATGGCCTTGTGAGTGATGTGTTTCGTCAGCACCATATGGATAGATTATCGGGAAATATTGGTATCGGTCATTGCCGCTATCCAACGGCAGGCGGTACTAGCGCTGCTTTAGCGCAGCCTTTTTATGTGAATACACCTTATGGTATTGCCTTGGCTCACAACGGCAATTTAACCAATGCGCAAGATTTAATGCGTGAGGTTTTCCAATCTGATTTACGTCACATTAATACTGATTCAGATTCAGAAGTGATGCTCAACGTGTTTGCGCATGAGCTGCAAAAAATTGGCAAGTTGCGTCCAACGCATGAAGATGTTTTTGCTGCTGTTGAAGCTGTGCATCGTCGTTGCTCTGGCGGTTATGCGGTTGTCGCAATGATTGCGAATTATGGCGTCGTTGGTTTTCGTGACCCGCATGGTATTCGCCCGTTAGTTTATGGCAAGCGTGAAACTGAGCGCGGTCCTGAGTATATGATTGCCTCTGAAAGCGTTGCCTTAGATGTATTAGGTTTTGAGCGTATTGATGACGTGAAGCCTGGGCAGGCAGTATTTATTAATGCACTGGGTGAGTTAACGCTTTATCAAAGTGAAAGAACAGCAGAATACTCACCTTGTATTTTTGAACATGTTTACTTTGCTAGACCCGATTCGATTATTGATGATATTTCAGTTTATAAATGTCGTTTGCGTATGGGCGAAAAGCTCGCTGATAAAATTATGGCGCTGCGTCCTGAACATGATATCGATGTGGTTATTCCTATTCCCGATACTAGTCGTGTGTCCGCACAAGTATTAGCGCATCGTTTAGATGTTAAGTTTCGCGAAGGCCTTATTAAGAATCGCTATATTGGCAGAACGTTTATTATGCCCGGCCAAAGCGTGAGAAAAAAATCAGTGCGACAAAAACTCAATGCGATTGAGTTAGAGTTTAAAGATAAGAACGTGATGTTAGTAGATGACTCGATTGTACGCGGTACAACGAGTTGCGAAATCATTCAAATGGCCAGAGATGCAGGCGCTAAAAACGTTTATATTGCTTCTGCAGCGCCACCGGTTCGCTACCCGAATGTTTATGGTATCGATATGCCATCGGCTAATGAGTTAATTGCTCACGGCCGAACGATTGATGAAGTGCGTCAAAAGATTGGTGCCGATTGGTTGGTGTATCAAGATATTGAAGACCTTATTGCTTGTGCCCGTGAAGGTAATCCTGACATTAAGCAATTTGATTGTTCTGTGTTTAACGGTGAATACATTACCGGTGATATCGATAATCAATACCTTGATGAGTTACATGAGCGTCGTAATGATGCCTCAAAAATAAACGATGAAACTAGTCAGCATCAGCTTAAGCATGAATCAGCGGTAGTTGATTTATATAATGATGCTACTTAGTTAGCCTGTCAGTATTAAG
>CAXAHI010000093.1:0-9252 GCA_963968645.1 uncultured Gammaproteobacteria bacterium | reverse complement strand
GGTAACGCGAATTTAAAGCCAGAAATTATTGATACCTTAGAGGTGGCTTTTGATTACCATGCGAGTCAAAATCTTAATTTCAGACTCAATTTATTTAGCTATCAAATTGAAGATTTAGTTGAAATTGTTTTTAATACGCCTGCCAGTAATTCGGGGCAGCAGTCAGGTAGAGGGCTAGAGTTCGAAGCTGAGTGGCATCCAACTGATAGCTTAAGCTTTTCTGGCAACTATGCTTGGCAGGCAGCAGAAGATGATACAACGGGCGCTGATGTGCCGAATGCTGCGCAGCAGCAATTGTATTTGACTGCCGCTTGGCAAATATCAGACCACTTAACGTTATCGGGCGTTGCTAACTATGTTGCCGATCGTCGTCGTGCTGTTGGTGATACTCGTAAGGATATTGATGATAATAAAACCGTTGATTTGGTGTTGAGAAGTCATCAGCCCATCGGTGGCTTAGATGTGTCGCTAATCGCAAGAAACGTACTGGATTCTGATGCACGTGAGCCTAGTATGAGTCAAAATGTCGCGATGCCTGAAATTCCAGATGATTACCCTTTAGATGGCCGATCAATTAATCTTGAATTTGAATATCATTTTGGTCGATAAAGCGGCCTGAGATAAATCACTATTCTTATTCGCTCTTCGTAATATCCCTCGCAAAAAAAAATAAATGAAAAAAGATAGGCGGCGACATTATTTAATGTTGCGGCCTGGCTTTTGTCATGTCTGTCTATCTGGTACTCTTTCAAGTATTAATAAAAATGATCACTAATAATAGCGATCATTAAGCCCAGTCGCGATGTATGAAAAATACGCTATGAAAGATACGCTATGAAAAAAACGGACGAAAGCGAACGTAAAGCAATCAAAGTCGAATTTCGAGAGCAAGCTTATGCTGAAAAAGTCTCTACTCGAATTTGGCAAGAGCAAGCCTCAGAATCTAATCCTTATATTGGTCAGGATGTCAGGATTCATGGTTATAACTACAAAGACTTAATCATGAAGTCGAGTTTTTCAGACACTTTGTATCTGATGCTCACGGGTGAGCTCCCTGACAAGCCGAGAGCTAAGCTGCTAGAAAGAACACTTTGTGCTTTTGCCAATGTAGGGCCGCGAAATAATGCGGTTAGAGCGGCGACTACGGCCGGTGTAAGCAGAGCCTTTGATACGCATGTGTTGCCTATAGGTATGTTGGTTCTGGGTGGCAAGCATCAAGGCTGTGGCGACTTAGCAGCAGCCATCAGTTTTTTAAATTCGCATGTCGATATTGGTATTTCCGAAGCGGTAGCTACATCCTTACAAGCAATAGAAAAAAATTCGATGCCAGCATCTACAGCAACAATAGCGGGGTTTGGTAACTACTATGGTAGCCATGACCCATTGGCAGCTGATATTGCAGAATGCTTATTAGATATCGAGGGTGATTGGAAGCACTTGCAGTGGGCAAAGGATTTCTCTGCTGCTTTAAATATTGCCAATAACGAATGGCACTGGTTGCGTGAGGGTATTTTTGCTGCCGTATGTTGTGACCTTAATATTCCTAAAGTAATGGCTGCAGCGCTCTATCAGTTATGCCATGCGCCTGGATTAATTGCGCATGGTTTTGAGCATGCCGGCAGCCCAACAACGGTACTTCCTTTTGTAAGTGATGATGACTATGAAATTAACTGAACAAGCATTACAGGCCTCGCTCGATAAACATCGAGATAAATTGATTGAGCGCAATGGCGGGTGGGTTGTCGGTGAGGGTGTTTTTTCTCACGGAGAAAATTTATTGCAGGGCTTGCTGGGCAATAAATCTTACTTTCATTTGTTGATGTTAAATGCCACCGGTCAGTTCCCTGAAGATAAACTATGCCAATGGCTAGAGGCGAGTTTTATTTGTCTTAGCTGGCCAGATCCACGAATTTGGTGCAACACGATTGGAGCTTATGGCGGCAGCGCACGTGCCACCGTTCTCGCATCAACGGTTGCGGGAATCCTAGGCAGTGATTCATCAATGTATGGCACAGGCTTTTATCCGGTGCTGGTTAAATATTTAGAAGGGATGCTTGTGCTGCATAAGCAAGGCATGAGCGCAGAAGAAATTGTTGATCAAGAAGTGGCGAAAACCAAGGGTAGGGTGAAAATGCTTGGCTTTGCTCGTCCTATCGCTAAAGGTGATGAGCGCGTTGTCGAAATGCTTGCCTATGCTAAAAAATTAGAGTTCGCTAATGGTGAGTATATAACGCTAGCCTTAGAAATCGAAAAATGCTTACTTGAAAAATACGATGAGAGTATGAATATTGGTGGCTATATTGCCTGCTTTCTTCTTGATCAGAATTTCAATGCGCAACAGATTTATAATTTGTTGGCCATTTATGTAAACAGTGGGATTACTGCTTGTTATCAAGCGGAGCTTGAAAAAGAGGAAGGGCATTTTCTGCCTATGCGCTGCGATGATATTGAGTATACCGGTCCTGCGGCACGTGATTTACCATAAACGTGAACGATTTTTTAAGACTAAGTTAATAGAGAAATAATTTAAAAATCAGCTAGTTTTTTTAGCTTTATGCATTTCAATTAATTCATTGATGGGGGCGGGCTTAGCAATCTCATAGCCTTGAAATGAATCAACTTCCAACACTCTTAGTACTTCAAGTATCGATTGGTTTTCAACGTATTCGGCAATCGTTTTTAAGCCCATTACATGGCCGACTTCATTAATGGATTTCACCATGGCCATATCAATTGGATCATGCAAAATATCTTTTATAAATAAACCATCAATTTTCAAAATATCGACAGGTAATTTCTTCAAGTAAGCAAATGAAGACATGCCGCTGCCAAAATCATCCAATGCAAACTTGCAGCCTAAATCTTTCATTGCACTAATAAATTCACCGGCGCGAATAAAGTTAGATACTGCCGCTGTCTCGGTTATTTCAAAGCAAATTTTATCTGGGCTTACTTTTGAGTCTTTGAAGCAGCCGGTAATAAAATCAGTAAAGCTGTCTTCACAAATAGATAGGCCAGATAAATTCACGGACATATATTCGATTTGATCTATGACATGAGGGTTTTCACCCAGCCATTGTAGCGTTTCTTTTACTACCCAGCGGTCAACGTTGGGTGTGAGGTTGTAGCGCTCTGCTGCATTGAGGTGGGGTCCGGGAGCTAATAGATTCCCATCTTCATCTTGTATGCGCAATAATATTTCAAAGCTATCTTTACCGCCTTCGGTACCATTCATAATGCGTTGTTGAAAAAGGCAGGTTCGATTACTTTTAATCGCATCCATTAATTCGGTTGCGAGTAATACCTCAGTACGTTTTTCATAGAGTTCTTCATCTTGGCCGCTATAACTGGCAACACGGTTTTTACCGCGCTCTTTAGCCTTGTTACAGGCCGCGCTGGCCGCCGAAATTAATTCGGCCAGTTTATCGGTTTCGTTGGTAATCGATACAATGCCGATGCCCACATTAATATCAAAGCTTTTATCATTATGCTCAAATTTATGATCGGTAAATTCACCGGCAATGACTTCGCAAATACGTTGCGCAGCATCCATAGGGCAGTGTCTTAAAAGAATGCCAAATTCATCACCGCCAATACGGGCAATGGCATCGCTAGGTGCGCGTACTTTTTGTTTAAGAACGGCAGCCACTTGCTGTAGTAGTTTGTCGCCAGCGCGATGACCGCAAGTCTCGTTAATCATATTGAATTGCGAGAGTGATAAATGACATAGGGCATGCTGTGAATCGCTACCTTCTACCTCATGAATTGCGAGGCGAACTTCTTGGTCAAATATTTCACGATTATGTAAGCCGGTTAGCGGGTCATGACTCGCATGAAATGATAATTGTTTTTCAATTCTTTTAGCTTCAGTGCGATCACGGAAAATTAAAATGGCACCAATGGCTTTACCCATAACGTCACGAATAGGGGCAGCCTGTTGTTCTATAAGGTGCTCACTATTATCTTTAGTTTTTAATACGTTTTTTGCAGCAGAGTAGAGAATGCTATTTTCTGCAATGGCACGCTTCACCAAGTTGGCAGTGGGTATGCGCGATATTTCATGATAAGTATGAAATACATCTTTAATTGATTTGTCGCGTACTTCATCCAATGTGCAGTTTAATATTTTTTGCGCAACGGGATTAATATAGTCGATACAACCCAGCGCATTGGTTGTGATAACGCCATCAGCGATGGATTCTAAAGTGATTTGCGCACGACTTTTTTCTGCCGTTAACGCATTTTGCTTTTCTTTGAATTGTTCATTACTAATAATAAAGTCTTCACGATGCGCGGCAATACTGCATACATGACGCAGCTGTTCAGCACGAAAAGGCTTAGAGATGAAATCGACAGCACCGGCAATAATTAACTCGCCTGCTTTTTTTGCATCTCCATGTGCCGTCATCATAACCACCGACTGGTTTGGATTATGACGAATGATTTCATGGAGTACGGCTTCACCAGACATTTTGGGAAGCATTAAATCGAGTAAGACAATTTCGTGTCGGCCTTCAAGCCAGGTTTGTAATCCTGTTTCGCCATCGGCAACGTGAGTGATATCAAAACGTTTGCTCAGTACGCGTTCAACGAGCTCGGCTGTGTCTTGATAATCTTCAATAACAAGAATGCGAGCCTTAAGGACGCGCGAGTTACTCTCTTGCATTAATTCTTTAGCGATATCACCTAGCTGATCAAGTTTCGATAATGGGATAAAGCGATTAATTTCGAATTCTTTTGAGGTTGCTTCGGCAATTCGCTCGCTGTAGGTCGATGAAACGACAATCACTGTTGTATTGGCTGGGGATGCCAGCATATCGGAGCGAATGAGGCGAGTTAGCCGCCATGCGTCAAGATTATGAATTTCGATATCAGTGACAACTAGGTCGTAACTATTTTCGCCCAGCAATTCAATGGCTTGCAGCCCATCTGATACGTCAGTAATGTTGGTAAAGCCATCACGTTGTAGCTGCTCACAGATATCTTCCCGAAGTGTATGTATCGGATTTATAACGAGAATTTTTGTGTTAGCGTGCGATGGCATGCAGGTTCCTTGAATAATACTCTATCGCGTTAATTAGCTTGATAGGGTTGCGTGATATTAATGCACGCAATAATATTTTTGCTTATTAGTCAAAGTATAGATTGCTCATTCGCTTCTGCCAGCTTGTTTCATCTTTTTATTGGTAAAAGAATCAATAACTTATAATTATTCTTTGAAAAAGACAGAAAGCGATAGGGATTAGCTGGGTCTTATATAGACGTAGCCAGTAAAAATGGCGATTTCCAGCAGGGCTGAGTTAGGGTTTTAGGATGTCGAGCTCTTCAAGATATAGCTCGACTAATAGGGTTAATTCTTCAATATCTTCGGTTGAGAATTGATCGCCGGAGTACGAGAATTCAGCGCCAAGATCCGGCAGTATATGTGAGTCATTATTCGCTTGAGCAAGCTTGATTTGTAGTTGCCTTGCCGACTTTGCCGAGCGCGTTGCATTTTGTGCCAGCCTGACACCGGCTTTATCGGCGAGTAAGTCCCAAGCGCTAATGGTTTTTCCACCCATTAAGTCAGAAATTTCTTTATCGAGACCAATTAACTCCGCTAGCCCTTCGTCAGCTACTAAGGTAAGTCCTGCCGACAAGACCATATGTAATGCTAAATCGCGTCGACCATAAATGGTGTAAGGCTTTGCATTGGCTTGGAAATTAGCAATGGAGGCTGGGGTCAGCATGGTTGTTAGTTCGTCACCGCCAAATGATTTAGCCATGGCGACTAAAGCCGCACGGTTTTCGGCAACGGGATCTTTAGATGTTTGGCTGCGGCGGTATGCGAATTCAAATAATGGCGCCATTAATGAGACAAGCCGACCTTGTTTAGGCAGTTGTAAAAGTTGCTTCTCGTAAATGGCTATTAACTGCTGCTCATCGGGCGAAAATAACAATGATTCATAGCTACTTAATGCGGTCTCTCCTTGCTGAGGAAGCACATAGTCGACAGTGATTTCGCTGCCTTGATGCTGGATGCCCTTGATGTTGCCCCAAGCAAGTAATGCAGGTTTAGCGGCGGGTTGTTTTAATGCTTCTGCCAGTATGGCATCGCTAATATCTTGGCTAATGGACTGGCTGAGTTGAATGCTGCCTACTCGAATACGGCTAGGTTGTATCCATTGCCCAGACGCGGCCGCACTATCAATAATGATATCAAGCTCTAGGTTAACCCATTTTTCGCTGGTCCAGTCTTGCAGAAAATTAAACGCAGTAAGTTGAATATCACTGAGTTGATTTTTGAACTGTCGATAAAATTGATCACTCACATAACTTGCAGGCAGAGTAACTTCTACAGCTTGTTGCTGTTCGGTAATGCCGACGCGAGCATAACTGTTTTTGGGCAAGCGTAATGTAGCGGGTCCAAAATGGCCAATGCCTAGATTGAGATCACGCTCACTTAATACCAGTTGCTGTATGCCTTGCTGTTGTAGCTGCCCACTGACTTCGATAGCCACTTTTTTTATACGCTGAATATCCGCTAGGCTGGCTTTCTCATATTTTAAAAGAGAGGGTTGATTATCCAAGAGTAAATAAATAGTTGTGAATAGCCCAATAACGCCCAGTGCCAGTATGGCAAGCGTAAAGAATAAAAGCGTTTTGATAATGTTATATATTGTTTTCATTACTGTGGTCGACTTATTAATACTTATCAATGGTTGGTTATGCAGCGCCAAGCAGTGCAATGCCTTTAATTTGCGCAAACACCGATTGACCGACAATGAGACCTAGCTGTTGAATCGATTTGGCGGTAATGCGTGAAAGCAATAAGTGATTATCGCAGTTTAATTTCACAATTGCTTGTCCATTTTTCACTTCTGATATTTCGCTAATAACGGCCGGTATAATATTTAAAATGCTGGATTGAGTGGCGGCCTTTAAGGTGATGCTTACATCTTTAGCATAAACACGGATACGGATATTGTGCGGTGGTTTGGTGCTCGCATTGGCATCGCTAATCCATAAAAAATGACCGTTACCTAAATCCAATTTAAGCAACTGGTATACGTCATCAAATAAAACAACGGGGCCTTCAATAATGACGCCTGAGTTTTGCTGTTGGGATAAGGGTAAAGATAAATCAGATAGAATATTACCGATAGGTTGATTGGCAATTAATTGTCCATTCTTTAAAAGCACAACATGGTCTGCCAGCCGCATAAGCTCTTCAAGATTATGTGTCACATATAAAAAAGGAATGCGAAAGGCTTGATGTAATTGCTCAAGATGATGCAGTACTTCTTCGCGATTATTTTCATCGAGTGCGCTTAATGGCTCGTCGAATAATATTAACTGTGGCGCTGATAATAAGGCGCGCGCTATAGCGACACGTTGTTGTTCGCCACCTGATAATTGTTCTGGGAACTTTGCGAGCAGAGAGTGAATTTTTAATCGCGTACAAATATCATTAAAATCTATATCTATCTTATTATTAAATTCACAGTTATTCTTAGTATCCATTAAGCGACGGTCGATGGCATATTGAAGGTTTTTTTCTACACTTAAGTGTGAAAATAAACAGGCCGTCTGAGTTACATAAGCTATGCGACGCTGATGAATAGGTCGATGAAAAAAGGACTCTGTTGCAGTGTTTTTCAGCCAGCTTTGACCGTTAAAGGTAATCGTATTACTGTGCTTTTTATGGGGTAAGTGAAAGCCTGCAATAATATTGAGTAAAGTGCTTTTGCCGCTTGCAGAAGGGCCGAAAATAGCGGTAACACCATCGCTGACTATTGATGTATTAACCTTTAGATTAAGGTTGCCGAGCGTCTCATTAATATCAATGTCCAGCATGTCGTATCCTTAAGTCACTATTTTTATTACGACTGTTGCCACGACGATCAATCGCATAAATAATCAGTAAGCTGAAAAACGACATCGCTAATAAG
Organism: uncultured Gammaproteobacteria bacterium; assembly: GCA_963968645.1. Lineage (GTDB taxonomy): Bacteria > Pseudomonadota > Gammaproteobacteria > Pseudomonadales > UBA7434 > UBA7434. Next base: position 1,321 of record CAXAHI010000093.1, on the reverse strand, counting down.
GTGAGTGCAAGAACATGAGCTCTATCATAGGCAAGCGATTCAACGTGATCATAGAGTGCCATGCTAATGACTTGAGTCTCTCCGGGTATATTGCCGCCAATCATTAACACAACGCCAAACTCGCCCATAGTATGGGCAAATGCGAGAGAGGCCGCTGCAATCGTTGAGCGTTTTGTCATAGGTAATAAAATACTAAAAAATTGATCAACTTTGTTAGCGCCTAAAGAAGCGGCGGTGAGTAGTGTGAGTTTTGGAATGCGCTCATAGCTACTTTGCATTGGCTGTACGACAAACGGCAGTGAGTAAATGACCGAGCCAATTACTAGTCCGCTAAAGCTAAACGCTAATGATGTACCAAACCATTGCTGCCAGTGACTAGCAAGCCAATTGTCAGGTGAGAACGCGAGTAATAAATAAAAACCAATAACGGTTGGCGGTAAAATTAGCGGAAGAGCAATTAAAGTTTCTATGATTGGTTTAATACGATTACTCGTGCGTGCAAGCCACCAGGCTAGGGGTAAGCCTAGCGCCAGTAATATAGCAGTGCTGACGGCTGCTAGTTTAAGTGTAAGCAGAATCGCCGTAATATCTTCAGGCATCAAAAACATTATATAGGGCCTGTTTTGATTAAAAGCATAGACGGCTTATTTCGTTCATTATTTAGATAGCCATTGGATAAAATAATTGATTGTGCTTTTTCTTCTTTAATAAAATTAAAAAACTGATTGAGCAAGTGCTGCTGCCTATTTTTTCGATGATCTTGTTTAATGATAACCATGGCTTGTTCTATAGGTGTGTAAAGCGATTTATTAATTAGGCAAAATTCATAATTATCCATGGCTACATGGGTGGCTTGCGCCGCACTCAATATCGCTAAATCGGCATTACTATTTAATAGTAACTGCTGAGCATGCAGTACGTTTTTCCCCTTCACTATTCTATATCGAGAAAAGGCTTTTTCCGATTGCTTAATAATGTTATTGGCCGACCGACCATAGGGTGCTATTGCTGGATTTGCAATGGCCAGTGTTGGCTTTGACGATATTTGAAAGTTATTGAAAAAATCAATTAATGACTGTTTGTTATTAATGCTGTGATCACAAAGTTTTTTTTCTTGTGCTTGAAAAGCCAGTATTAATTGCCCGTTAGCATAGTCGTAGTAGCTGTCTTTTTTAGCATGCTTATTTTCTATTAATAGCAGAGGCCTTTTTGTGTCGGCAGCAAAAAAAATATCAAAAGGCGCGCCTTGTATTATTTGGGTGTAAAGTGCACCAGTAGCGCCGCTAATAATTTTTAACTGTTTTTTCTTAATGCTTGGTTG
>CAXAHI010000092.1:0-9353 GCA_963968645.1 uncultured Gammaproteobacteria bacterium | reverse complement strand
CTTTCAAATTAGCACCATTATAGAGGCGTTTACCGATGTGCCTCCGCCGGTGGCCGTGGTTAATGCCTTTGAGGTTGAGCCGCAACAATGGCGTCAGAGTTTTACCGCTTTAGGTACTGTACGCGCGCATGAAGGTATTACGATTGTGGCTGAGCGAGCAGGTAAGGTTAAAGATCTCTTATTTGTATCGGGCGAGGTGGTAGAGCAGGGGCAACTATTGCTGGAGCAAGATAATGCTAACGAAGTGGCGCAATTTAACTCTGCAAATGCTGATAGATTATTGGCTAAATCGAATCTTAACCGTGTGAGTCAGTTACGCGATAAAAACCTAGTGTCAGAAAGTGCTTATGAAACGGCTCAGTTGCAGCTGTCGGCCAGTATTGCTAATGCAGAGAACCAGCGAGCGACATTGGATAAGATGAAAATTTATGCACCTTTTAGTGGTCGCCTAGGTATTAAGTTTGTAGATTTAGGTGAAGACCTACAAGCGGGAACAGCCATTGTTTCTCTGCAATCAATTGATGAATTAAAAGTGGATTTTCCTATTTCACAAAAGTGGTTAACGCAAATAGCTACTGGTTTAGATGTTGAAATCAGTTATTTGGAATCTGATAACTTAGTCGCAACCGGTATCATTAATGCCATTGGCGCTAAGGTTGATGACGTGACGCGAAGTATTTTAGTACAGGCCACTTTGAATGCGCCAGCTGTCTCTCAGGCCGAACAGCAAACGCTTTATCCTGGTATGGCGGTATCGGTAAGAGTGAATTTTCTTGAGCCAGAGACGGTACTCGCTATTCCTGCTACCGCTGTCATTTATAGCGGCTTTGGTGATTCTGTTTATGTGTTAGTCAAAGATGAAGACACCCAGCAATTAATAGCGAGACAGCAGTTTATTAAGATTGCTAAACGCCGCGGCGACTTTGTGGCCGTAGAGGCTGGCTTAAAGGGTGGCGAAACCGTGGCTAGTGCTGGTGCTTTTAAATTGTTTAACGGTCAGCCTGTCGTTATCGGAGAGAGTGAAGAGACGGATTATAGTCTTTCACCCCAGCCAGTCGAAGGTTAATGATCGTCATTTAAGCGCTAAAATTTAAACGATAAGACTTAAACGATAAAGGCATGCCCTTAACAACCCACTTACTTAATTATTGTAGATAATATGAATTTCACTGATATTTTTATCAAGCGTCCTGTGCTCAGTATTATGGTGAGCATTATTATATTAATTGCCGGGCTGCAAGCGTATAGCAATTTGTCTGTTAGGCAGTATCCACAAAGTGATACCGCTATTATTAATGTACAAACGGTTTATGTGGGTGCTAATGCAGAGCTGATTCGCGGCTTTATTACCACGCCTATAGAGCGAGTTATTGCCTCTGTTGAGGGCGTTGAATACGTTGAATCAAAAAGTACTCTTGGGCTATCAAGTATTGATGTACACCTAGAGATAAATTATGACTCGATAAGAGCCATGTCTGAGATTAATACGCGTATTAATCAAGTGCGCGGTAATCTACCTCCGCAAGCGGAAATTCCCACGCTCACAGTTTCTACGCCAGATGCTCGCTTTGCCGTTGCCTATTTTACTTTTAATTCCGATATTTTAACGGCGAATCAAATTACGGATTATCTGACGCGTAATGTGCGCCCACGACTTTCTGTTATCCCTGGTGTTCATCGCGCCGATTTATTGGGTGACAAGCCCTTTGCCATGCGTATTTGGTTATCACCTGAAAAAATGGCGGCCTATAATATTTCTGCATCAGAAATTCAGCGCGCTTTAGTCAGTAATAATGTGCAAGCGACCTTAGGTCAAACTAAGGGCGCATTATCGCAACTGGTGCTAAGTGCCGATACAGACCTTAATAGCGTTGAAGATTTTGAAGCGCTTATTATTCGAAGAAATGAGCAAGGAACGATTCGATTAGATGATGTAGCCAAGGTTGAGTTGGGCGCTGAAAATTATAACTCGCATGCACATTTTTCGGGTGAGTCGGCAGTTTTTATTGGTATTTGGGTGGCTCCAAAAGCGAATGCGTTAGAGGTTATTAAAAAGGCGAGAGCTGAGTTAGATAAAATCAAAAAGGATTTACCAACAGGCCTTACTGCCGCAGTGGGTTATGACGCAACGGAGTATATCGATGAGTCTATGAAAGAGGTGGTGACCACGCTAAGTGAAACGCTATTAATTATTACAGGCGTTATCTTCTTATTTTTAGGTTTGAGCCGATCCATTATTATTCCTTTAGTTGCTATTCCGTTATCACTTATCGGTTCTATTTTTATTATTCAGTTATTTGGCTTTTCACTTAACTTGGTTACGCTACTGGCTATTGTATTGAGTGTTGGTTTGGTGGTCGATGATGCCATTATTATGGTGGAGAATATTGAGCGCCATATCGCCGAAGGTAAAACCGCGTATCAAGCATCCATTACTGCCGCTCGAGAATTACTCAGCCCAATTGTGGCCATGACGGTGACATTAATTAGCGTGTATTTACCTATAGCCCTTCAGGGCGGGTTAACAGGCACGTTATTTCGCGAGTTTGCCGTAACCTTAGCCGGTGCGATCACTATTTCTGCAATAGTCGCTATTACTTTGTCGCCCATGCTGGGCGCTAAAATGCTCCATAAAGGAACCGCCTCACGTGCGCCTTTAGAGAGCCTTTTTAAGCGTTTTCGTAATGTCTATAAGCGTTTTCTCGATGCTTCTTTAAACAATCGAAAAATGACATATACAACATGGATTCTTCTTAGCTTACTGACTATACCTATGTATATTTCCTCGCCTAAGGAGTTATCTCCACTTGAGGATCAAGGTGTCATTATGAATCTGGTTGAGGCGCCATCAGATGCTACGTTAGATCATATGGTTTTTTATGCTGAAAAAATAAATGATGTCATGCTTAAAGTGCCCGATGCTGACGCTACGTTTCATCTAAGTTTGCCATCCGAGGGGTTCTCGGGCGTTATCTTTAAGCCCTGGAGTGAACGCAGCCAGTCCGTATTTGACATACTGCCCAGTGTTTATCAGAGTGCTCAATCGATTGCAGGTGTTCGTATATTTTCAGTGATGCCGCCGTCTTTACCGGGTGGCAGTGACTTTCCTATTGAATTTGTTATTTCTTCTACGGAACCTGCCGAAGAGGTTTATCAATATGCATTGAAGTTACAGATGAAAGCTATGGAGAGCGGTAAGTTTGCCTTTCCTCCCCAAATTGATTTTCGCTATGACCAGCCCAGTGTTGAATTAAAGATTGATAAAGAAAAAGTGGCTGAATACGGTTTGTCTTTATCGACTATTACTAACGACTTATCGGTTCTGCTAAGTGGCAATTATGTTAATCGTTTTAATATGGACGATATGAGTTATCGTGTTATTCCACAGGTAGAGCGTGCGGCACGATTAACGCCAGAGCAGATAGGTGAGCTTTATGTGAGTGGCCCTAATGGCACATTGATTCGTCTTGATGATATTGCCACTGCAGAGTATTCAACTAAGCCGCGATCATTAAACCGATTTCAGCAGTTAAATTCTGTGAAGCTTAGTGGGGTTCCTATCGTGTCATTAGATCAGGGGCTAACCATTTTAGAAGAAGCGGCTGCTGAGATATTGCCGAGTAATTATTTGATTAATTATAGTGGTGACTCTCGCCAGCTTCGTGCAGAAGGAAACTTGTTCCTTCAAGCCATTACTTTTTCAATTATTATTATCTTTATTGTTTTAGCCATTCAGTTTAATAGCTTTAGAGATCCGTTAGTCATATTGCTAGGATCGGTGCCGGTTGCTATGTTTGGTGCGCTTATTTTCACCTTTCTTAAGAACACTTCTGGTGTGCCGTTCTTTATGGACAATTTCACCACGTCATTGAATATCTATTCTCAAGTGGGCTTGGTGACTTTAGTAGGCTTAATCGTTCGTAATGGTATTTTGGTTGTCGAGTTTGCTAATAAGCTCCAAAGTAGGGGAGCATCTAAAATGGATGCAATTAAGCAGGCATCTCTAGTTCGTTTACGGCCGGTGTTAATGACGAGCATTGCAACGGTTGCTGGCCATACACCGCTTATTTTCGCTTTTGGTGCAGGGGCTGAAGCAAGAAACTCTATTGGTTTGGTATTAGTGCTGGGAATGTTAATAGGGACGATATTTACATTGATCGTTTTGCCTTCTGTTTATATATTGTTAGGCAAAGAGTACTCGGAGCATGAATTAGCTGCCGAGGGGTAAAAAATCCTAATGTAAGGCGCTAGATTCGTGATAAAAAAAACATGGCAAACACCGACTAATCTTTTACTGTTAATGTCGGTGTCTTTACCCATAGCCTTTGCCACCTGGATGGCGCTCTTGAATAACTTTGTGATTGAGCGAGCGGCATTCACCGGTGCAGAAATTGGCATGCTACAAAGTATTCGTGAAATCCCCGGCTTTTTAGCCTTTACGGCAGTGTTGGTTCTTTTGTTAGTTAAAGAGCAAACGCTGGCTTATGTTGCTTTGGCGATGATGGGAATAGGTGTGGCGTTAACCGGTTATTTCCCCTCTGTTGTCGGGCTTTATCTCACCACCTTACTCATGTCCACAGGTTTCCATTACTTCGAGACCATCAAACAATCATTATCTTTACAGTGGCTCACTAAAGAAGAGGCGCCGGCGGCTTTAGGCAAAATGATTGCTTACGGCTCAATGGCCTCGTTAGTTGTTTATAGCAGCTTATGGCTTTCTGAGCGCTATCTTTCACTGCCCTTTGAAACGCTTTATTTGATTGGTGGTGGTACTTGTGTCGCGCTGGTATTAATTATGTGGCTAGCCTTTCCACGCTTTGAAGGGCATACGGTACAGCGTAAACATTTATTAATGCGTAAACGTTATTGGCTTTATTATGCACTGACGTTTATGGGCGGCGCACGCCGACAAATATTTGTTGTTTTTGCTGGTTTTTTAATGGTAGAAAAATTTGGCTACGATGTCAGTGATATTGCCGCGCTTTATTTAGTGAATCATCTTTTCAATTGGGCCTTTGCGGAGCGCATTGGTGCATGGGTGGGGAAAGTCGGCGAGCGTCGAGCGCTCACCTTTGAATACTGTGGCTTGATTTGTGTATTTACGGCTTACGCCTTTGTATCAGACGCCAAGTGGGCTGCGGCACTTTATATACTTGATCATTTGTTCTTTTCGTTAGCCATTGCCATTAAAACGTATTTTCAAAAAATTGCAGACCCAGCTGATATGGCTTCGACCGCAGGTGTTGCGTTTACTATTAATCATATTGCGGCTGTCGTTATTCCTGTTATTTTTGGCTTAATATGGCTTGTATCGCCATCGGCCGTTTTCTTAATAGGTGCGGCTATGGTGGTTGTTAGTCTTATCTTGGCGCAAAACATTCCTGTTAATCCTAGTGAAGGAAACGAAGTGCTTGTTGGTAAAGTGCCCGCTTAATTAAGTGGCGAGAGCTCTGGCACACTGAAACTTTTTAATTTTAGGCTGTCGAAACACTAGCGATATTAAATAATTATTAATAAACGTTAATTAGCCTTCGAATAGTTTAATTTTGATAGTCATAAATAACTAACAACTATCTTGATGGGTTTGCCCTTTAACTAAATTAAATGCATGATACCTAGAGGCTGGCAAGGGGTTAGTTAAGCTGCCTGCCATCTATTCTATCGTCAGATAAAGTTAATAGCGAAGCCATCTAATATGAATAATAAAACAGTAGTTATTACCGGGGCTAGTAGTGGTCTTGGTAAGGCGACAGCCTTAGCCTTTGCTCGTAAAGGTTGGTGGGTGGCAGTAGCCGATATTAATCAAGAGCGCGGCGATGAAGCCGTCGAAGAGATAAAAGCATTAGGCAGCCAAGCTTTTTTTCAACATTGTAATGTGACAAAGAGTGAAGATATTCAAGCCTTGCATGATCGCTGCCTTGAAGAGTGGCCTCAAATAGATGTGTTAATTAATAATGCTGGCATTGTTTCAGCGTTAGGCGCTATTGATCGTGTGCCGATGGTTGAATGGCAGCGAGCAATGGATATTAATTTAATGGGCGTAGTTCGTGGTTGCTCAATATTTACTCGTACTTTTAAAGAACAAGGTTGCGGACATATCGTTAATATCGCATCGATTGCTGGCCTCATTACTGTTCCGGGTATGACCAGCTACAGTGCGTCAAAAGCCGCGGTGGTGTCGTTGTCAGAAATGTTACGCGCAGAATTAAAGCATAAAAAAATTGGCGTAACAGTAGTGTGTCCTAGCTTGTTCCGTACCAATTTATCAGAATCGTTGATGAATGCGAAAGAAGGTCAGCAAGAAGTAATTGATCGAGAGATGGAAAAATCATCGATGACAGCCGAAGATATTGCCGAAAAAATAGTTTCAGCAGTAAAAGCAAATCAGTTTATGTTGTTACCACATAAAATAAGCTGGCTGCATTGGGGATTAAAACGTTTATCCCCTAATCTTTATCAATGGGTTATTACGCGCAAATAAAAAATAGAAATTTTTAGCCTAGATAAATGTTGGAGTTAGGGGAGTTAGGATTGATGGGTACAAAAATATTTGATTTAACCGGCAAGGTGGCTTTAGTAACTGGCGCAAGTCGTGGTATTGGTGAAGAAATTGCAAAGTTGCTTGCGGAACAAGGCGCGCACGTTATTGTTTCAAGTCGAAAAATTGATGGCTGCGATTTGGTTGCTAACGCAATTAAAGAAGCTGGCGGAAGTGCCGAAGCCTTTGCCTGTCATGTCGGCAATATGGATGATATTAGTCAGGTGTTTGCTCATATTAAAACGCAGCATGGCAAGTTAGATATTCTTGTGAATAACGCAGCTGCCAACCCTTACTTTGGCGATATATTAGATACTGATCTTGCTGCCTATACAAAAACGGTAGATGTTAATATTCGCGGCTACTTTTTTATGTCTGTAGAAGCGGGGCGTTTAATGCGCGAAAGTGGCGGTGGCGCTATAGTGAATACCGCATCGGTGAATGCTTTGCAGCCGGGTCTTTACCAAGGTATTTATTCAATCACTAAAGCAGCTGTGGTTAATATGACAAAAGCATTTGCAAAAGAGTGTGCGCAACACGGCATACGCGTTAATGCTTTGTTGCCCGGTTTTACAAAAACGAAATTTGCAGGTGCTTTGTTTAACGATAAAGCTATTTATGATGCTGCGATGAAAGAAGTACCCATGGGGCGTCATGCCGAGCCACAAGAAATGGCTGGAACCGTTTTGTATCTTGTCTCTGATGCATCAAGTTATACCAGTGGCGAATGTATTGTAGTGGATGGAGGGTATACGCTTTAGTATTACTATGGAGCCTATAAAGATTTTAGCGGGTGCTAAGGCATACCGACAGATAAAAGAGAATGGCTTAGCGCCACAGGATGTTAGCGCAATTTTTGGTGCCTCAGGTGCAGCTAAGTGGCTAACGATTTATGGTTTAGATAAAGCCATATTTTCTGAGTGGTTAGTGAAGAGTGATCAGCCGATTGATTTATTTGGCACCTCAGTAGGTGCTTTTAAATTGGCCGCAGCTGCGCAAAGTAATCCTGCAGAAGCAATGACGCAACTGGCTGATGCTTATATTCATCAATATTACGGCGATGATATTTCTGCTGATAAAGTGGATATTGAAACGCGTCGTATTTTTAACGCATTTTTAAACGAAAAAAATATTCCTGAAATTCTATACAACCCACGCTTTAATTATCATTGTGCGAGTGTTCGCTGTAATGGCATGTTAGGTAGCCATAATACAGCGCTACAGAAATTTGCGATGGTAAAAGCACTTTTGCTTTCTATGTTGAGTCGTCAAAATCTTCGTAATACTTTCGAACGCACCGTTTTTTATACTGGTAATCCGGTCAATACTTTTAATGGCATCGACAATTTCACTACACGATATGTTGCCTTAAATGAAGAGAGTCTTATTCCGGCTGTTTTGTCGTCAGGATCAATACCTGCTGTGATGCACGGTGTAACCGATATAGCGGGGGCTGAGCCAGGTGTTTATCGCGATGGTGGCTTACTCGATTATCACCCTTTGCCGAGTAATCTTGTTGATGTTAAGCAAGGCTTAATATTGTATCCGCATTTTTATACCCATTTAACTGAGGGATGGTTTGATAAGTTCGCTCCATGGCGAAAAGTGTCTGCTGAGCAATTGGATAACACGGTGCTTATTGGCCCAAGTGACGAGTATGTTGCGTCGCTTCCCGGCGGCAAGATACCTGATAGACAGGATTTTTATCAATTCAAGAATAACGACAGTGAGCGTGTTAGTCGCTGGACGGCGGCTAAAGATAGAAGCAGCGAGCTGGGTGAAGCGTTTATCCGTTTGGCTGAGTCAGGTGATATTACGAGTGTTGTTGAGCCATTGAAGTAGTCTTTAGAGGCGGTCCTGCCTGTAAAAGTCGTCCTTGATTTTTATAATGCAAAGTGTTTCTTTTAAGCTTTACCTCCTACGAAAATAGAAAATCATTGTCTTATACTTTCTTATAACTGTGTAAGGATGGTATTAACCCCTTTAAATGTTTTATCTACTTCTCTCGTTAATAACGTAAAATATCGATATAAATTAGACCATACTATGCTGAGAAGTTTTTATGACCAATAACGATATTTTACGCCGCGCACGTTACATTTTTGATTTCAATGATAATAAGATGGTCGCCCTGTTTGGGTTGGCGGGTTGTGAAGTGACGCGCGAGCAGATTAGTGCTTGGTTAAAAAAAGACGATGATGATGATTACAAAAGTTGCAGTGATACATTAATGGCAACATTTTTGAATGGTTTGATAGTTGAGAAGCGCGGCAAGCGTGATGGCGATCAGCCAGTACCTGAGACTAAGCTGAATAATAATATTATTTTTATGAAACTGAAGATTGCGCTTAATATGAAAGCTGAGGATGTTTTGCAGACGCTGAGCTTGGCGGGGTTTCGTTTAAGTAAGCATGAGTTGAGTGCATTTTTTCGTAAGGCCGATCATAAGCATTTTCGGGCATGTAAGGATCAGGTGCTGAGGAATTTTTTGCAGGGCTTACAGATTTCGCTTCGGAAGGATGTTGAGGGTACGGTGCCGCCGGAATTTGAATGGTAAGGTGAGGATCAAGGTCGTCGGGGGTGGCCCGACAGCCAGAAGCCAGAGTCTTGTGCGTGAGTTTTTAGTGGTGATGGGGTATTCTGAGGGTTTAGTTTTTTTGTTTGAGTTTTAAAGTCAAGGTCGTCGGGGGTGGCCCGACAGCCAGTAACTTTTTGTCAACAGCAACAAAAAGTCACCAAAAAATGCCGTAAGCTTAACGGCGAAGCTTAACCACGACGGGTGCATCTCGTAGGGTTTTCTGTCCAGCAGTTCCAG
>CAXAHI010000091.1:0-9577 GCA_963968645.1 uncultured Gammaproteobacteria bacterium | reverse complement strand
GTAATGAGTTGTGTAATGAGTTGTGCAAAAAAATAGTACGAAAATAGTACGAAAATAGTGCGGTTATGACTCTATAGATATTGCTCTAACATACTGAAGTATTACTTTACTCTCTTTATGGGCTCCTGCTTATGGGCGTCCTCCTGATTAAGTTTTCATTTCTTATCATTTCTTTTTATAGCACCCTCAGCCTTTAAGCTCTTCGTGGTATTCACCACTAGTGACATCATGTTGCTATCTATGTACTCATTTATCTATCTACCTATTTTATCAATCAGTTTATTCTTCTGCTACTTCTCGTGCTTGTTAATGAGTTATTAATTCGTCATGGCTTCATTTTTCTTGTCATTAAATGTTATTCGTTAATGTCGTTTGATTGTGCCGTGCTGTTGCTCTTATCGATTGATCGTTTTTAAATCAATTTGAAGAGGGGGTTTATATACTTTATTGACTAAATCAAAACGGATCTCTAACGGGCTTCCTGCTTGGCTCGCTAGCCGATGCTTCTATCTCAAACCTACGCTATTTGACATAGCTCCTGTTAACGTTACGAAATCGGATATGTATTTAAAATTCGTGTTTGTGTGTTTGTGTTTGTTTTTTTTAGTGTTTATTTTTATTAATAAAAAATCAAAAATTGTCGTCGATTATTATAATAATTTTTGCGATCTGGCGATCAATTTATATACAATTATATTTTACGGAGATGTAAATTAATGGTTCATAAAAAGAAACTATTGACTAGAAGCATTGCTCTAGCTTTGGCTGGGGTGTCTATGAACGCCATGGCTCAAGAAGCTTTAGCGATTCAAGAAGTGGTTGTTACTGGTATTCGTGGCAGTTTAGAACGTTCAATGGATATGAAGCGATACGCTTCTGGTGTCATTGATGGAATTTCTGCTGAAGATATCGGTAAGATGCCTGACACTAACTTAGCTGAAGCGTTACAGCGTATTACGGGTGTGTCTATCGATCGCCAAAATGGTGAAGGTAGCCGAGTAACCGTTCGTGGTTTTGGTCCCGACTTTAACTTGGTGACATTAAACGGCCGTCAAATGCCTTCTGCGAATGTTGAAGACACTGCTGCATCTTCATCTCGTTCTTTTGACTTTGCTAACCTAGCTGCTGAAAGCGTTAGCGGTGTTGAAGTTTACAAAACAGGTAAAGCGTCATTAACAACGGGCGGCATTGGCTCGTTAATTAATATTAAAACAGCGCGTCCTTTAAATAACCCAGATGGTATTGCTAGCGTATCGGTTAAGTTACATGCTGATTCATCAAATGATGAAGGCTCTGATACTACACCTGAACTTTCAGGTATTTTTAGTCAGACATTTGCTGACGATACTATTGGTATTTCTATTAGCGCCAGTGTTTCTGAGCGTGATAGCGGTTATAACAAAGCACATACAGGCGGTGGTTGGTTCACTATTCCTGGTGATGTTGGTGATTGGGGTTCAGTTCCTGCTAACTCACCTGATTTCGTAAATGCACCACAAGCGGGCGATATTTACGCGGTACCACGTACTATTGATTACGAATTTAACCAAATTCAACGTGAGCGTACTAATGCGCAGTTAACACTTCAGTGGGCGCCATCTTCTGATATTACTGCAACTTTAGATTATACCTACTCAGAACTTGATGTTGAGACTCAGCGTCATGAAATGGGTGCTTGGTTTAATGGTGTTCCTCAGTCGGGTGAATTCACTCAAGGTACTGGCAATGGTTCAATCGTTGCACCTGTTATTTATACTGATGGCACTGGTACTGATATCACTTTCGCTACTGGCGAATGGGGTCGTGTATCTGAAAACAACTCGATTGGCTTAAACGTTGAGTGGAATGCTTCTGATAACTTATCTTTAGTATTTGATTATCATAACTCTGATGCCGAAAACGGTGCCAAAGATGATCGAGGCACCGCTAACAAAATCGCTGGTGTTCAATTTAACCGTTTATCAACTACTGTTGATTACAGCCAAGATGTACCGGTTACTAGTTTTGAATATATCGGTGGTCAAGGATTTGATCCAGCGCTTATGCAAACGTCTGGTAATAGCTTCCGTAATAGCTACATGAAGCATGATATTGAGCAAGCAAAAATTGATGGTCAATACACGTTTGATGATTCTACTTTACAGAGTGTTGATTTCGGCATCTCTGTTCTTGAATCAACCAACCGTTCGGCTTACTCAGCGCACGATAATGGTACATGGGGCGGTTACGCTACTCCAGCTGATTACGATGATGGTTTATTCACACCTAAAGATCTTTCGTCTCAGTTTGATCAACTTTCGGGTTCATCTAACCCTAATTTTGAAGCAAACTACTACGAAACTGATTTCCAAGGTGCGCGTGATGCTATTGCTGCAATCGCTATTGCTAACGGTGACGACTTAGGTGCTTGTGGTCCTGTACTTTGTGCGGATCCTAACTTCACAACTGACCGTACTACTACTGAAGATCAAACATCTCTGTATGTTCAAGCGAACTTCGCTTGGGAAGGTGCAGGAATGCCTATGAATGCTTCATGGGGTTTACGTTATGAAGATACTGACGTTAAATCGACAGCGATGGTGCCTATCTATAACCGAATCACTTGGGAGTCAGATAACGAATTTACTGCCCTTTTTGATGAAGTAGGAACTACTTCTGGTGAAGGTTCGTATGACTACTTACTACCTAATATCGACTTTGATGTTAGCGTAACGGATGATTTGGTTTTACGTGCTTCGGCCAGTAAAACACTATCTCGTCCAAGTTATGCCGACCTTCAAGGTGGTCGTTCGGTTAATAACCCTGTTCGCTTAGATGGCGGCACGGGTAGTCAAGGTAATCCTGGCTTAGCGCCATTTGTGTCGAATAACATGGATTTATCTGCTGAGTTCTACTACGGCGAAGGCAGCTATGTTTCGGTAGGTTTTTATCAGAAAAATGTTGAAAACTTTATCGGTACAACCACTGTTAACGATACGGTCTTTGATCTAGCTCATCCTGGTCAAGGTGATCGATACGATGCTGCTGTTATAGCAACAGGATCTACCGATAATGCTGTTGTCCGTGCTTACATGGAAGGCGAATACGGCACACCACTTACTGGTGATGCATCGTTAGGTGATCCATCAGCAGTGTTTAGTCTAACGACTCCAGTGAATGCGCGAGATGCGTCAATTGATGGTCTTGAAATTGCTGTTCAGCATATGTTTGGTGATTCAGGCTTCGGTCTTGTTGCTAACATGACAACAGTTAATGGCGACATTGAGTATGATAACTTCAACACTAACAAGGGCGCTGGTGCAGAAAATCAGTTCGCTTTATTAGGTTTGAGTGATTCTGCCAACCTTATCGGTTTCTACGATAAAGATGGTATTCAAGCTCGTATCGCTTATAACTGGCGCGATGACTTCCTTACAGCAACTGTTGATGGTAACAATGAAAGAAACCCTGTTTACACAGAAGGTTTCGGTCAAATTGATATCAGCCTTAGTTACGACGTAACGGAAGACTTTAGCGTTTCAGCTGAAGGTATTAACATTACTAGTGAAACACAGCGTTTGTATGGCCGTCACCCGAACATGGTGATTGGTGCTATCCAAACCGGTGCTCGTTATAGTGTTGGTGCACGTTATAAGTTTTAAGCCATTCATTTAACGGTTTAAAACTTTATAAAAACAGCCACGATTTTCGTGGCTGTTTTTTTTTACGCGGTTATAATGTGTCGAGGGTTACATTGCCTGTATGTTAATTAGACAGCGCAGTTGTGGCTAAATTATAAAAAATAGTTTTATCGTTAGCGTTTATCCCTAAGTTATCTTTTATGAGTAAAGCAATAAAAAATATTATTATTCTCGGTGGTGGTTCGGCGGGTTGGTTAACCGCGGCCGTCATTGCAGCCGAACATGGCGAAGGTTTAAAAATTACCTTGGTTGAGTCCCCTAATGTGCCCATTATTGGTGTGGGTGAGGGCACTTGGCCATCAATGCGCGATACGCTTAGAAAAATAGGTGTGTCGGAACATGCTTTTATTACAGAATGCGACGCATCATTTAAGCAAGGTTCTAAATTTATTGGTTGGAAGGACGGCAGCGCCTCAGATTTTTATTATCATCCGTTCTCTCTTCCGCACGGTTACCATGATGTTAATAGCATACCGTTTTTGCAGTCTCAGGCTTCCTCAATGGCTTTTGCTGATGCCGTTTGCGGGCAGAGCCAAGTGTGTGAGCAGGGCTTAGCCCCTAAGCAAGTCACTACCCCTGAATATGCCGCGGTAGTGAATTACGGTTATCATTTTGATGCCGCTAAGTTCAGCTGTTTTTTACAAAAGCATTGCACTGAAAAGCTGTCTGTTACCCATGTGCTTGATCATGTGACTACCGTTAATGCAGCCAGTGATGGCAGTATAGAAAGCTTGAGTACCCAGCAGCATGGGGCGCTCAACGCCGATTTATTTATTGACTGTTCTGGTACTCACTCTGTTCTATTAGCGCAGCATTTTAATGAGCCTTTTATTAGTCGGCAGTCGGTGTTATTTAATGACCGTGCTCTGGCAGTGCATGTTCCTTATGCCGATAGTCAGCAAGCTATTGCTTCAGCGACCTTGTCGACTGCACAGCGTGCGGGTTGGATATGGGATATTGGCTTGCCTAGCAGAAGAGGTGTGGGCTATGTTTATTCCAGCGCACACAGCACTGAGGCGCAAGCAGAAGAAGATTTACGGCTTTATTTAACTGCCAGCATGGGTAAAGCAAAAGCGAGTGCAGCGCAGCTAAGGCCGTTAAAGATTCAGCCGGGTCATCGCGCCTCATTCTGGAAGAAAAACTGTGTCGCCGTTGGTATGTCGGCGGGTTTTATTGAGCCGCTTGAAGCGTCTGCGCTGGCTTTAGTTGAGTTGTCTGCCAGTATGATTCGAGATGATATGCCTGCGACAGAAGATTTAATGGCGGCAACAGCAAAGCGCTTTAATGAGCGATTTCAATATCGATGGGATAGGATTATTGATTTTTTAAAATTGCATTATGTGCTTTCTCAGCGCAGTGGTTCTGACTATTGGCATGATCATCGAGATGCCTCTAGTATTCCTGAGCATTTACAAGAATTATTAAATCGCTGGCGTTATCAGTCGCCATCACGATTGGATTTTATTCAAGCAGACGAAGTTTTTCCTGCTGCCAGTTATCAATACGTGCTTTACGGTATGGGTTTTAAAACACTATCAAGAGAGACTGCGCGGCGCAGTGAAAATGCTGTTTTAGCGAAGCGTTTCTTTGATGAGAACGCCGCTAACACTCAGCGTTTATTAGGTGGTTTACCTAGTAATAGAGAGTTACTTGCACGCATCCGTCAGGGCGTTTAGCGACTAAAGAATTATTTATATTGAGCCAGTTAATGGCAATTACATTGTAGGAAATAGAATGCCGAATCATGTTGTACTAAATAATGTAGATCATAAAGATCTTAAAGTGAATGCTGCGCATAGCGCAAATTTCGGTGCCGACTTTGGCGACCAAATAATGTGTACTTTGGCGATTCCTACAGAGTTTCGTAATATTCAAGCCGATTATCCTATCTTCTTTCATAAATCGACAGACACCGATAAATATAGACCCATGGTGATGTTTGGTTTTCAGCAAGATGAGAACCTTTATTTGAATGAAGATGGCTGGGATGCGTCTTATATTCCATTAATGGTTGAGCGAGGCCCATTTTTAATTGGCTTTCAAACGGTGGTAGAAGGCGAGATTGCTCATAAGAAGATGGTTATATCCATTGATATGGATAGCGCTAGAATTAACGAGTCTGCAGGCGAGCCGGTCTTTGATCCCTTTGGCGGTAATTCTGATTATACCGCTCGAGTAGTCGATGTTTTACAGCAAATTCATGCGGGACAAGCAATTAGCGAAGAGTTTGTTGAAGCCTTAGTTGCGCAAGATTTAATTGAGCCGTTTACTTTAAATGTTGAACTTAACAACGGCGAGAAAAATAGCTTACAAGGCTTCCATACCATTAATGAAGAGAAACTAGCTGCCTTAGAGAGTGATGTGTTGGCAGACTTTCATCGTCGCGGTATTTTGCAGGCCATATATATGGTGCTTGCGTCTATGTCTAACATCCGTCGTCTTATTGACTTAAAAAATGCGAGTTTATAAATAGGTGAATGGTGCTTTGAGTCATTTCTCTGTTAACGGTTAAGGCTTTAACTATTGAGAACTTTGTTATCGATACCATAGCGATTAAAAATATAGCGATTAAAAATCAGGTAAAAGTGCTTAGCGGTGTAGATGCGAATAATCTGCCTGCTGAGGTACTTAATGCCGATAAGCCGATAGTATTAAAAGGTTTGGTATCTCATTGGCCTGCCGTTAAAGCCGCGCAACAAGGCAAGGCTGAAGCGATTGCTTATATGCGAAGCCATAGTCAGCATAAGCAACAGCAAGTTATGGTGTTTAAAGGTAAGCCCGAGATTAAGGGCCGTTTTTTTTATAACAATGATTTGAGTGGTTTTAACTTTGACCGATCAGGTGCCAGTTTAGATAGCATGCTAACGCAGTTTGAATTATTGGGTGAAAGTGATACTGATCCCGCATGCTATATTGGCTCTACCTCGGTAGACAGCTGCTGTCCTAGTTTTCGTGAACAAAACGATATTAACCTAGCGGGGCTAGATTCTTTAGCATCTGTCTGGATGGGAAATCAAACTCGAATTGCTGCGCATTTTGATAGCCCTAACAATATCGCTTGTGTGTCGGCGGGGCGACGACGCTTTACGCTGTTTCCACCTGAGCAATTAGCTAATTTGTATGTGGGCCCTGTCGATTTTACGCCAGCGGGGCAGGCTATTAGTTTGGTTGATTTCCACGAGCCAGACTTTACACGCTATCCTCGTTTTAAAGATGCGTTGCAAGAAGCGCAAGTGGCAGAGTTAGAAGCCGGTGATGCCATTTATATACCGAGTATGTGGTGGCACCATGTTGAGGCTTTAGATGCTTTTAATGTGCTAATTAATTATTGGTGGCGTAGCTCGCCAGTAATAATGGGTGCGCCCATGGATACATTGGTTCATGCTTTGCTAAGTATCAAAACGCTGCCTGCAGAACAGAAACGAGCCTGGCAGACACTGTTTAATTATTATGTGTTTGAGCAAGAACCCGATGCCGATACGCTGGCTCATATTCCAGATAAAGCGTTAGGTATTCTAGGTGATATTGATGATGCAACGGCCAAGCAGCTATGGGCGATGTTACGACGTAAGTTAGATAAATAAAATACGAACATAAAAAACAAAAAAATAATTGAGAAGCGGCGATTACCCGCTTCTTAAATAAGAAAATGAGAAGGTGTAGTTGTGGAAAATAAACCGATTAAGAAAATAGTGATTGCTGGTGGTGGCACAGCAGGGTGGATGGCGGCTGCGGCGATATCCAAGCTGATAGGCACCAATATCGATATCACTTTGGTAGAGTCCGACGCGATTAGCACCATTGGTGTAGGTGAAGCGACCATTCCAACGATGATCTTTTTTAATCGGCTATTAGGCATAAAAGAGGCCGATTTTTTAGATGCGGTGCAAGGTACTTATAAGCTAGGAATTAAATTTGAAAACTGGCGGAACGTTAATGAAGATTATCTTCATGCCTTTGGTGTAACAGGAAAAGACTGCTGGGCTTGTGGTTTTCAGCATTTTTGGATGAAGGGGCGTAAGCTCGGTATAGCGACAGAGTTTGGCGACTATTGTTTAGAAGGCCGTGCTGCTGAAACGAATAAGTTTTCGCATTTACCGAATACTGGCCTTAACTATGCGTTTCATATTGATAGCTCTCTCTACTCAAAATATCTGCGTAAGTTTAGTGAAGGTTTTGGTGTTAAGCGTGTTGAAGGAAAAATTGCGAAAGTTAATAAACATGTCGAAAATGGCAACATTAGCTCTTTGACGCTCGATAGCAATGAAGTCATAGACGGTGATTTCTTTATTGACTGTACCGGCATGCGTGCACTACTTATCGAGGATGCTTTGCATACAGGTTATGAGTCTTGGTCGCAATGGTTACCTAATGACAGTGCCATTGCCGTGCAAACTGCATCAGTAGGTCCTCCGTTGGCTTACACACGATCAATTGCGCATGAGTCGGGTTGGCAGTGGCGTATACCGCTTCAGCATCGTGTTGGTAACGGCATAGTGTATAGCAGTCGTTTTATGGATCATGATGATGCAGAGAAAAAACTGTTAGATAACATTGAAGGTGAGAAGCTCACTAAGCCGTTAAGGATTCGATTTAATACTGGGCGACGCTTAAAGCAATGGAATAAAAATTGTTTGGCGGTTGGTTTATCGAGTGGTTTCTTAGAGCCTTTAGAATCAACCAGTATTCATTTGATTCAACAAAATATTGTTCGCTTTTTACGTATGTTCCCCTCGGCGGGCATTCGTCAAAGTGAGGTTGACGAGTTTAACGAACAAGCTAATTATGACCTTGAGAAGATTCGTGACTTTATTATTTTGCATTACAAAGTCACTAACCGTAATGATTCTGAGTATTGGCGTCATTGCCAAAATATGGAAGTGCCAGCGAGTTTGGCGCATCGCATTGAGGTGTTTAAAGAAACGGGGCATGTTTTCCGTAGCCCGAATGAGTTGTTTGATGATTCATGGCAGCAGGTTATGTATGGACAAGGGTTAATGCCCGATCGTCATCATGCGCTTGTCGATACGATGAGTAAGAAAGAACTCACTGATTTCTTAAACAATATTAAAGACAATATTGATAAAACGATTGATTCCTTGCCAGACAGTAATGCTTATTTGGCCTCGTTTATTGCTAAATCTAAATCGGCTTAGCTTTTTAATATTGGCTTAGCCTTTTAGTTTTCGCTAGGCCTTTCAGCTTTAATGGTGATCTATGCGTTTTGCTTAGGTCATCTCTTAAAATTAAAGTGTGAAATGCTCCAAGATATGGCTTAATTGTCGGCTATGCCAAATCCGCTTGAAACTTCACTTAGTCAAATTCTCAGCCTTGCTTATGAGCAGCACTATCGTGGCTGTTTAGTTTTGTCGGGTAGCCAGGCCTGGTGCCAGCAGCAAGCGCTTGATGCGATTACTCTCATTAATGCTCATCCAATTTATTCGTCTTCAATTGATGCCTCGCAGGTTTGCTGGGTAGGGGATTCTGTTCCTCCGTCTAGTTATATTCGCGCAATCCCTCCTCATGCTACTGCTCAATTGCTTGGTAGTGATACGGATTGTCTTGTTATTGACGCTTGGAGCGGGTTCGCACCCGATATGCTGGGTATGGCTTCTGGTACGCTTCGCGGCGGCGCTTTATTGTTGTTGCTAACACCGCCGTTTGATCAGTGGCCAGCTTATGATGATCCTGATTATCAGCGTTATACGGCATTGCGGCCTAATACTTATAAGATGAGTGGCCACTTTTTACAGCGGACAATCTCAATGCTTACCGACGCTGAGCAGACTAGCTTAGCGATTGAAAATCCTTGGCTGTCGATAGTAAAGCAGGATGATATTGTTAATTCGACCGCCAGAAGTGTTGTCGATAAAAAAGCGGTTATTCCTTTGGTATCG